>JBARPX010000244.1:0-17720 GCA_049643405.1 Candidatus Zixiibacteriota bacterium
GAAAGAGCGACCCTGCTGAGTAAGAACGGGGAGTTTCCCAAGGAGCTTTTGCCGGAGGAAGCTGAAGCAGGGAAACAGGTGGTCAATCTGGATAAATATGGGAAGCTTCAAGAAGTTCTGGACTGGGTGGAGAAGCGAAAGATCATTCAGGCGCTGGAAAGGAACAAATGGAATCAGGTCAGGGCGGCAGAGGAGCTGGGATTGAATGAGACGACATTGAGAAGAAAGATCAAGAGGCACAAGATCAAGAGAATTGCCCGCATTAGCCCTTCATAAATGACGAGTTGTTTTGTAATAGCTTATCTTTGAATAACTTACACGGTTTTGCTGGAACCCCCCTTAAAAAGCAGTTCGGCGAAAATGACGAGGGGTGTAACCTCTTTCGCCAGTAGAACTTACTGAAATTCCCCGTCCACTCGTCGCTGCCGACGAGATATCCTCTCCTAATTCCTGGATAACTGATCTTCGGCCCTTGGTGTAAGCCCTTAGCTTGTATGGAGTAAGTAAGTTTCTCATACTTCGGGCACGGAGGTTGCAATAGGATTCATCTTGAACGGGCTAACAACTTTCAAGTTAAGGAGGTTCAGATGCTTTCCAGGATGAATTCTTTTGGGTTGTTCGCCGTGATGGCAATTGCGCTGTTGCTGCTTGTCTGCTTTGCGAGTAGTGCTGTTTACGCTGATGGAGCAGCAGGCGAGATGCCTGCTCCGCCGCAACCCGCTCCGCCTTCGGGTGGAGATGGTGATACCACGCTCACGGACGTGATCGTGACTGTTTTGGGCTTCATCATCTAAAACGTGGAGGGCAGGAGGAAGAGAGGGGATGACCAACAAGGCCAACAAGGTTTATCAAGAGATCAGTCGGGCTGTGCAGTCTGATTTCAACGTAGCGGTGGAGGGAGAAAGCGGTGTGGGCAAACTACACTTTGCCAGGCTCATCCATCAGGGAAGAAACCGGGAAGGTGAGTTCATGGTTCTTGACTGCGAACGGGGGGAGAAAGAGCGCGCAGCAATAGTTGGGCAGCTTGCCTCCCCAGAGTTTCTTGAAAGGCTTCGGGGGTCAACAAAGAGGGACACGGTTTTTGTCAGAAGAATTGACCTGCTGGAAGGACACCTGCTGGCGAAGTTCTCTGATTTTCTTGAGGAGTTGGGCAACGACGGCGCCTTTCCCAGAAGCAAACTTCTTAGTCTGGGCCTGGTCGGGTCGGTGCTGAGCAGCGAACATAAAAGCTCGCGAAACAACATGCAACTCCACAAGCTTCTGGATAGTCTTTTTTGTCTGAGGATGAAGATTCTTCCGTTGAGGGAAAGAAATGATGAAATCCCTCAATTAGTCGATAGATTCATAGCTCTATTTAACCAGGAACAGAAAAGGAGTGTACTGGGAATCGCTCGCGATGCGCTGGGGCTTCTGTTGAAGTATGATTGGCCTGATAACGTTCGGGAGTTGCGGATGGAGATCGAGCGAGCCGCCACCCTGACCGGAGATTATCAGTCCATAAAGCCGGCGGTGTTATCCGAGAGAGTGACTCAGTCCGTATCGAACGTACGTTCGCTTGACTAAAGATGGCAAAACTAGACCGGTTGTTCTTAATCCTGAACCTGCTGAGGTCCAGGAGTGCTCTCAGTGCTTCTGATCTGGCCGGTGAGTGTGAGGTTTCGGAAAGGACCATCTATCGGGACATTCATACCCTTTCCGAAGCCAGGGTCCCAATCCGTTTCGATGGCGGATACAAGATCGTCACCGATGAAGCCTTTCTGCCTACTCTAAACTTCACCGTCGACGAATTCCTTAGCCTTTACATAGGACTAAGCTCTTGCCCGGTCCAATCGGTGGGCTGTTTCAAGAAATCAGCCAGACGGGCGTTGGCAAAGCTTGAGTCGACAATACCCGAAAAGATCAAAAGTGAATATGAGAAGGCAAAAAAGCGTGTCGTGTTTCAACCGGAAAGGGACCGTCCGAATCATGGTGCGGATTTGATTTTTGAACTTCTCCGGCAAGCCATTTGGCCTGAGAAGAAGATCACCCTACACTGTGTATCGCCTCATTCCTCCGAGGTGGTCGAGATTACCCCCAAGTCTTTGCTCTACAAGAGAAGAAGGTGGTACCTGGAGGGATTGGCTCAAAACCAGATAAGGTACTTCCGATTGGAGCACATCAAAAGCATCAGCCTTTCCTCTTGATGCGGTGCCCCCTGGATAGCGATGTGGGGCGCTTCCCCTAAACTGGTTTCGCCGGAGAACAGGAGACCCCATCCCGTGCATTCAGATTTCCCCTGGGAGCCGGTTCTATTCCGGTATAATGCCAGTCTGGGTTGTGCCTGGTGAATACGGAGATCTCCAGCCCCGGAGACAACCATAGTTGTTCAATCCCGTGCCCGGGGCCGGTCATGCCATAGGCACATCCCCCGCCTTTGGCTGGGGAGAGCCCCGGGTACAGACTTGCCTGCGATCATGGCGGAATGGGATTTTTCGTTCCCCGCGACACATTTCAATACTCAGGAGTTCACCTGAAAATAGCCCGCGCCAGGGGGCGCTCGAAGTACGCTGTCCGTCCGAGTCGGCAGGAACGCTCCTCCTGTGGGTTCTGTCTTAGATAAGTAAAACCACTGAGTGGAGAGACAGTCCAGGGAATTTCTTCTTGACAGGGTGCGGGGGGGAGGGATAACTTTAATGCATCAGGTCGAAAGAACAGCCAAAAGGCTAGGCGTCTGAATTAGTGCTTCCCATGTGCTGGATGCATCGTGGTTTTTGAAATCCGAAGCCCTCAAATCCCAAAGGAGGTGATGGAAGGAGGACACTTTGCGGTCGCACCCGAAAGTTGGTGTAAATCGTGAATTTCAGCGCTGAAGGAGGTGGTGTATAGGGAGAGAAATTGCCTGAAAGGGGGGAAGCCAACTGTGGTTCTTTCACCTCAACCAGTGGGAGGTTAGAAGATGAAGAAGATTTCTGTGTTTCTGGTGATCTTTCTGTTTGCTTTCGCCTCGTCTGTCCTGGCGGAAAAAGCAGTGAGAATTCCTTTTCAGGCTCCGCCCAGCGGGGTGCAGTTCGTGCCTGGCGAGTTCGTGGTAAAGTTTCAGGGTAGTGTGGGCAAAGTCTCTCCGAGAATGGTCAAGGGGGTGGCTCAGACCGGTATTCCCGGAATTGATGCCCTAAATTGGTCATTTGATGTGGATAAGATGGTTGCGCAGTTTCCGGGATTCAAGGCTAAGGCTGGGTTGCCTGATCTCTCAGGCTACCATGTAGTGAGGTTCAACGGTCCGCAAAGTCTGCAGGAGGCTATGGACGCGTATGAAAAGTCGCCTTTCGTGGATCACGTGGAACCGATCGGGATTCATCCCATATACGCCACACCGGATGATCCCTACTTTGATGACCCCCCAGTCAGCTTCCCTTACTACCAGTGGCATTTTGAGCAGGGGTCGGCTGACCACGACGTGGATGCCGCCGCCGCCTGGAATCTGGAAAGCGGCGACGCCACGGTTTTGATCGGAATCATCGACAGTGGGGTGAGGTATTATCATAAGGATCTGGGCGGCTATCTCGCTCCCGGTGATGTGACCCAGGGAAACATCTGGATAAACTACGGGGAATACGGTGGTGGCAAGGAGTCCAACGGGGAGGACGATGATCTCAACGGATATGTGGACGACTGGGTCGGCTGGGACTGGGTAGATGGAGTACGTCCCTGTGCCAAAGGGGAGGACTGCGGGACCCCGGATAATGATCCCAGGGATTTCAACGGGCACGGCACCCACGTGGCGGGAATAGTCGGTGCCATAACCAATAACGGTTACTGTGGAGCAGGTATGGCGGGAGGTTGGAACAGTGGATTCTCCTCGCCTGCCAACGGTGTTAGGCTGATGGCCTTGAGGGCCGGGTGGGAAGACCGGGCAGGATACGGATGGGTTAGGATGGATTTCTGTGCCCAGGCAATGTACTATGCAGCCAATGCGGGAGCAACTGCGGTCAACTGTTCCTGGGGCTCCTCAGCCACAGGCGGATTTCCTGACGCAGTCGATTACGCCATCGGACAAGGTGTGCTGATCGTTGCCGGAGCCGGCAATGCCAACAATGAAGTCGCGGACTACCTGGGAGCTCGTACCGACGTGATGGATGTGGCAGCCACAGACTCTTTCGACGTGAAGGCCTCTTTCTCGACCTACGGAACCTGGATCGACATCTCCGCCCCGGGCGTGGATATCCTTTCGACCCTGCACGTTTCTGACGATCCGGAATACGATTACATCGGCTTAATCAGCGGAACCTCGCAGTCTTGCCCTCACGTGGTGGGTCTGGCGGCACTTTTAAAGTCCTATGAGCCGACTTTGAGCAGCTCGGAGATCTGGAACTACATAGTCGACTATGCCGACCCGATTGATGATCTCAATCCGGGCTATGAGGGTAAGCTCGGTTCAGGCAGGATGAACGCCTACAGTTCGCTGAACGCGGTTGGTCCTCAGCCTCCTGATTCCATTCCGCCGGCAGACGTGACCGACCTGGCTGCCTCCACCGGTACTGCCGAAGGCGCCGTGGATCTGACCTGGACTGCGCCTGGCGACGACGGAAACACCGGCACTCCCACCGCGTACGACGTTCGCTATCAGCTGGCCAGCCTGGGTCCTCTGGACAGTGAAGCCGAGTGGAATGCAGCCTCACAGGCGAGTGGAGAACCGGCTCCCGGGCTTGCAGGATCGACTGAGAATTTCACCGTTACGGGCTTGACGCCCAGCACTGCCTATTACTTCGCCCTGAAGACGGCCGATGAGGTGCCCAACTGGTCCGGTCTCTCCAACACCGATTTCGCCACGGCAGCCGAAGCTCCGCCTGAGACACCTATGTTCGTTCAGGCTATCGCTATGGCTCTGCAAACGGCAGGCGTGAACGTGTATGCTACTGCTACTCCCGAGGTGGTGGAAGACATCCTGGGTACTCCTGCCCTGGAGGGTGTGACTGTGTTCGGCCACTGGTACGGGCAGACCTCGGACGTGGATCAGTGTATCACCGGCCCGGATGGGAAATGCACAGTGCAGTCCAATAAGGCGAAAAACCCCACTCAGGACTACTGTTTCCAAGTGGATAGTCTGGTCAAGATCGACTATTACTGGGATGACACCAAGGGTGTGACTTACAACTGCATCAGCCCGACCGGTGGGAAGTTCGCCAGGACAGCTCCTGTCGCCTTCGTCATCTCTGAGAACTATCCCAATCCTTTCAACCCGGTGACACAGCTCACGCTTGACTTGCTCGAGCAGGGTCATGTCAGTTTCCACATTTACAACGTTGCCGGGCAGAAGGTGAAGACTCTGGTGAATGAGGTCATGGCAGCCGGATCTCATACCCTGGTTTGGGATGGCACCAACGACAGGGGAGAGGCGCTCTCCAGCGGTGTCTACTTCTATCGCGCAACCGCCGGAGATGAGGTTTCGACCAGGAAGATGACGCTGTTGAAGTAAGACCAAGTTTTACTCCGTTAGTTCTTGCTTGCGATTGAGCTCGGGGGAGGGGTTTTCCCCTCCCTCGTGTCATATCTGCTCGCATATCTTTCCTCATAGAGGCGGGAATTTATCCCGCCTTGAATGTCTGATCAGATTACCGTTGCCAGGGCGAATCTGAAGATTCGCCCCTACAGGTTCCTCGTACTCCAAAGGGCGCGCCTACCGCTCCTCATTTTTTGCGTTCCCCCGGATCCTGCGCCCCGTGGCGGGTTTTACGCCACAGCCGAGTTGGCGGGTTGGAGCCCCCCGCCACTGGCGGGATCCCAGCGACTGACGGCGTAACAGAAAAGCACGGCGGGTCAGGGTGCCTAAGAGGTCGTTTTTTGTGGCTCGTGGTATAAATAGGGGAAAGTACTCAGGCCGGAAGAAGCCGGGAAAAATTTTGCTTGACAGGCGGTGATTGGAGGAGTAAATTTGGTTTTACCTTTACAGGTTCTAAGTATTAGCAGATAACCAAATCTCGAAGTCGGCACTTTCCACGTATCGGACACGTGGAGTCCAGTCTATTCTCAACCCTTTTGTCGCAGAGGAGGTGATGGAAGGAGGAGACTTACCATCTATACTTAATACTTTCACTGTTGCCGTTCACCCTACGAGCCGTAAGGAGGTGGTTCTTATCGGAAGAGATTGCCAGAGGGGGACCAAAATCACCCTAAGTGTTTAACCTTATTTTTCGGGAGACACGAAGATGAAGAAGTCAATTCTTTTTTCGGTTGCGGCACTCATCCTGGCGTCAGCTTTCTCTTTTTCAGCATTCGCCGGGGAGATCGAGCCGAATTTCGCCGCCTATTTGCAGACCCTCTCGGATAACGACTTTGCCTCCGCCATCGTCTACCTGCGGGATCGTCCCGACATAAAGTCCCTGGACCAGGCTCTGCACGTGGAACAGGCGACCATGGCGGTGCGCCACGAGAGGGTACTGACTACCCTGAAGGAGGCAGCTCAAAGATCACAGCCTGCCCTTCTGAATTATCTTGACGGCGCGGTGACAGCCAGCTCGGTAAAGGGATACACCCCTTACTGGATTGTGAATGCGGTGGTCATCTCTGCGACCAAAGCCGAACTCTACAGAATCGCCGATCGTCTGGAGGTGGAGGCGATTGACGGGAACTTCGATGCCACGTTAATTGAGCCGGTTGATGGCCCCTCAACCCCTCCTGTATTGGGTATAGGAGTAACAGCCAGCCTGAGAGCGATCAACGCGGATTTGGTCTGGTACAACCTGGGAATCACCGGTTACGGCAGGCTCATCGGCGGTCTGGATACCGGCGTGGACGGTGACCATGCTGCGCTGACCGACAGGTGGAGAGGGAACTGGCATCCCTGGCAGGAGTGCTGGAGAGATGCAATTGGAGGCGGCACCTCCTATCCGGTGGATTACAACGGACACGGAACTCACACCATGGGGACTATGTGTGGGGCAGGCCATGCCACCGGTGATACCGTCGGGGTCGCCTGGGAAGCTCAGTGGATTGCCGATAACACCATCAACCAGGGGGTAGGGTCGGAGTTTGACAACGACGTGCTGGGCGCTTTCCAGTGGTTTGCCGATCCGGACGGTAATCCCGGCACCACCGACGACGTGCCGGACGTTGTGCAGAACTCCTGGGGTATTGACGCCCGTTTCGGCGGCACCTACCAGGATTGCGATTACCGTTGGCAGGCGGTCATCGATGCCTGTGAGGCCGCCGGCGTTGTGGTCATTTTCAGCGCCGGGAACGAGGGCCCGAGTCCTCAAACCCACAGATCACCGGCCAATATCTGCAACAGTCCCACGGTCAATTTCTCCGTGGGAGCGGTGGATGCCGAGAACTACGGCTGGCCCTATCCTATTGCCTACTTCAGCAGCCGGGGACCATCTGATTGCGACGGTGTCACCATAAAACCGGAGGTCTCCGCACCGGGGTACAGTGTCTACTCTTCCTACTATACTGGCGGTTATACCCGGATGAGCGGAACCTCAATGGCTGGTCCGCACGTGGCCGGCGTGGTGGCCCTGATGAGACAAGCCAACCCCAATGCGGACGTGACCACCATCAAAAACGTCTTGATGAGCACGGCACGTGATCTGGGCAGTGCAGGTGAAGACAACGACTACGGCTGGGGATGCATCGACGCGTACGAGGCGGTGCTGGCCGTGATGGTGACCGATACCATTCCTCCCGAGGTTGCCGTCACTGCTCCCAATGGCGGCGAGGTGTGGAATGTCGGGCAGACCTACGCCATCACCTGGAATGCTACCGACAATGAGGGCGTAACCCAGATCAGCATCTATTACTCCTATGATGGCGGAACCAACTATGATTTTGTCGACAACCTGTCGGGAAATCCCGGTTCCTATAACTGGACCGTGCCGAATACGCCTTCGACCCAATGTTTGGTTAAAGTCTATGCATACGATGCGGCAACCAACGAGGACTGGGATGTCTCCGATGCCTTCTTCACCATCCAGGGGGATATCGAGCCACCGGTAGTGACGGTGACCCAGCCCAACGGCGGCGAGGTCTGGAACGTTGGCTCTGTCTATAGCATTACTTGGAACGCCACGGACAACATAGGCGTAACCTCGACCAGCCTCTATTATTCCTATGATGGTGGAGCGAATTACGATCTCATCGACAACCTGTCAGGCAATCCCGGGACCTACAACTGGACCGTGCCGAACACTCCTTCCACCCAGTGTCTGGTTAGCGTCTATGCTTACGACGGCGCTGCAAATGAGGGCAGCGATGTATCAGATACATACTTCACCATAGAGGGCGCTCCACCGGAGACGCCGATGTTTGTGGAGTCAATCACCATGAGCAAGAAGGTGGCCGGGCCCAACCGTTGGGGGTACGCCACTCCCAAGGTGGTTGAGGATGCCGGTGGTTATCCCGCGCTAGCTGGTGTCACGGTTCACGGCCATTGGTACGGGGCCACCTCGGATGTGGATCAGTGCATAACCGGGTCAGATGGAACCTGCACAGTTACGTCCGACAAAGCAAGGAACCCGACCCAGTCGTTCTGCTTTCTGGTGGATAGCCTTGCCCTGGCCGACTACTACTGGGATGATACCAAGGGTGTAACCTATAGCTGCATCAGCGGGGCCGCGAGTGCGGCTAGAATTACTCCGGCCGAGTTTACCATCTCCCAGAACTATCCCAATCCTTTCAACCCGATGACCCAGTTCTCGGTCGAATTGATTTCCGAGACCCACGTCAACCTCGCGGTCTACAACGTTGCCGGACAGAAGGTGAGGACCCTGGTAGATGGCCTGTTACCCGCAGGATCGCATACCATCACCTGGGACAGCACCAACGACATGGGAGAGGCAATATCCGGTGGGGTATACTTCTATCGGGTGGTTGCCGGTGATGAAGTGGTTACCAAGAAGATGCTGCTTCTGAAGTAAGGAGGAAGCTGGACATCATCTTGTATTCTAGGCTGCAGTTTGAAGCGAGGGAGGGCCTTCCCCTCCCTCGTTTTGCACTTGTCTCACGGTCTCCAGTTGCAGAGGCGAGAATTCATCCCGCCTCTGCTTGTTTCCAGATTTGCGAGTTAATAGAATTTGTAGGCCGGGCATCTTGCCCGGCTAAGGGTATCACCCGCCGGGGCTAGAAGCCCTGGCTACGTTTGTCTTTTACAGCAGGAGGTACAGAATGCAGAGAGGCCTGATTCTGGAGTTTGCTTTGCTATTGCCAGCAATGACAGTGGGGACCCTGTCATTGCGAGGAACAAAGTGACGAAGCAATCTCTCAGGCATGCTCAGCCCCGCAAACTGTCTGCCATAGGCAGATCCCCCGCTAAAGGCGGGGCGAGCGCCTTCAGCGGAAGGGCTGCGACTACTCTCCCTTCACAATTAGTCATAGGATGGGTATCTTACCCAGTTTAGGGCATAGTCATGCCTATTCAGCAATTAACTTCTTATATCGCAATTACTTAACTTCTGTTGAGGAATTTCATCCAGCTAAAAACCTTTATGTTCAGAGATTATGATTTTATGTTGGAGTTAAATATATTTATGTAAAACATAAAACATTTGGTGACTTTTTTGAAACACTACCGTATACTCATACTGTGACTATTCGAATTAACATCGACATGATGATGGCGAAGAGAAAGATGTCGCTGACCGAGCTATCTCAGAGAATAGGCATTTCCATGACCAATCTCTCGCTTCTGAAGACCGGGAAAGTCAAAGGAATCCGATTCAGCACCCTTGAGGCAATCTGCAAGGAACTGGACTGCCAGCCCGGCGACATTCTGGAATATGTCGCAGACTATATCTGACAATACAGGAGTTACTGAAACAGGAGAATCCAGAAACGTAAGGAGAGGCTGAAGATGGACGAGAACCGATATCAATTGGCAGGATGGCTGGCTATCACGCAAGCCATCCTATTCCCGCTTGCTTTTGTGATAAGCATTGCCCAGGGGGTGATTGGGATAGCCGCCTTCGGCTATCGCGGACCAGTATTTGGCCCCAGTGATCTGCTTTTCATCATTTTCACCGGCATCTCGGTGTATACGCTGACCATGTTTCGGAAACTGCTCAACGAGCGTTACAACTATCATGATATTGACACCTTGATTATCCTTGCCATATGCTGGGGCATCGTGTACCAGATCAGTTCACTCGCGCTTCGGATTTGGGTTGTTATGATCTGGCCCGTGTCTGAGACGGCACTTACGGTCGTCTACCTGGTCTTTTTTGCGGTGAGTATGATCACCGCAGGCATCATAGACATTCTGATCGCTGTCAAACTTTTCCAGATTAGACAAAGTGTGAATAAGCTGGTAAGAGCCTTTACCTATATCACCTTGGTCTCGGGGCTGGCTGAGGTGTCGGTGGTGCTGGCGCCCATAGCCTTATTCTTGGTTCCGGTCTCCTGCGTGATTCTCGGGCTGATCTTCTTCAGAAAAGAGGAAGTGGAGTTCGTGTGACGCCGTTGGCGTTCTCTCAGGCCTTGCGCCATCGGCGTTTCTCCCAACACGGGCGTGAGTCACGCGGTCCTCTTGAATTTTTCGTCTGGTTGAGTGTATTTGAAAGTGGAAGGAGCAAGAAATGAACGGAGGCGGAGTAGCAGCAATCATAGTGATAACAGACGGCATTTTGAATGCCTTCAAGAAGAACGATGCGCTAAGTCCTGACAGGGCGAAGACCAAGGCAGAACTTCATATTCGTTCGAGATGGATTTTCAACAACCTGGTTTCAAAGGGTGTCATTAAGAAAGTATCGGGTGACAGGTACTATATGGATCTGAAAGCCCAGGAAAGGTACTCGAGGCGCAGGAATACTGCACTTGTTGTGGTAACTTGCACTGTCGTAACCATTGCAATAATCCTTGCTCTTGTCTGGAGATAATGTTCCGCACTGAAAGTTCTGCGTTCTGTCAGATCTTACGGTTCTGGTGCGTGACCCGACAGCCCATCAGAATCATCCTTCCTCATAGAGGCAGGAATTCATCCCGCCTCATCTTCGATGCACAGTCCAAGTGAATGAGGCGCCTTTGCCTGAGCCCAAGGTGAGAGGCATCTCTCGAGGTTCCCCAGTGGATGTTATCATCCACTGGCAACGTTGGCTGGGGATGATAACATCCCCAGCGAGCAGGACCTTGAATTGCTCGTAGCAAGCGGATGTCATTCTGAGGCATAAGCCGAAGAATCTGGAGTCTGCAACAAAGTCAATCCATTAGATTCTTCACTTCGTTCAGAATGACATATGGGGGCTTGCAGTCGTTTCGGCCGCTCTATTTCCTCGGCGTCTTTGATTCCTTAATTTCGAAGAATTCTCTGATAATCTGTCGGTGGGCTAAGAAGGCGATGTTGGAGGGGACTTTATCTTTGGCGAAGGATTCTATCTCCTCGGCGTCGTCTCCCGGTTTCAATTCTCCACCAATTATCTTTGCCCAGTACATAACCAAAACCGCATGCGTCCGGGGATCGTCTTTTCCGGAGTAGACGCCGTACAAACCGTCCACCTCCACATCCACATTCAGTTCTTCTTTGGTCTCCCTTATGGCGCACTGCTCTGGTGATTCGTCGTACTCCATGAATCCGGCCGGCAGGCACCAGTCCCCCTTGTAAGGCTCGTACTTTCTTCTGACCAGGAGTATTTTCCCATCCTCCTCTATCACCACCCCGGCTGCCGGTGCCGGATTGTGATAGTAGACGTACTCGCAAACCGGACAAACTTTTCTCTTCTTGTGATCGACAGTCTTCTCCGCCATCTCTGCGCCGCAGCGGGGGCAGTACTTGTAGGCCTTCTCGATATTCTTGGTCAAATCCGCCCCTACGGGCGGCCCCCCGACGGGCCCGTCCGGGCGTCCGGGCGTCTTATCCGTTCCATCCGTTGACCACTCCACTGATTTTCTCCTCTTGTAGACCTTTCCGCTCTCCTTAACCTTGGTTACCGGGCTTCGCGTCCAGGTTCTTCTGACCTTGGGGATTTTTGGCTTACCTGTGCGATCGTTCTTTTTCATCGGTCTTGACGGGGGATTAACGTACTTTTAGAACCACGATGGTAAAATCGTCCAAGGGAGGACGGCCTCCGCTGAAATTAGTTACCTCGCGGATCGCCTTTCCTATTAATTCCTCCGCCCCCAGAGTGCGATTTTCAAGTAGCAGGTTCAGCAACCTCTCCTCTCCGAACTCCTCGTCGTTTGCGTTGAAGTTCTCAGTCAGACCGTCAGAATAGAAGAAGAGAGTATCGTTTTTCCGCAAGGTTATCTCCCCCACCTCGTATTCGGCCTCAGCAAAGGCCCCCAATATTAGCCCTCCGGTGATCAGGAATTCCACATCTCCGTCTTCATGCACCACCAGCGGATAATTGTGTCCGGCGTTGCAGTAGCAGAGCTTCTTCTGAAGGGGGTTGAACTCCGCATAGAACATGGTGGCGAACTTCTCCGAGGTGGTGGAGGATAAGATCAACTCGTTGACGTTCGATACCACCGCCTGAGGCGACAACGCGTTTTTAACCTCCGCCCTCAAGGTGGCATGCACCAGCGAGATGAGCAGGGCCGCGGGGATCCCCTTACCGGAGGCGTCGGCTATGGCCAGACCGACTGAGCCCGAGTTGGTGTCGAAAAAGTCGTAATAGTCTCCGCCCACCTGCCGGGCCGGCTGAATGAAGGCGGAGAATTCGAATGATTCACTCTTAGGACAGCTACGGGGCAATAAGTCCATCTGAATCTGGCGGGCCAGGCTCAGCTCCTCCTCCAGTCGCTGTTTTTCCAGGGATTCCTGATAAAGGCGGGCGTTGTCCATGGCCACCACCATCTGGTTGGCCAGCACGTCCAGTAGGGTAATGTCCTCGTAGGAGTATCTGAACCGGGTGATCTTCTTGGAGAGCGCGATACACCCGACCAGCTCCTTCCCGCTGATTAAGGGCACCACCAGAAAGATTCCCAGACGGTCAAGTCGTCCGAACAGACGGCTGATATCCTCAACCATCTTGAAGTCGGCAAACGGGGTGGGGCGAGTTTTCTCTTTCAATGCCAAGAGTAAGGGATCATTCTGGTCGAATACCCCCAGTTGCTCTGTTGTGGGCTCATCCGAAAACAGGGCGTACTCGGCGCTCTTACCGTTCCCGGCCTGCTGGGGAACGCAGACGTGAACCTTCTCCACCAGCATCTCCTTCTTCAGCGTATCCACCACCGTCTCCTTGACCTCCTCGAAGTCGAAGATGGTCACCAGCTTTCGGCTGAAGGTCTCCATCATCCCCCGGTAATCGGATCTCTCCCGGATGAAGAATCTCTTTATCAGATCGTCTAACTGGCCCATGATGGGCTGGAAAAGGATTATGGCCAGAATCACGAAGCCCACGTCGATGGCAGGAGTCTCTCTCCCGATGAGATTCTGCAGCAGCTTTCCGAACTGCCTTAGAATCAGGAAATACAGCCCCACGAATAGAGCGGGGGTCAGGAAGTACACTAAGCTCTGCCTGACGATCAGCCTGACGTCCAGGAAGTGATGCCGTATGATGGCCCAGGCGATGGAGCCGCTGCCAATCACCAATGCCAGGATGGTTAAGAAATTCCTCACGTTTTCGGAGAGCTCCAGGGGAGTAAGAACCGGAACGATGAAGGCCACGACGTAGAGTCCGACCGAGGACCTTATGCCCCATATCAGAAGGCTTACCTGTTTCTTGAGGGTGGGAACCGTGATCTTTTTGTAGCCGCGGTACAGAAACCAGACGGCCAATATCAGGAAAATCAGATTAATCAGGGAGAACGACTGCACGTGAATCTCATACAGAATCCCGAAGAAGACCGCCGCATACTTTATGACCATGGAGATGGGATCCAAGAAGAACCTGGCCACTGGACCCAGCTTGGCCACGTCCAGCGACCTGATTATCTTCTCCGGCTGATAGAAGATCAGAACCTGTATCATGTGGAATATGTGAGGAACGAAGATAAGGTACTTGAGCTTGGGACGTCTCTTTAAGTATCGATTCTCCTCCGGAAAGACTAAGGAGAAGAGCAGGAGCAGGGGGAAGAAAAACTCCCATACGTAGAATATGTTCTGGGTAAAGGCTGAGCTGACAAAAGACTCAGCCTCCCCCGCAGAGCGTATGAAGGTCCCCAGCGAAGCCAAAAGAGGTCCCAGCCCGGCAAAGAAGAGCATGAAGCTGGTCACGCGGTTGATCTGGCTTCTGGTGTTCTCCCGGAAGATCACCACGCCCAAGAAAAGCAGTACGGCCCCGCAGGCCAGATAAACTGAAGCTACCAGAACCTGAAAACTCAACTGAACACTCCCACAGTCTCGACAAAGAACTCTTGTGCCCTATTAGAGTGAAGAAACCGGTCAAAGGTTGCAGACAAGTTCACCGGCTCGAAGTGCGCTTGCCCTCAAAACTCTGTGACTTCTTCTGATTATACTCCCTGACCCTCCAGCGGTTCACCGGATAAGGATTTTAAATCAGACTCAGAAACTCACAGCGGCGCCAGACCCGCACCTCCCACCCTTTTTTGTGACCAGGTGTTGAGCTTGCCGGGTCAACGGACTTACGTGGTTGGTCCTCAAGGATATGACGAACAAAGTCTTGCGACGAGGAGCGCGTCCTTATCTGAGCAATTTGACGATCTTCACCTTGGTTCCCTTTCCCGGTCCGCATAAGATCTCCACCTGGTCCATGAGGGAGTCCACTATCAGCATTCCTCTTCCTGCCTCCTTTAAGAGGCTTTCCTGGTCAAATGAGCATTCGACAGAATTAGGATCAAAGCCGGCCCCCTCGTCCTCCACGGTCACCTCCACCTGAGATGGGCTTGCGTCTACGTTTATCTTGACCTTCTTGGTCAAGTCCTTTTTGTTTCCATGCACCACTGCGTTGGTCACTACCTCGCTGACGGAGATGGCGATGTCGACGATTAAGTCCTTTTTTATTTTAAGTTTTTTTAGTCTCCTCTCCACGAACTGATCCACCTTGGGCAGATAGTTCAAGCTGCTGGGAATTTCCATTTGGTTATTCTTCTTGACGATTTTGATGTTGTGACGAGGTCCGGCGGGGCCTTTGTCTGGTCGGTTCATATAAGAGATCTCCGTTGCGAAAAACTCTTACTCCAGCATGCAAACTAACGAATACGATGCAAAACAAAAAAAGGCAGGTTTGCCAACCTACCTTTTCTCTCACAAATCTCTCCGCAGTCTCCAAGGGCGCTCTCTGTGGCCCGGGTAGCGCTGCTGCGTCTTTTAGCTGCTGAAGCTTGCCACGGCTTCATCCACGGAGTCGTGAGCTTCGAAGACGGTAATGAGCTTGGTTATGGTCAGAAGGCTCTGGATCTTATTGGTCACACTTGCCAGCTTAAGCTCACCCCCGTTATTTCTCAAGGTGGTCAAACCTGAAATCAAGATTCCCAGCCCGGTGCTGTTCATCCAATCCACTTTGGCTAAGTTAATCACCACCTTCTTCTTGTTCTGATCGATAAACTCGTGGAGTTTGTCGTGCAGCACGGTTGCGTCTGGCCCCCCCATTATCTTACCCTTGGGCTCCAGCACCATCACGTCTCCTACCTCTCGACTGCTCAGTTTCATGATCTCTCCTTATTGCTACAACCTATTAAAGGTTACGAATAATCAAGGTCTTAGTTTCAACGAAAAAGCTGCCTGCACGGAAGCAAAAACAGCGGACGGTAGTACGCTGGCGTCATTTGAAAAGCGCTTTGATCTTTCCCCAGGTGGTCAAGTTGGGGACATCCGAAGCGGAGACGACGAGATTCTCTAGATGCACCCCGCCAGAGGCCTCGACTACGGCAGCGCGAATGCCATCGACCATGATGACGATCGGATCACCTTCTTCGTATCCCTCCTTCACACCCGGCGTCGTCGGATTGTCTGGGGGGATCGTCAATTCGTAGAGCCCGTCGTCGGTTTTGCAGGAAGCAACCTCATGGTCGTATATGAATGCTTTCACCCAAAGCCCACTTCGCTCGGAGTCGCCGAAGTATTCGACGGTCCCGGTCAGCACGCATTCCTCGGCAAACTGCCATCCAAAAGCAGATACAACCAGAAGAAGGACAAAGAAAAATGAGGCTGATAGTCCCTTAAAATTTCGCACCAGCAATATTCTCCGTAACTTCCTTTTGCGCGTGTTGAATTACATCCAGCTTGCTATTATATACGCTCCCTTCAGAATTTGTCAAGGGAAAAATCAAGCATGTCTTCAAAAAAAACCGGTTCACCGCTTTGAGAGTTCCTGACAGCCCTTTACGATCTTATTATTGACCTCTTGTTGGTGAGATAGAAGGAAAGATGTTCCAGTTCCATGGCCATGTTGACCGAGCGTAGAACCACGTCCTCCGGGACCTTTATCTGGACCGGGGCGAAATTCAGGATGCTTTTTACGCCGGCGGAAACCACCCGATCGGCAACTTCCTGAACCGACTGGGCCGGCACCGCTAGGATAACCATGTCTATTTTGTTTTTCTTCAGTTCTTCTGCCAGATTTTTCACGTCGGAGACCGTAATACCCTTGTGACTTTTGCTGATCTTCCTCAAGTCGTTGTCAAAGAGCACCTTTATGTTGAATCCCTGTTTTTGGAATTCCTTGTACGAGACTAAAGCGGAACCGACGTTTCCCACCCCCACTAAAGCTACGTTCCAACTCCGGTCAAGCCCTAAAATCTTCGCAATCTTTTCCTTAAGCTCCCTGGCCGGGTAACCTAAACCCCTGGTTCCGAAGCTCCCGAAAGAGGAGAGATCTTTTCTCACCTGTGCCGGAGTCAGCTTTTCCGTTTTCGCCAGGTCCTTGGACGAGACGATCTTGTATCCCTTCTTCTCGAACTCCAGAAGAGAGCGATAATACATGGAAAGGCGTCCCACCGTCGAATCGGATACCTTGTTCATCTGTCCTTATCCTTCCGGCTTCTGCTCCGAAAGATCTTTCTCCGGCGCTGAGTTCGGCTTGTGAACAATTTCACAATTATACGTAACAAAACTGACACAATTTGTCAAGTGAAAAGTACCAGGGTACGCAATTCTTATGCCTGGTTGATGGAAAGCTCCATTCTGATCTGACCGGGAACCCTCCAGGTTCGCCGTTGATTCGTCCCGAATGGGGCCGAACCGCTCCGGCTGATCCTTCCGGGTCGGCGATGAGCCTTTCCCGACCTTGAACTCTGGAACGTGGCTAAGGAGGAACTTACGGAAGACTGCGTCAGCGCGAAGACTGACCTGTTGGCGAAGGTAACGGTTCCCCTCTGCTTTCTCTAAGAGAGGGGATAGGAGTGAGGTTTACAAGACGCGGGTCGACGAGTCCAGCTTTTGAACCAGTGAGCCTGGGAAGAGGCAAAATAAAGTACCCCCGGGGCGACTCGAACGCCCGACCCTCTGCTTAGAAGGCAGATGCTCTATCCTGCTGAGCTACGGGGGCTTGTCACGTCCGCGGTCCGCCGTCCGCAGCGGAAGTCTTGAGGTTTTGCGGAGGACGGTGGACTGTGGACGGTAAAGCGTCATCTGGTCGGGGTGAGAGGATTTGAACCTCCGACAACATGGTCCCAAACCATGTGCGCTACCAGGCTGCGCCACACCCCGATTTTGTTCTCGTACCTGCAGGGCTAACCGTTCGCGAAGGATACAAAAGTGCAACTGTGTTCGAACGGATTAGCCTCAATAATTACGCAAAGAATATAAATTGTTTGTGCTTTGTGTCAAGGAAATTGTCTGTACCCTTCTAAGCTTCACTCGATATAGCTAAGACGCGAGAGGCAGGGCCGGATCGCCTCCCGAGGTTTCGGGGCTC
>JBARPX010000245.1:0-12439 GCA_049643405.1 Candidatus Zixiibacteriota bacterium
AGGCCATCTGGTGGGTGCACGTTATCCTTGCTTTCGGTTTTATCGCCTACGTGGCCTACTCCAGACTTCTTCATCTGATCACCTCTCCTCTAAATCAGTTCTTCAGATCATTTGCTCCCCAGGGGGAGGTCAAAGCCATTCCGGACATCGAGAACCAGGAGACCTTCGGGGTGGCCAAGCTGCAAGAATTCACCTGGAAGCAGCTGCTCGATATGGATGCCTGCACCCGCTGCGGCAGATGCCAGGATAACTGCCCGGCCCATCTGTCGGGCAAACCGCTTTCGCCCAAAAAGGTAATTCAGGATTTGAAGGATCATCTGACCGGGCGGGTCGAAGACCCCGGTAAGGGAGAGGGGACGGAAGAACAGATTGCGCCGATCGCAGGAAATGTGATCTCCGAGGATGAGCTCTGGGCATGCACCACCTGCGGAGCATGTCATGAGGCTTGTCCGGTTTTCATCGAGCTTATCGACAAGATGGTGGATTTGCGACGCTACCTGGTATTGATGGAGAGCAAGTTCTCCTCCGAGGTCAAGCTCTTCTTCAGGAACATGGAGACCAACTATAACCCGTGGGCTATCGGTTTTGCCACCAGGGCAGATTGGGCAAAGGACCTGGATTTGAAGACCGTCACCGAGAAGAAAGAGATTGACTATCTTCTCTGGGTGGGATGCGCCGGCTCATTTGACGAGCGTAACAAGAGGGTGAGCCGCAGCTTGGTGAATCTTCTGCAAAAGGCCGGCGTGAGCTTCGGCATACTGGGGCAAGAGGAGATGTGCTGTGGGGAGACCGCTCGCCGCATGGGAAACGAATACTTGGCCCAGATTCTCATGCAGCAGAACATCGAGCTTTTCGACAAATACGGGATAAAGAAGATCATCACCATTTGTCCTCACTGCTTCAATACCTTCAAGAACGAATACCATCAATTCGGCGGCAAATATGAGGTGGTTCATCATACCGAGCTGTTGTGGGATCTGGTTAAGACCAGGAAACTGAGTTGTCCCACCGGTGTGGAGATGACCGCCGCGTACCATGATTCCTGCTATTTGGGCCGGCACAACGATATCTATGATGCGCCCAGGAAGCTCTTAGGTTCTATCCACGAGGTGAAACTGAAGGAGATGGAGCGCACCAGGGAGATGAGCTTTTGCTGCGGAGCCGGAGGGGGAAGGATGTGGATGGAAGAAACCCTGGGCAAACGCATAAATCACCTTCGCGTTGATCAAATCGTCGCCAGCGGCGCATCGGTCGTGGCGACCGCCTGTCCCTATTGCCTGACCATGCTGGGAGACGGCATCAAGGAAAAGGACATGGAGAACGACCTGGCAGCTTATGACTTGGCGGAGCTTCTGGAGAAGGCATTATAGCATCCGGCAGGAGTTTAAGTCAGGTCGTGCTCCTCACTGACACTCCAAAGACCATTTTCCATCTTGAGTTCATCACACAGAAAAGATAATTCGGTCTGTGCAATCTTTGCACAACGCGACGGTTCAATCGTAGCCGACTCGGATAAGGTCGCGGTAGTCTGAGCCAAGAGTAAAGCGAAGGGCGTCATGCCGCTTTCGGCCCTACTCATAATCTCGGCGTTAGTTAGCTACTCTATAGGCGTCTGGAGCGAGAAGATCGCCGGGAGGCTCAGAGCGTGGCACCTGATCTTCTTCTGGATCGGTCTGGCCACCGACGCCTCGGGGACGGCCATGATGGCCGCCATCCGCGGGATATTCCTAAACTTCCATGTCATCACAGGGATTACCGCACTGCTGCTCATGTTCATTCACGCCGTCTGGGCTACCATCGTTCTGAAGGGCAGAGATGAAAAGGCAATCGTGAATTTCCACAAGTTCAGCGTCTTTGTCTGGACGGTTTGGCTGATTCCGTTCTTCACAGGCTTTTTTCTAACAAGGTGATTGTGAGAACGAAAGCCGCCAGACCGCTTGACTTTTGGGGAAGGTTTGCCTATTTTGACAATGACAGCGTGACCGCGAACAGACAGCGCTATCGATTACAAAGGAGATCACAAAACTCCAATAACGGCGGTTTAGGTTCGGTATTCTTAAGAGCGACCGGAAACGCGAAGAGATCTGGAGCACACCGGGCCATTCGGCAGGACGGCTCTTACTAAAGGGAGGTAAATCGTATGGCAGAAGAGGCCAAGATAACCAAAGATATGACGTTCGGAGTGGTTCTGAAGAAGTATCCGATCACGGTGAAGACCTTCTTCCAGCACGGGATGCACTGCTTCGGATGTCACCTCGCTGTCGACGAGACCATCGAGCAGGGTGCAACCGCGCACGGGGTGGAGGTGGATAAGCTGATCGAGGACCTCAATAAGGCCGTGGCTTCCGCTCCCGAGGAGGCTGCGGGTTCTTCCCCGGAGGAGAAAAAGGCCGAATCCTAATTCTTCTCTCCGCAGAGACATAGGTAGACAGACGCCTTCTCGACATACCGTGAGGCTCCTGACGTTAAGGATTCCTCTATTCGAGCGAAACCTAAAGGTAAGATCCTCTTTTCTTGGGGTTGAGTTCATGCACGCTGACGAAGTCAAAGATGAGAAGCTGATAAGTGATATCCTTAGGCTCAAGCAAGAGCGCAAGGCCGTCATTTTGGCTCACAACTACCAGATAGGTGAGGTGCAGGATATCGCGGACTTCCTGGGCGACTCTTTGGGTTTAAGTCAGCAGGCGGCCGCGACCGACGCGGAGGTGATCGTCTTCTGCGGCGTACATTTCATGGCGGAGACGGCCAAGATTCTCTCCCCCGACAAGACCGTGTTGATGCCGGATTTAAACGCCGGCTGCGCCATGGCCAACATGATCACCGCCAGGCAGCTTAACGAGATGAAGAAAAAACACCCCGGCGCGGTGGTGATCTGCTACGTTAATTGCACGGCCGAGATAAAAGCGCTATCCGATTACTGCTGCACCTCCGCCAACGCGGTGAAGATGGTCAAATCTATCCCTGAGGACAAGGAGATTCTGTTTGTGCCGGACAAGTACTTAGGCGATTACGCTGCCAAGCAGGCCAACCGCAAGGTGATTTTGTGGGAGGGATACTGTCCCACCCATCGACGCATCTTAGCCGAGGATATCCTTAAGATGAAGACCCAGCATCCCAAGGCCGAGGTGCTGGTCCATCCCGAATGCACGCCGGACGTAATTGCCATGGCCGATCATGTGCTCTCCACCTCCGGCATCTGCAAGCGCGCCACCGAATCGGAGTCTGAGGAGTTCATCATCGGAACGGAAATCGGCATGCTTCACCGATTGGAGAAGGAAAATCCGCAAAAGAAATTCTATCCCGCCAGCATCCTGTCGGACTGTCCCAATATGAAGCTGAATAACTTGGAAAAGATCCTCTGGTCCCTGGAAGACATGGTCTACCCGGTGGAAGTTCCCCCCGACATCGCCCAACAGGCAAAGAAATGCATCGACAGAATGCTGGAGATAGTCTGAGTCGATTCCTGCTGCGTCCGACGATGTCGGACGCAGGCTCGAAGCTCGTCTGTGGGTAGCGATGCCCGTATCGACGTTCGAAACTCGAGCGTCGATGCTCGAATCAGTAGCCGTCCAGATTCGAGCTCCGACCTCGTCTTGAGGGACTCGGCCCGAAGGAGCATCCAGCCTCTCGGGCAGACGCCCGCCTCCAGGCGGGCCCCCTGCGGGCCTGTAGGGCGTGTGGGCGTCTGGGCGATACGAGCACGGACGTGCCCGTCTGGGCTTCGCAAACGATAGCCGGAAGACGAGCTTCTGTTTAAGAGGAAAAATGCCTGAACTGCCTGAGGTCGAAACCATAGCGCGGGGACTATCCAAGGTCCTGAAGGGAAAGAGAATTAAGCAGGTTCGGACGATCTTCCCCAAGATCGTGAAGCAGGATTGCGGCCTCTTCGAGAGGGAGCTTGCCCGGAAAATGATCAAGGCGGTGCGGAGAAGGGGGAAGTACCTGCTGATTGACCTGTCCGGGGGCAAGACCATCCTAATACACCTGGGAATGACCGGGAGTTTTCTCTTCGCCAGTAGAAACCCGAAGGGTTCGAAGGGTTCGCGGCTGGACAAGCACGATCACGTGATCTTGACTTTCCGTGATTGCGATGAGCTGCTTCGCTACAACGACCAGAGGAAGTTCGGCAAGCTGAAAGTGTACGACACGAAGAACGAGACGTACGTCTCGGAGTTGAAGAAGCTCGGCCCGGAGGCGCTTGAAATCTCATCTTCGGAGTTCGTGCAGCTTTTCCGGGGGCGCAAGGGGATGATTAAACCTGCGCTCTTGAACCAGCACATCGTCAGCGGGCTGGGAAACATCTACGCGGACGAATCTCTGCATGAGGCGAGAATCCATCCTGCGCAGAAGATAAACCTGATCAGCAAACGGAAACTTCGGAATCTTCACCAGGCCGTGCGAAAGATACTGCTGAAAGCGATTAGGGCAGGGGGGTCATCCATAGACAACTATGTGAAGGTTGATGGGGAGCTGGGGAACTTCCAACTCCAGCATAAAGCCTACGGCAGGGAAGGGGAGCCGTGCAGAAAATGCCGGACCAGGATCAAAAAGATCAAGATTAGACAGAGATCGAGCTGTTTCTGTCCCAGATGCCAGCCTATGAGAAACGCGTAAGTCCGCCAAACGCGGGCGAAAGACTACGGCTCCTCATCCAACATTTCGTAGGATTTTCCTTGACTTCTACAGGTCTGTGAGCCATAATACTGGTTGTTAGGAGAGGTTGTATCTGCAGGAGGCAAGGCTGGGCATCCCGGATCGGAGCTTGAACTTCAGGGGCGATGATCGTTCATCACGCCCGGGAGACATTTGCCCGAAGCAGGATACGACATCCGTACGATCCAGGAGCTTCTGAGCCACAAAGATGTTAGTACGACCATGGTTTACACCCATGTGGTCTACAAGGGAGGCCACGGCGCGAAGAGTCCCTTTGATAGGCTCTGATTCGGTTATATACAGACTGGATAAACTGGGAAGCAATGAGGAAACACGATCATGCAAGACACCGATATCATGCAAGTTGAAACGGTTGGCTTTGTTCTTGACCAATATGTTATACACAAACGGGCAGTTTGTCTTTACAGATTCATACAGACCGCATAATCACTGTTAGACGTGAAAGAAGGAGACAAGTATTATGAAGATTCAAGATTTCATCAACAACAGACACAAATATAAGGTAGACAGAAAATATCAGCGCCCTGCTGATGCTTGGAGCAAAGAAGACAAACAATGCCTAATCGATACTATATTGCGTAGTGAACCAATGCCTATATTCTTTATTAACTCTGATAGTACTGAAAATATCTGTTATATTGTTGACGGTCAACAACGTTTAAACGCCATAAAAGAATTTTATGACAACAAGATGAAATTAAACAAGAAATTTTCAGGGAAAGAGAATCATGGAAGAACATTTAATGGAGAAGAGCCTGTTCTTGACGATCAACGGACCGCCTTCTTGAACTATAATTTAAATTTCCATATTCTTGAAGATTACAACGATGAGCGAATTCGCATGATATTCTCAAGATTACAACGAGGCAAACCTCTTCAAATAGGCGAGAGATTAAACGCCAAACCAGGAGAAATTGTCAATCGAATGAGAGAAATAGCAAGTCATCCCTTTATAAAAAAATCAACGGGGATCTACAAAGGAAGATATGGCGTATACCCTGATGCGGCACGCATCTTATTTTATGAAAAACATGGAGCAAAGCAATGTGGCTCAAAAGAACTTTTTGATTTCTTTGACATCAACCAAGATATGTCGAAAAACGACAAGAACTATAAGAATGTCATTACTATATTGAATTTTCTTTCTCGTTGCTTCCCTCCAGACCCAGGAGGCTATAGATATTTAGAAAAGCATGCTTGGGTGCTTGCTGTGTACAGCATGATACGTGAACTTAAAAGAAATTACTCACTAAACAGTCTGGAAGAAGATATACGAAAATACATTGAGTCTTTTCATTCAAAAGTCTATTCTGAGGATTTTCGTTCATCCAATCAAAATTACCAACGCTTTTATGATAATGTTCGGGGTGGTTGGTCAGAAAGAATAATCGCTCTAAGAAGGGATATCCTAATGAATGATTTTCTTAACAAGAATGAATTACCGGAATTAAGCGATAGACGTCAAATATCAGATGAAGAAAAAATAAGTGCCTACGCTAAAACACCTTATTGCACAATGTGTAAAAAAAGATTTAAAGATTACAAAGCCGCTGAATATCATCATACTGATTTGTATTCAAAGGGTGGGCCAACTGAATTAAACAATATATCTGTTCTGTGTCGCGAATGTCATAATAAAATCCACGGGAAAGGTGAAATTACGTTACCTTCTGAAGAAGATATTATAGAAGACGAAGAATGAAATAGGCGGGTGGCTCACAGCTCTGCGGTGAGATACTTGGATCAACCAACCGGTTCCTACATAAGGAGCACGGGGCTCCTGACCGACTCACTAATATGCATAATTAGCTTCAAATGACCAATGAGCAGCTTCGTCTTTGAAACGCTTGCAGGGAATGAAACCTTTTGGGGTGTCTCTCGTGACACCATCTTCACTACTTTCGTTACGATTCTGATATTTGTATTGGGCTATTTGATCGCGAGGTATATTGAAAGAAAAAAGGAAAAGGAACGGCTGAAACAAATACGAATCTACTTTCTTGGAATTGCGGACAGGCTGATTAATCCCATAGAGTCACTGATAAAAAGCTACCGGCAACTCTCAGATACAATAGCAGATAAGAAACGTCACGATTTTGCACTCGGTGAATCTCACGAGCTGTATCTGGACAGCATCAGGACTCTATCTCAAGTTGACCTATTTACAATTCTGATCTTAGACAATAAATATGGTGAGGAACAATTGAAGTCAAAACATTTCAAGAATGTATTCGATGCGTTTGAATTCATTCGATTACAAAATGAACGAGCGAAAAGAAACTTTGCTTATTTTAATTCAGAGCAAGAAAAATATTCAAGGCAATGGAATGACAATGCAAATTCCATCGCGAGGCTTTTTGACAACTTTGTATCTGCTAACATCCGTAATAATGTACCAAAATCCCACGATCAGTTTCTGGCGAATTTTGACAGAATCTGTCACTCTGCACAAGTCAAAGATGACCGAAATATCTACATTGTGAAAGAACACCTAATTGACCCCCTGAAGGAAGTATGCAAAGAATACAAAGATGATCCTCGTGCGATGATTCTACTTCCATTTATTATTGAGTGCCGAATGGCCTTTGACAATATTGTGAATCTTAAACGGCTATTTTCTGGATCATTTGATGAAGAGGCATCGAAGCTTGAGAAAATCAAACACTCGTTCAAAGAGTCAGTAGCGTTCTTTAGAGAGACTACTTCTAAATAACTGCTATAATCTAACACGGACTGCAGTTCCGTAGGTCACGTGCCCTGGGCGCCTGACACCAAGCCATCCGACTTTCTGAGACCTTACCCGATCCTCTCTTTCCACAAAGAGCAAAAACACACCAACTTCTGTGGTGAAGAAGATAACTCGACTGTATATGGAGAGCATGTTTTATTTCGCGCTCGTTTTCAAGTGCCCTTATACGGGGGTGTGTCATTCTGATCCCCCGCAAGGGGAGAAGAATCTCGATTTTGAAGCTCACTTGGATCATGGGATTCTTCGCTTCCCGGACGGGAGCGTCTGCTCGCTCAGAATGACAACGCAATCCCTTTCTCTCGGCGGGCGATGCAGACAATCGAATGCTCTCCCGGATATGCGGAAACGAAGCCCGATGCGAATCATGCAGTCGACTTCGTGGAATTCCGCTTGACTTCTGCACATCCGCCAGCTACAATGTTGGTTGCCGAAACAAGTTGTATCTCTGAGAACTTGGGCTGGGCATACCTGATCGGAGCTTGGGGTCGCGAGGTGTGATTGCGTCTCGTTTGCTCCAAGCGCGTTGTGAGAGAAGCACCCTGCAAGCGCGTCAAGAGGCCGATCGGCGACTTGTCGAGGAGATTGGCCGCGTGTCATACAGGAAACGCATGTCAAATCATCGCTAGCAGCAAGTACACTGATTAGGTCGACGGGGAAGCTATAGGTGAAACATCGTCTGTTCGGCCCAACGGGCCTTCCACTGGTGCTGGTCGTCGCGATTCCCTATTACGTGGCCTTCGTCTGGGTGTTCAGTCAGGTCGCGTGGCCGTTCTTGGAACCAACCGGCCCGTGGCGATACCCAATCATTTTCGTCGCGATGACCCTGTGGATTGCCGGACCCCAGGCGGCGATCATGAGGTGGGCGCGCCGGTTCATTCATCAGCAGCAGAAGCAAGCGCAAGCGCGCCGCGACCAGGAGGCCCGGGAGGTGCTGAAATTGCGGAGGCAACTCGAGCTAGGGACGCCGCTCGACAGCGAGTTACCGGTCTTTTTCTTCTGGTTTCGCCCCTTTGATCTTGCGGATCAACTGCCCTTCCGAATATCCGGATCTTGGCTCGGTTGGCGGTGGCTGCTCGAAGGGAAATTTGAATTTCCGGACTCGTCGGACGCAGAGTTAGACCTGGAGACATGCGTTGCCGCTGCACTTCGCCGCGACGGTGTTGTGGTGTCGCTGGGCAGAGCCGGCAAAGCACCCGGACCGGGCAAGATTGAAGTGGCCAACGAGCTGTGGCAAGCCACAGTCGAACTGCTCGGTCCCTTTGCCTCGGCGTTCTTCGTCCTCCCCTCGTCTAGCCCTGGTACGGCCTGGGA
This sequence comes from Candidatus Zixiibacteriota bacterium, assembly GCA_049643405.1. Taxonomy (GTDB): domain Bacteria; phylum Zixibacteria; class MSB-5A5; order MSB-5A5; family SM1-73; genus SM23-73-3. The sequence continues at coordinate 8,735 of JBARPX010000245.1, forward strand.
GGTTCACTGGCTCAAGGAAAACGGAAGACTCGAGGACAGCGTCTTCATAATGCCCCCGGAGCCGCGCAGTGGCTTCACCGGGATTGTGCCTGACATGACCGACTACTGGCATGACACCCGTCGCCACCTCGAAAACGTCGTCGATCTCCCCCAGTACGATCAGCGGGGAATGCTGATCTGGTTTGCCAACGATGGAGCCGTGCGCCGCACCCGCCGATTGAAGCGTCGCCTCTCCGAGTTCCGAAAGACGCTCCCTCACCGCGCCCTGCGCCCGCGACAACAGCGGTCCAGTGGACGCTAAAGGCCTAGACGCTGGCGAGTTGCTTACCCCTTCCCACCACACTTCTATACCTAACCGATATTCTCTCTTTCCACAGAGAGCAAATATGCCACAACTTCGATGGTGAAGAGGATAGGTCGACTGTATATGGAGGGCATATCTTGTTTCGCGCTCGTCTTCAAGTCCCCCGGCGAGCAATGCAGATAATCGAATGCTCTCCCGAATATGCGGAAAAGAGATTCGATATGAAGCATCCAATTGACACCGAAGCTTGTATCTCACGGCAGGAAAGGCAAAAAAAGAAAATGAGCTCTGCAGCGCCCAAAGCCCTCGTCCTGGTGGGTCAGACATTCCTGTCTGACAAGGAGGGAACAGACAAGAATGTCTGTTCTACCGAGTACGTTGCGCAAAAAAACAAAAATAAACCTCAAAACCGCCTGAAAGCCCTGTTTCGCCAGTATCCCAATTGCTAACGTGTTGAGGCACACAACACCAGAATGCAGGAGGTTTTGAAAGAAAGGACGAAGCTGAACGCCAGAAAGCCCAGAACCGCCAGTATCGCCGGTCGAACCGTCGTTGGCAACGGACACCCTGTTCGTTACCACAAAGCGTCACGGACGTCAAAGATCCGTCTGGAAGGGCGTCCGTTCACGGTGAATCCGTTCAGGATGAATCCGTGACGAACAGAGAGTTGGCCATTGGAAGGGAACAGGTGTCGGGTCACACTCCCTGGCCGGGCACGCATGGCAAGCCATGAGCAAGACCCAACACAACAGAAAAATATTCCACTCGAAATTTCTTATTGATTTCAGAGAAGATATTTCTTATTCTTTCGTTCTAAAATATAGCTGAGTAATTTCTGTCCATATGTTTTTTTAAATTCTTATTTTAACATGTTGTTCTCCAAAAAAAGGGAGAAAGATTATGTGTCGAAAATCTATAGCCTTCATGCTATTATCTTTCTGTATCTCCGTGCTTTTTATTGCTCAATCTTACGCTCAGGATTCAGAGAGTGATTCCACTCTAAACACCAATGACAGTTTACAGACAAAAAACAAGAGTTTCCATATTATACCTTATTTAGGTTCGTCCACTCTTGTCGGTAACTTTGGGATAGAGTTTCAATACAAAAACTACGGCTACAATATTGGTCTTTTAAAAAGTATAGATGTGGTTGCCATTGATAACATTTTATGCGGAGGCATAAGATATTATTTCAAACCACACCGTCACTCATGGGTAATTGGCGTGGGTGGTGGTGTTGTCTTGGATGACCTGAAACCCGATGATAACCTTTGTGGTTATTGGAGTGGAGATAAACCGGATGACTGGGTTTGTGAAACAGGGATTGTGATAGATAAGTATATCGGTATTTTGATAGGTTATCGATGGATATGGTGGAATAAATTACGTCTGAATATGGGAGCCGGACCAAATTATATAAAATGGAAAAAAATAAAAGAGGGTAACAAACATACATATTTGCCTATGTTGGAGTTGGTAATAGGTTACTCCTTTTAAAACAAATAATCATTTAAATGGCGTCTAACGACGGCTTCAACTCGGACCAGGCACGCATCCGGTTTCTTTGTTTCCGTCAGATTTTTAAGCGTGCTTGTCCGGTTTAACCTATCCGTTAGGTGCATAGTAGACGGCGGGTGGCCTGCCCTGCCCGCCTCGGGCGGGCTCGCCAGGCCGGGTCTATCCGAAATTCGATTTTGTGCCCGCCAGGTCCCCCGACCCGGCGGCGGTCTCTGATACCTAGCCCGTACTCTCTCTTTCCACAAAGAGTAAATTTACCTTAACTTTTGTGGTGAAGAAGATAGCTCCCCAGTATATGGAGAGCATATCTTGTTTTCCGCTCGTCTTGAAATCCCCCTTCTCTGATGTGTCATTCTGAGGCGTAGCCGAAGAATCTGGGGTCGGGGGCGTTTCCCCTTTTGCCAGCAGGCACCCAACTGTTCACCCCTTGTCCCGCAGTCCAATACCCAACCCGTGTCCTCTCTTTCTACAAACAGCAAATATGCCTTAACTTCTGTGGTGAGAGGGATAGCTCCAGTGTATATAGGGAGCATATGTTGTTTCGCGCTCGTCCTCAAGTCCCCTGGCGAGCAATGCAAACAATCGAATGCTCTCCAGGATATGCGGAAACGAGATTCGATATGAGCCATCCAATTGATACCGAAGACAAGAAAGTCGAACACCCTGTGTCGCGTGCTTCGACTTCGTTTATCCTGAACGAAGGTGAAGGGCTCAGCACCCTGAGTTTATCGAAGGGTCGAACGGTAGTTTGCAGTTCGGGTTACCCTACGGGCCTGCAGGGCGATCCCTCTGCAAGCAGTTCGACTTCGCTCAGGGACAGTGAGCCGAGCCGAATTGTCAGCACCATGAGTTTATCGAAGGGTCGAACGGCGGGGGGAGATGCCCGACAATCAGCTCGGTTGGCAATCTACCCTTCTCAGATGCATTTTGGAACCGTGAAATAAACGCAAAACAAAGTCCAGTAAGTCCAGTATGTCCAGCAAGTCCGGCGCTCTGATTTCTTGTTCTGTCAGGTCTTGCCCGGAGGGTGTGACCTGACAGAAGGATGAGCTGGCTACTGGAAGCGAATATGTGTCGGGTCACACTCATGGCAAGCCATGAGCAAGACCTGACACAACGGCAACCCCCTATTGTCCCCCTTAACAGGGGGACAATATTGGTTTGTCCCCCTGACAAGGGGGAGACAGGGGGTTAAATAGCTGCCACTATTCATCTATCAGGTGCTCGGTATGATAGACCCGGCTTGACAAGCAAGCCGGGCCACTCATCCTGAATGCTTTCTTCTACACCTAACCCTTGATGCTCCCCAGAGGTCTCAGTTGAATCACTTTCTTGGAGATGCCCAGATCATCGACCGTCTTGACCACCTCGTCTATGTTCTTGTAGGCCAGCCCGGCTTCTTCGGCCAATCCCGACATCGACACCGCCCGAACCACCAGGCCTCTTTCCGTCATTCTCTGCCGGAGCTCGGTCCCCCGCACCTTTCTCTTGGCGGCCATCCGCGACATGACCCTTCCTGCTCCGTGACAGGTGGAGCCAAAGGTCATCTCGCATGCTTTCTGAGTTCCGGCCAGAAGATACGAGCCGGTCTCCATCGACCCGCCCACGATAACCGGTTGGCCCTTGGCCCGGTAGATCTCGGTGACGTCAGGGCTGCCCGGCGGGAACGAGCGGGTGGCGCCCTTACGATGAACGATTACCTCTTTCTCTTCCCCGTCGATTTCGTGTTTTTCGATCTTGGCGATATTATGGGCCACGTCGTAGATAATGTGCATTCCCAGATCTTCGGCGCTCCGGTTAAACGTCCGGCTGAACGCCTCCCTGATCCGGTGAGTAATAACCTGCCGGTTGGCGAAGGCGGAGTTGGCCGCGCAGGCCATGGC
>JBARPX010000246.1:0-1520 GCA_049643405.1 Candidatus Zixiibacteriota bacterium
CAGACTATGAAACTCAGTATGTCAAAGAGCTGAAGAAGCTGGTGGAACGCTATCCCGATGAGAAAGATGCCTTTCTTATGTTAGGTACGTATTATCAGGGTTGGGGCGAGTTTGAGGAAGCTATTCCCTACTTGAACAGAGCTATTGAGATAGACCCTCTTTACAAGCTGCCATATAACACGCTTGCCTATACCTATAATGACTTGGGCGATTTTGACAAATCCATCTTGGCCATAGACAAATACATATCGTTAGCACCGGATGAAGCCAATCCCTATGACAGCCGAGCTGACCTCTATGCCTGGAACGGCAAGATAGACCAGGCGATTGAATCTTACCAAGAAGCCCTGGAGATAAAACCTGACTTCTATGCCTCCCTGGCAAAACTGGGGAACATGTATCTTTTTAAAAGAGAGTATGCCAAGGCCGAAAGCTGTTATCAGGTAATAGCCTCACACAGTGACAAGTGGTCTCGGTCATGGGGAAGAATCTTACTGGCTTGTATCCCTGAATATCAAGGGAAGTTTGAAACTGCGCTGAAGGTTTTGGACGACGGGATTGCGGCAGATAGAATGGAGCAGACTGAAGAGAAGGCTAGAGACAAACTTGTCGCCAAGGCACATATTTTTGCGTGCAAGAAAGACCTGAATTCAGCTTTGAGGGAATTAGAGATGGCCATGGAAATCCAGGACAGGTTCTATCCTGAGTATTTTCTGAGACCATTTCCCATTTATGCTCGGCTTTTGGCGGAGAATGGCGATTTTGAGAAGGCTGAAGAGGCGGCTTCGGCTCTGAGAAAAAACATTGAAGAAAAAGATCAAACCCAGATGGACACTTACTGGGAGCTTTTAGGCAATATAGAGCTGGCTAAGGGGGATGCAAAGAGTGCCGTAACTTATCTGGAAAAGGCAGCCGCAGAGACCCGATGGTGGTCTTTTGGTGCTCGGTTTTTTCTTGGGAGAGCTTACCTTGAGTCAGGCAGACTGGGTGAGTCGGTGGCACAGCTGGAGAAGGCACTTCTGAGCTATGATGAACGGAGGTCAGGAAACCCGATTTGGGCAGTTAAGGCTTATTATCTATTAGGCTTGGCTTACGAGAGGTCAGGCTGGAACAAAAAGGCGATTGAGCAATATGAGGAATTCCTTGAAATCTGGAAGGACGCAGACCCGGGAATACCTGAGGTGGAGGATGCGAAGGAAAGGCTGAGAAAGTTGAAAGTTCAGAGTTGAGAGTTGAGAGAAAACAGCGTGTCAAATGACAGAAGAGGACCCTGCGTAGGGACAGAGCTTGTTGAGCTTGGGAAATCCCGCCCAGGCGGGGTCCCTGTCCGAATATGTAGGCGGATAGCCACACTTCGTGCCGAGACTCAGTGCCGAGGCAAGGGCTGTCCCTACGACTGACAATAAAATTCATGCGCCCGGTGGAACATTCGGCGCGGACATTCGTCAAATCTAAGAGAGATATGAATTTTCTGCGTTTTGACGTGTACCGAACGTGTGACGGAGAGATTCTCTGACTGC
>JBARPX010000247.1:0-4865 GCA_049643405.1 Candidatus Zixiibacteriota bacterium
AAATCTACAATGAGGCCATTCTCAAGACCACGGCCACCTTTGACACCGAGCCAACTACTCCTGAAGAGCAAATGATCTGGTTTGCTGATCACGGACCTAAGTATCCAATTCTGGCTGCGGAGGAGAAAGGAATTGTGGTTGGATGGGCGTCTCTGAGCAAGTGGTCTGATCGATGTGCGTATTCTGATACTGCCGAGATATCGCTCTATGTTCACCATAAACATCAGGGAAAGGGAATTGGAAGAAAGCTTTTAGAAGCAATTGTGGCGGAAGGTCAAAAAGCGGGACTTCACACAATTATTGCCAGAATCGTCGAAGCCAGCGAAGCAAGCATTCATCTGCACAAATCGGTGGGGTTTGAGCATATCGGAACCATGAAAGAAGTTGGGCGAAAGTTCGGCAAGCTGCTGGATGTATATCTTATGCAAAAGATTTACCACGACCCGTAGATTGGCTGAGGCGATAAGCCTGTAGGTCGGATATGTTCCCCGTACGGGAGGCTATCCGACATCTGGTGTCCGAAAGTCCTAACGGACATTTCGGACCTACTAATGCCGTCACAGCGAAAGCTCTCACTCTTTCCCCAGCGCCTTGCGTATGCTCGCCAGTTCCGGCTCACTTTCGAATTGCCTTAAGCAGAGGTTGTAGTCTTCCTCGGGAATCTCTCCGAGACGGTTGACGAATTTCTCGCGGCTGCAGATCAGGCCCTCCAATTTGTCGCAAGGGTATTCATCACAGTGAGCGCAGTTCTCAACTCCCTTGGATATTGCACAAGGCCTCACAGGGCAATCCTTGTCTGCAAGTCTTCCGTCATTCATACACCCGTCGCACCGAACGTTCTCGACGGTGTACATTTGATGACCCAAGTATTTCCTCCAGCCGTCTATCAATTTCTGTCTAATGGCAGGATCATCCGAACGGGCGGCGCAGAGATCGCATCTGTAGCCGCACCGGCCCAACATCTTATCCATCGTTTACTCCTCCAATCTCATGTTCTTCAGTTCCGGCCAGGGTGTGACACGACAAATCAGACAAACGACTTTGCAGTTCGTACCCTGCCCACTTATCCTACGGTTTGGCCAGGTGCAAGTTGCGAATACGTATCGTCACTCCGAGATTGAAATGCGTTGGGATGTGTTGACTTTGGCCGGGAATTCTGATATACTCAGATGGATTCTGTCTGATGAGGAGTTGACGAAGTGTGTGAGTTTGCCGTTCACGTATGATTCATTTGTGAGAAATGGAGATTGAAATGAGAAGGAGCTCAATTAAGACCTTGATGTTGTTAGTGTTCTTCACCGGATTACTGTTTCTGGCTTTTGGATGCGAGAAAACAGAAGAGGTCCAAAAAGGGAAAATCCCCGTTGTCGCCGTTGGATCGCAGTGGTATGGCCACATTCCGGTCTGGGTCGGGATCGAGAGAGGCATCTTCGAGAAGCACGGCTTCGAGGTGAGTTGGACCTTCATCGGCAAAAGCATGGATCGCCTAAATGCCATATCCTCAGGCGACGCCCAGTTTGCCAGTTTGGGCCAGGTGGCCATGTTGAGCGCCATGGCCCAAGGGAACACGCGTTTTTACTGGGTGGGGAATCAGGATATAGCTCCGGGATTCGAGGGATTGGTGTCGCAGCCCGGGATCACGTCGTTCGAGCAACTGCGCGGCAAGACGATCGGGTACCCCTTCGGCTCATCCGTGGATTTAACCGCGCGCATGCTCTTAAAAGACCACGGTCTTGATCCGGCCAAGGACGTTCAGTTAGTGAACTTAGAGGTCGGCGACGTTCCTGCAGTGTTTCGGGCAGGAAATGTCGACGCCGCGATTATCTGGGAGCCGGGGTTTTCCCAGTTGAAGGAAGTCGAGGGAGCCACGGTTTTGGGAATGGATACGGATACGCCGGTGTACAAAAAGTTCGGCACCATGACCGGACCGGACGTGCTTATTTTAAGCAAGGGTTGGTGTGACGAGGACCCGGATCGTTCAACAAGGTTCCTGGTTGCATACTTCGAGTCGCTGGAGTGGGTGAAGGACAATCCGGATTCGGCAGCGGCCATAGTCCACGAAAAGTACATTATGCAAGACGTTGATCTGATAAGGCAGAACATATCCCGCTTCGTGTGGCACACGCTCGAGGATCAAAAACAGGTGATGAGCGACGAGGGTATCTTCGGTCAGACAGACTATGTTTTGAAGATTCTACACGAGGAGATGAAGGCCATACCGGTCAAGCCGGAGTTTCGCCAGTGGGTTCCCTTTCACATTCTTCCTTTCGAAGATGATCCGCCGAATTGACACTTTCGAACCATAACTCATTATGGACGAAGAACCATTAGGACTCTGGACAGTTGCGGTCATAGGCGCCGTGGCGGTCGTCGGCTTCATCGCCCTCTGGGAGACGGTGGTCAGGATGGGAGTGATCGATGCCTTCTTCCTGCCTGCGCCGTCGATGATCATCAAGCGCGCCTACGTGATGGCGGCCACCGGAGAGAAAATTCTGCTGCAGGATATATGGAAGAGCGCAACGCGCGTTCTGATAGGTTTTGCGCTGAGCGGCTTAGTGGGAGTGCCTCTGGGCCTGGTGATGGGCATGAGCAAATATGTGCGCGCAGCGCTCAACCCGATCGTCTCCATCATCAGGCCGCTGCCGGCATTAAGCTGGATACCGCTCTCCATGTTGTGGCTGGGTATAGGTGAGCAGCAGAAGTTCGCCATCGTCTTCATGGGATGCTTTGCCTCAGTGCTGGTTTACACCGTAGCGGCAACGCTGCGGGTGGACGTTATCCTGCAGCGCGCAGCGCGCAACCTGGGAGCATCGCGCCTGCAGGTCATTCGTCACGTGACCCTGCCGGGAGCGCTTCCCAATATATTGAGTGGACTCAAGGTGGTTTTGGCAATCGCCTGGACCTGCGTGATCAGCGCGGAGATGGTGGGGGCCAACAGCGGCTTAGGCTTTCGCATCTGGACCGGCAAGGAGTGGTCCGATACCGGTCAGGTGCTGGTGGGCATGATCTCGATCAGTGTAACGGTCCTGATTTTAGACATCGTGTTCCGCGGGGTCGAATGGCTGCTTCTTCCCTGGCAGCGGGAGGGGACCGGCACATGAGCGAAGCGCTGATTCAAGCCAAAGACCTCACCAAGACCTTCGGGAAAGGCAAGAAGGCCGTCACCGCGGTGGAAGAATTTAACCTCACGGTCAAGACCAGGGAAGTAGTCACCCTGGTGGGTCCTTCCGGCTGCGGCAAGTCAACCGTGCTCAATATGGTTGCCGGCTTTATGTCCTCTTCCTCCGGCCAGATACTGCTGAATGGCAAACCGGTGACGTCTGTAGAGCCTCAGTGCGGCATGATCTTTCAGAGCTATGCCCTCTTTCCCTGGATGACGGTGCAGGAGAACGTGGAGTTCGGGCCGCGGGTAAACCGGCTGCCCAAGGCGGAGCGCTTGAACCGGGCCAAACGCTACATCGAGATGGTCGGGTTAAACGGGTTTGAAGATGCCTATCCAAATCAGCTTTCCGGGGGGATGCTTCAGCGGGTAGCTCTGTGCCGGGCACTGGCCAATGAGCCGGAGGTCCTGCTGTGCGACGAACCCTTTGCCGCGCTGGATGCCATGACTCGCCAGGTGATGCAGGAGGAATTGTTGCGGATCGTGGATCGGTCCGGGCAGACCGTGCTGTTCATCACCCACTCCATCGACGAGGCGCTTATCTTAAGCGACCGCATAATAGTCATGTCGGCCCGGCCGGGTCGGGTCAAGGATACCATCGATAACCATCTCCCCCGGCCGCGGCACGTAGACATGCAACTGGGAGAAGACTTCCTTCGTATGAAACGGAGGATATGGAAAATGGTGGAAGAGGAGGTTGTGGCATCGATGAGGTAGCGGTCCGGAAGGGTCCGGCCCGAAAACAAGCAGATCACACAGAACAGTCGAATAAAGTTCGTGGACAAAGATTAACATCTCTGAAGCTTAAGATTCATTCAAAGAATGGAGAAGCCGATGTTAAAACTGTCTTTATGTTCAATGTTGATTCTAACCGGGAGTCTTATTGTGGTTTCGTGCGATGGTCAGGTCGAAGTTAAACCGCCCATGGCCAAGGTTGAGCCGAAGGTGGATACCCTCTTTGGGCGGGAGATGGTGGATGACTATCACTGGCTGCGCGAGCGGGACAATCCCGAGGTCATCGATTATCTAAAAGAGGAGAACGCATATACCGAAGCGGTGATGAAACACACCGAGAAGCTTCAGGACAAGCTATACGAGGAGATGCTGTCGCGCATCAAGGAGACGGACCTCTCCGTGCCGGTGAAGCGCGACGATTATTATTACTACTACCGAACCGAAGAGGGTAAGCAGTACCGGATATACTGCCGCAAGAAGGGGAGCCTGGAGGTGGAAGAGGAGATATTGCTTGACGTCAATGTCCTGGCCGAGCGGAAAGACTACACCTATGTGGAAGTCTACGAGGTCAGTCCTGATCACAACCTGTTGGCCTTTGGCGTCGATACCAGCGGTAACGAGCGTTACAGGCTGCGAGTGAAGAATCTGGAAACCGGTGAAATCTACCCGGATGTCATCGACAGCATCTCGACCTCTTTCGAATGGGCTAACGACAACAGGACCTTCTTCTATACCAAGACCGACGAGGCCTGGCGGCCTTATAAACTCTTCCGTCACACCCTGGGTGAAGAGGTTGAGAAGGACGTGCTGGTGTTCCACGAGAAAGATGATGCCTTTTTCCTGGGTATTCGGAAATCCAAAAGCATGGACTATCTCTTCATCCAACTGGGGAGCATGAACACCACCGAGGTGTATTATCTCGACGCGAGCAAGCCCACGGGCAAATTCGAGCTGGTGCATCCCCGGCAGC
>JBARPX010000248.1:0-11734 GCA_049643405.1 Candidatus Zixiibacteriota bacterium
ATCGAGTTGATGATCGTGGTGGTCATCATCGGAATCCTGGCGGCATTGGCGATTCCTCGTTTCATGAGAGCCACCACCAAAGCCAAACAGTCCGAGGCCAAGCAGATCCTGAAGCAGATCTATACCATGCAGAGGGCTTATCGACAGTTGTATGACACCTATGCCTGCAACGGCAAGATTATGTGCTCGGCTTGACCGAACACCTTTCTCGTGCTCGGGGTGGAGTATATGCCAAGCGCCAGATACACTTATCGCATAACCGCCAATGTGACAACGTTCACTGCCACTGCCACCAGCGACCTGGACGAAGACGCTACCAAGGACACGTGGCAGATAGATCAGGATGGCAAGCTTGTCTGTACCTCCGATGACGCGACCAGCTAAGTTTAGCTGGAAAATGCAGATTCAAAGAATGGAGATTTGAGAGAACTCCCATTCTTCTGTTGGCAGAATTTTTTGTGGCTTGTTGGTAACGGACATCATGTGTGTCACAGTACGCCTCAATGTAGCACGAAAGTTGCTCGTTGCCGGCAGGTCTTCATTTGATCTCAAGTCAGGACGACCCCGCAGCGGACAGGGGAGAGGCTTTCAAGCTGCCGGACGGCGCGACGTGAAATATCCGCAAGCACGGTTGACAATATAATTGTGTTGTGTCAGCCTCCCATCTCAACAAGACTCCCGGAAGAGACAGATGGGTTTGCTGAACAAGCTATTTCATCGCCATCCGCCGAAGGCAGCCATAACTCTTGGACGTATCAGCCCCTGCTGGTGTGGCAGCGGCAAGAAGTACAAAAAATGCCATTACGAATCTGGTCAGAAATACTTTTCCACTATCGTTGCCAAAACCTGCAAAACCTCCTTCTGAAGCAGATAAATGAGGTAAGTTTCACCTCTCACGAGACTTCTGTTTTGTAGTCTTTTTCAGTTTTCCTTTTTACATCTGCGGGGAAATCTGTTCAATAAGTTTAAGTTTGCAGCTTATCTAGGCCAAAGATTTTCCGGCCTCACTACATACTACTTCTCAAAGAATATTCCCGATTTAAAGGATCAGGTATGTCCGATTTTATTCATTTCTGAGGATATTTTTGGGATGTAATTGAGTTTTTCCTTGACAAAAACATCCGGTTTTCCTAAATTCCAAAACATTTTTCAGCCAAGGGCGAAACCACATGAAGCCCTGGAGGATGTGATAGTCTATTAACTTTGTGCTTTTCTTCGCGACCGGTTTGAGGAATGACAAAAGTTGAGATGCAAGTATCTCGAAATCCTTCCACCTCAAGAAAGGAGGTATATGCTTAAATTTCCTAAACGTTTCACCTTCAAACGGCCAGTGGTGGCCGCCCTGGCCTGTCTTTTGGGTCTTTTCTTCCTTTCATCAGTCTACGTGTCCGGGGAGTCTCCTCCTGACGCAGTAGAGGTCGGCGATGAAGTCTGTTCGGCATGTCATGATAAGGTCAACCAGCAGTTTCAAGAAAACATCCATGCCAGACTGGCGGTAGGAGATGAGAACACCTGCGAGGCATGTCACGGTCCCGGTTCAAAGCACTCAGAGGACGGGGACCCGGCATCGATCTATACTGCTCCGAAGGACTTCACCTCCGCCGGAAAAAACATGTGCGCCGGCTGTCACAGTGGCGTAGCGTACAGCTCCTGGGATGGGCTGACCCACTTCGAGACGGTAGAGGGATGCGGTGACTGTCACAAGATTCATACCGGAGAAAAGCATCTTCTGGCAAAGCAGGAACCGCAACTCTGTTTTGACTGTCATACCCGGCAAAGGTCCCAGGCTCGCATGCCCTCCCATCATCCGGTCACTGAGGGATTGATCAGTTGTCTGGACTGCCACTCGGTTCATTCCGGAGACGTTAAGTATACGGTTGGAGATGAGAGCCGCGAGCTCTGCCTATCCTGCCATACTTCTCTGCAGGGTCCGTTTATCTTCGAGCATGAGCCGGTCAACGAAGACTGTGGTATCTGCCATGATCCGCACGGAACCATTGCCGACAAATTGCTCATACAGAATGAGCCGTTCCTCTGCTTATCCTGCCATCCCATGCACTTCCATGTTACTTTAGTTGGATATGTAAATGAACCCGGAGAGGAAAAGTTCGCCGTTCCCTTGCATCCAGAGCGGGGGGGCATCTCCACCCGTGATGGTCTGAAACAGGCGATGTTAACCAAATGTACCCAATGTCATTCGGAGGTTCACGGAAGTGATCTTCCCTCTCAGTCGATTTCGGGTGCCGGAGGAGCGCTAACCAGATAAGATGAGGTGAAGAAGATGAAAAGACTATTTCTAAAATCTCTTGTCGTGCTGACGGCCGTCTTGATATTGCCTTGTCTTTCATCCCCGGTTCTTTCGCAGGAAGAGCCGACATACTCCGTTTGGAGTCTTTGGTTAGGAGGCCATTACACCGGCTATGAAGACTTCTATAAGAAGATAGGGGAGTTTGATCGAGGCGAAGAGGAAGCGATGCCGGAGGTGAAATTAAGCTATTCAGGATATAAGGGAGATCAAAGCTGGAATTTCTTCGGGCATTATTACGACCCCAAAAGAGCCTCTCTTGATTTAAGCGGAAGATCAAGGGACATCTTTTCAGGGAAGGTCTCCTACCGCTCCTCTTACCGTCAACGGGCAACCGACCTTCTTGAGAACCTGATGGCTCGCGAGGCAGTAAATCAGGAAAACACGCCCGGCGGGAAAATGTACACCTACGAACATGAGAACCCGGATGCCGACTTTGGCTATACCAGGCATGAGTTAAAAACTGATTTTCAGGTAAAAGTCCCCGGCTCTGCCGATCTGATACTCAGAGCCTTTCACCGTTCCATTCTGGAGAAGGGGGACGAACAGAAGGTGGTCTCCATGCACTGCTCATCCTGCCATATGGTTTCCAAGTCTGCAGAGGTGGATCGCCGCACCCACACCATATCTGCGGGGGCGGAAGCTACCGCAGGCCCCGTTCTTCTTTCCTACATGGGGAGTTACCGGACCTTCAAATCCGAAGCACCAACTCCGGTGGCTTTTTATGATACTGCCCAGCACCCGGTGAACGGGACCCTGATCGAAGAGTTTGGCTCCCGGACGGTCTTTGATGGCGAGGAGGTGACGTTTGGTGAAGTGCCGGAGACCGAAAAGGTATCGCATAGGCTGAAGGTCAGAACTGACATGGGGAAGAAAGGTGATATTTTAGGGAGCTTTAGCAACTCTCAGGCTAAAAATAAATCCGCTGGACTCAAAGTCAAAAGCAATAGCGGCAGCTTGAAATATGTGGTCAGTCCCAGCCAGAAGACTAAAATCGTCGGCTTGGCTTCACTTGCCCTGATAGAGAGTGATGAGGCACAAATAGACCTACCCCTGTGGCGTGATGGAATGGGCGAAGGGAGTGGCCAGGATTTCTCCTGGACCCGCTATTCCAACCTGACTCGCACCGTGGCCAAAGGCTCTGCGGAATTCATCTACCAACCTAACCGGACATACCGGGTCTTCCTCTTGGCCGGATACGAAGCCACAGAAAGGGATGATTTTCCTTACTTTGAGGCCAAGGGAAAGACCACCAAGCTAAAAGCATCGGCAGGCGGAAAGTACCGGCCGAATTCCAGGTTCTGGGGACGGATCAAATATTCCTTCGAGAATATCGACGATCCCTTTTCTCCATATGAGCAGATGTTTGAGAGAGCTGGAACGGATGTTCTGGAGAAGCTTGAGAACAACAACTGGTACTATTATTCCCAGCGGGATGATTTGCGCTATGGAAGCGTGACCAATCAGCCAAACAACCTGCACGGTGTGGAGCTGAACTTGAATTTCAGGCCCGACCAGAAGGCCAGTCTCTCGGCTGGTTTGAAGGCCAGCCTGGGAACGAACGGTGACACCGACAGCCTGGATTTCGAGCGGACCCAATTACAGCCTCGACTTTCGGCCAGCTTCGCCCCCACTCCGATATGGAATCTCTTCGGGAATCTGACATACTTGTATGATAAATCAAACGGTCTGGCAGCGGTAGCCATGATGGATGGGTGAGGGGGTCATCTTAGCACCACAGGTAGTGGTGATCCCAAGCATTACGGTTCTTTCTTCGCCCAGACCGAGTACCAAAACGAAGCGATTTTGTTCTCCGGAAGCATTCTGTTCCTGGCCAGCGACAGGTTGAACCTTAACCTTAGCGGGAACTACATAGACAGTAAGGGCACTCTGAAGATGGGCGAAATGCCCCAGGTTCCCCAAGAGGTCACAAACAATATTGCCGCAGCGGATTACGATTTCAGCTCGATTAACCAGTATTCCGATTTAGCCTATGCCCAGTTCGACGTCTCGGTGGGAGCTGAGTACACGCTTTCTCCAAGGATGTCGCTCACCGCAGACGTAACCTATATCGACCTGACCGATGACCAAGGGTATGTTTATGGCATGGAGTCGGGTTCATTTTATGTTGTCCGAACCGGAGTGAAGATAGGCTTCTGAAGTTCCAGTTATTGGCTGACTCAAGCCGAACGGTTTTTACAGGCCGTTCGGCTCTTTTTTTAGTCTCTTTTGGGGACAGAATATGTAGCATCCACTTGGCAAGTTATCGGAAGAAAAACGATTGCCGTCCAGCAATCGAAAAGAACATGCAAGGAGACGCCAGATTTTTCTTGACAAACTGCCAGGGGAAACATAAATTAAGACAAATTGCGTATGGTTTGTGTGCTGTTGAGCTAAAAATGTGGTAAGGTTAGAGGGTTTTGAACTCATGAGTGCCCCAGCGGAGAGTAAATTATATCTTGATCTTTGCCAGCAGATAGCTGAAGCCAAAACGGCTTTCAAAACCCGACATCGGGATCAGATTGATATTCCGGATGACCAGACGAAGAAACGGGCAGAGGAAGGGGGTCCGCTTCTGGACATTCAAAGGCTGAAAACGGAGCGGAAGCTGCTAAGCGAGTTCTTCGACGATTTGCTTTCTTTGGTCAAGACCAACGAATTCTTCAGCCGCGAGGAAGTGGACAAGCTTGTCGCCAGCAAGGAGAAGATGGATCCGGTAGAGCTGATCCGGCCGGTCATCGATGGGGATCTGCCGAGCTTCAAGACTCATTCTGCCCAGTTGGGGGTCGAGACGGATTTGGTGTCCTTTGTCGGTCTGAGCCTGAGCCAGGCTGTGGCTGAACTCTACGCGGAGAAAGTGAAGCAAGAGGTGGACCAGGAGAGCTGGGTTAAGGGAAACTGCCCGGTCTGCGGAAGTCACCCGGGAATCGAAAGACTGATGAGGGACGACGGCAAGAGAATGCTGCGGTGCAGCCTGTGCGGAACCGAATGGTACTTCAAACGGATCATGTGTCCCTTCTGCGGCAACGAGGATCACAATAGTCTGAGATTCTTTGTTGTGGAGGAGGAGACCCCCACCGAAAAATCCGCCTTCCGGGTGGATGTGTGCGACAAGTGCAAGATATATATAAAGACCCTAGACGAGAGAAAACTCCCCGAAACCGAGAAGCCCGATCTGTACCTGGAGAATCTGAATACCGTATACTTAGATATTCTGGCTCAGAAGGATGGCTACGAGAGTCCGACGTACTGGATGCTGGTGCCAGCCGAGGGTTTAATCGTTTGACTGCTCATGTGAAAGAAATCACTAAGTGTTAACTTTCTAAACAAAGATTTGGAGGGAGGTGACAGTTTATGAAAGGGACAAGATTAGCAATTATCTTCGTGGTGGTCCTGCTGCTGATATTTGTCTGGGCATTTGCGCAGACCTCGCAGAAGGAGGCCGAGAAGGAGGAACCGACAGCTTTTCAGACCAGGTGCTCCATCTGCCATTCCCTGGAAGATGTCAGAGCGGGTATGGAGAAGATGCTCGTTGGTATGCATGACAAGGCGGGCATTAAGATCAGCAAGGAGTCCCTGGAAGAGATTGAGAAGACCTTCACCCTGCTGCCCATGGAGGAGCCTCACAAAGGACTCTTCCAAGAGAAGTGCGGCAAGTGCCACGGCCTGGACGTGGTGGTCAAGGCTCATCAGACCACCGACGAGAAAGGAATGAGAGGGATCATCGAAAAGATGACGGCAAAGGAAAAGTCCGGGATCTCGAAGGAGGAGGCAGAAAAGATCCACGAGTCGATGATGATTCTAAACGAGATCTATGAACCAGACGTGGAATTAATGAAGAAAGAGGAAAAATAACATAGAAAACGTTTGAGGAGGTGAAGCAAACTTATGAAAATCTCAAGAAGAGGTTTTCTGAGGATTTCTGGCGGAGTGGCGACGGGAGCGACGTTGGGTGCCTTTGGAGTTCACCTTAAAACGTCACAGGCACACGCTCAAACGCTGAGGACCAAGTATGCCAGGGAGAGCACCACCATCTGCCCGTATTGCGGGGTGGGATGCAGTGAAATCGTGTCGGTGAGCAATGGCAAGGTGATAAATATCGAAGGCGATCCGGATCACCCCATCAACCAAGGCTCGCTCTGCAGCAAGGGGGCGGCTTTAATCCAGGTGGCCAACAACGATCGGAGGATGACCAAGGTCCTCTACCGGGCGCCCAACAGCGACAAGTGGGAGGAGAAGAGCTGGGATTGGGCGCTGCCGGAGATCGCCAAGAGGATAAAGAAGACCAGGGACGAAGCCTGGATGGCGAAGGACGCTCAAGGGAGAGTGGTCAATCGCACCGAGGCTTTGGCAGGATTGGGCGGGGCGGCTTTAGACAACGAAGAGTGTTATCTCTGGTCCAAGCTGGCCCGTGCCATGGGAATCGTCTATCTGGAACACCAGGCCCGCATATGACACTCTGCCACAGTCGCCAGTTTGGCGGAAACTTACGGCAGAGGGGCAATGACCAATCATTGGATCGATATCAAGAATGCTGATTGTATCATGATCATCGGTTCCAACGCAGCGGAGAATCACCCCATATCCTTCCGATGGGTCGGCAAGGCCATGGAGAACGGCGCCAAACTCATCAGCGTAGATCCCCGTTTCACCCGCACGTCGGCCAGGGCCGACATCTACGCCCCATTGAGATCCGGCACTGACATAGCCTTCATGAACGGGGTGATGAACTACATCGTCCAGAACGACCTTCACAACACGGATTATCTGGTCGACCACACCAACGCCAGCTTCTTAGTCGATCCGAAATTCGGGTATTCCGACGGCCTTTTCACGGGTTACGATGCAACCAAGAGGATGTACAACAAGGAGACCTGGAGGTATCAGCTGGACGAGAACGGCATGCCGAAAAAGGACCCGACGCTGCAGAACGCCAATTGCGTTTTCCAGATGTTGAGAAAACACCTCTCCCGGTACACTCCGGAGAAGGTTTCCAGTATCACGGGATGCCCACCGGAGATGCTGGTTGAGGTGGCCAAGACATACGGAGCAACCGGCGCCAAGGACAAGTCCGGAACCATCATGTATGCCATGGGCACCACCCAGCATACTGTGGGGACCCAGAACGTCCGCACCTACGCCATGACCCAGCTTCTTCTGGGTAACGTGGGTGTTGCCGGCGGTGGAATCAACGCGCTCAGAGGGGAGTCCAACGTGCAGGGTTCCACTGATATGGCTCTTCTGTTCCATATTATCCCCGGTTATCTTAAGACTCCAAGGGTGGAGAACCAAAGTTTGGCCGAGTATCTGGAAGCCTGGACACCCAAGTGGAATGATCCCAAGAGCGCCAATTGGTGGCAGCACACACCCAAGTATACGGTCAGCCTGCTCAAGGCCTTCTGGGGAGACAAGGCGCAAAAGGATAACGAGTTTGCCTATCAGTATCTTCCCAAGGTTAGCGCCAACTACTCTCACATCTCCATGTTTGAGGCCATGTATGAGGGCGCAATAAAGGGCTTGGTCTGCATGGGCCAGAATCCTGCGGTAGCCGGACCCAACGCGGAAAAGGAGAAGAAGGCGCTGGCGAAACTGGACTGGTTGGTGGCCGTGGACTTATGGGAGACGGAGACGGCGGCATTCTGGAATGCTCCGGGCGTGGATCCCAAGACCATAGGCACCGAGGTCTTCATGCTGCCCGCGGCTGCTTCCATGGAGAAAGAGGGGAGCATCACCAACAGCGGACGCTGGATGCAATGGCGGTATCAGGCGGTTCATCCCCCGGGAGACGCCAGGTCCGACCTGTGGATTCTGGATCAGATAGGCAAGGAGCTGAAAAAGGTTTACCAGGCTGATCCTGGTCCGTTCCCGGGTCCCATTGTTGACCTCGACTGGAACTATGGCCCGGGCAAGGAGGAGCCGGACGTACATGCGGTGGCCAAGGAGATCAATGGCTACGACCTAGCCACCGGCAAGCTGATGGCATCCTTCGCCGGACTCAAGGACGACGGCACCACCTCTTCAGGCAACTGGCTCTACTGCGCCAGCTACACCGAGGCAGGTAACATGGCTGCCCGGAGAGATCCTACTGATGCCGAGAACAAGATCGGTCTATATCCCAAATGGTCCTGGTGCTGGCCGGTCAACAGAAGAATCATCTACAATCGCGCCTCCTGCGATCTTACCGGCAAGCCGTACGCTCCCCACAAGTGGGTGGTCAAGTGGACCGGTCCCGATACCAAGTGGGCAGGGGACGTGCCCGACGGAGGCTGGCCTCCTGGCGAGAAGTACTCGTTCATCATGAAGCCCGAGGGTCATGCTCGTCTGTTCGGCTTCGGCTTGGCTGACGGTCCTTTCCCCGAGCACTACGAGCCTTGGGAGACCCCGGTGAAGAACGCCATGTCGTCCCAGCAGCTGAATCCGGTGGTCAAGATCTGGGCCGGGCAGATGAACGATGTGGGGACGGTGGACAAGTACCCCGTCATCGCCACCACCTACCGGGTCACCGAGCACTGGCAGGCAGGTCAGATGACCAGAAACAACGCCTGGTTGGCGGAGCTGATGCCCGACATGTTCGTGGAGATGAGTAAGTCTCTGGCTCAGGCCAGAGGAGTCAAGAACGGGGATAAGGTGCGAGTGAAGACCGCCCGGGGAAGCATAACAGCATATGCGGTGGTTACCGCCCGGTTCAAACCGTTCAAACTGAATGGGAAATCCTGCGAGCAGATCGGGCTGCCCTGGCATTACGGGTATAAAGGTCTGGCCACGGGTGCGAGCGCCAATTCCCTTACTCCGCACGTGGGAGATGCCAACACCATGATACCCGAATACAAGGCGTTCCTCTGCGACATCGTAAAGGAGGTGGGATAAGATGGCAGAAAAAGCGATGCTGCTGGATATGGAGAAGTGCATGGCCTGCCGGGCATGTCAGGTAGCTTGTAAGGCGTGGAATGAGCTGCCGGCCGAGAAGACCACCTTCTTTGCAGCAGCCGGAGGCTACCAGAACCCGATCGGGCTCTCTCCCAAAACCTACACCTTAGTGAAGTTTTACGAGCTGGACGAGCAGAACAAGCTGAAGTGGCTTTTCCGGGTGCACCGTTGCATGCAGTGCGTCGATCCGGCCTGCGTAAAGGCCTGCCCGGTGGACCCCAAGGCTATGACCCGTGACGAAAACACCGGTGCAATATACGTGAACCGGGAGCTCTGCATAGGCTGCGGAGCCTGTCGGGAGTACTGTCCCTTCACCGTTCCGGTGATCGACACCGATGCCGGGAAATCCACCAAATGCACCTTCTGCTTCGACCGCCTGGCAGAGGGAATCGAGCCGGCTTGCGCCAAAGCCTGTCCCACCGACTGCTTGGTCTTGGGCGAGCGGGATCAGATTCTGGAGATAGCCCATAAGGCCAAGAGCAGGTTGGAGAAGAAGGGAAGAAGTCCGGTGATATACGGAGAGAAGGAGCTCGGAACCGGGACCAAAAAGATCTACGTGCTTCCCGAGCCTCTGGACCTTTATCCGGACGTTCTCAAGAGCCCGAAGGTGTCGGAGGATCTGGGTTTCTTCCACCAGATGCTGAAACCTTTTGGTGCTCTGGCCCTCACCGCTTCCGTGGTGGGAATGGTGCTGGGCAGGATGAAGGAAGTAAAAGAGAAGGACAAGGTCAAGCCTTCGTGAAGATCAGAGGTTAAGTTCTTCTAGGCCGAAGGATTGCCGGCGGGAGGAGAAGCAAGCTTTCGTCAGACCGCTTTTCCTCCTGCCTTTCTATTTTCTTTGGAACAGACAAAGAAGACGTTTGGCTTTCCGTATCCTGATAAGTGAAGTGCTAGTGGTTAGTGACAAAAGTTCGGTAAATCACTATGGGGAGTAAAACGCCTTGTCATTGCGAAGCATAGCCGAAGTCCCGCCTTTGGCGGGACCACGCTCACTCCGTTCGCTCGCAATGACACCCTGCACTATGAACACCGAATTTATGTTACAATCCACCAGGAATCGAGTATCAGTTGACAGAGATGAACATGCACGACAAAAAGAGATCTTCCCCGGAAGACAAGGTTAAGCCTCAAAAAGCTACCCGAATCAAGGATGGCAATCGTGAGGAGATAATCGAGACGGTCGCACAGGAGGCTGTCTTAAGGATTTTCTTGAACGACCGGGAGATGGTTGCTCTCTCCTGCACACCGCATGATCAAGCTTGTCTGGCTATTGGCTTCTTAGTCTCCGAAGGATTCCTGAAAAGCAAAGATGAGATCAAAAACATAGATCGTTCGGAGAGTACCATCACGGTTCATACTGATGCTTCACATCAGATTCCGGAGGATTCCCGGTCGAAAGGCGTCTTGACATCGGGATGCGGAAAAGGTAAGTCCTTTTCAGACTGGGAGAAAATAAATCCACTCGAGGACATTATAGTAAATCTGGATTTGACCTTAAGTTCCAGCGAGGTGCTGGAGCTGATGTCCCAGTTTGAAAAAAGATCGGAGCTTTTCCGCCAGACCGGGGGGGTGCACAGCGCGGCGTTGGCAGCAAGAGACGGCATCGTTCTGTTCAACGAGGATATCGGCAGGCACAATGCCGTGGACAAGGTGTTGGGTGAAAGTTTCCTCAAAGAGCTGGAGTTGAAAGACAAGCTCCTGGTTA
Organism: Candidatus Zixiibacteriota bacterium; assembly: GCA_049643405.1. Taxonomy (GTDB): domain Bacteria; phylum Zixibacteria; class MSB-5A5; order MSB-5A5; family SM1-73; genus SM23-73-3. Next base: position 10,938 of record JBARPX010000248.1, read on the forward strand.
CAAGCGGAAGGGTATCCTCCGATATAGTATCCAAGCTGTGGAACTGCGGCATAAGCATGGTGATCTCAAGAACCGCACCGACCAGCCTGGCGGTGAAGATGGCTCAAAAACTGGGAATCACCATAGCGGGGTTTGTGCGGGGAAGTAGGATGAACGTCTATAGCTTTCCCGTCAGAATACAATGATGAGTTGACCTGACCCGCTGCGATCCATCTCGACTTCTTCCTTCTACTCCCCCAGCATATATCTTTCCATATAATCGACAAGCTCTCTGATTTGACGCGTGGAGAAGACAGGAACCGAAGCGTCAACTTTCCCTTCACAGACTATAGCTCTAAGGTTGTCCTCGGTGCCGCAGACGGGAACCTGGTCACGGGAACCGTCCATTATCTCGATCTTGGGATAAGGAGACTCCTTGAACCCTTCTCCTATGACCAGATCACATCCTTCGAAAAGAAACCCCAACAGCTTCTCCGCATTTCTGCCCTGTCTGTGGTTTGAAAAAAAAGCAATCTTCTGTGGTGACAAGATCAGAGTACTCTCCGCCCCGGCCTGAGCATGTCTGAAGGAATCCTTTCCCGGGACGTCAAAGACGTGATCGGAGGTGGTGTGCTTTAAGCTTCCCACCTTGTATCCCCTGCTTTTGAATTCAGGAATAAGCTTCTCCACCAAGGTGGTCTTTCCTCTTTTTTTCCTGCCTACCACCAGAACGATTCTCATTCTGCAGAGATTCCTCTTTTTAACCGGCGTCTTCGGAAATGTAGATCAAAAACTCAGGCGAGGCAAGAGTTATTTTC
>JBARPX010000249.1:0-2193 GCA_049643405.1 Candidatus Zixiibacteriota bacterium
AGGCCATCCCACCATCCTTCAGCGCTCTTATCACAAATCCGTCCGCGGAGTTGGCGCCGACCTCCGTGAGCTCCTTCCCGCTGAATGAGACAATGGTGTCCTTCTTAACCTCATACCGGATGTCTGCGTAATCGGCGTCCAGCCTGCTCAAAATAGATTTTAGTTTGTCGAACATAGAACCTCCTTCTACAATTTATCTGTTCCTCGTACCTTCATGAGTTATGATCTCTGGCCATGAGCACTGATTACTCGATCAGACCCCGGTTGCGCAGGCGTTTCTGCTCCCAGGTGGCAAAGTCAACCGGAGGCGGGACGATTTCATCATCCGGCTTGCGCAACAGTTTCGCGGCTTCGGTGGGACATCCGGTGACGCACAAGCCGCAGCCGATACATGCTTTCTGGTCGACGACGGTAACCTCATCATTCTCGGAGACCGCATTCACCTGGCATCGCTCTACGCACGCTCCGCAGCCCGTACATTCGTCCGCGTCAATCACGGAGTAGTAGTTGGCATAGGCCACTGATTTCTCGACACCCCAGTCGGTAATTCCCCTTAAGATGGCGCAGCAGCAGCCGCAGCAGTTGCAGACGTAGCCGAACTGCTCAGCCACGTTGCTCACAGTATGGACCAGTCCGATCTCCTCAGTCTCGTCGAGAATAGCCAGCGCTTCCTCTTTGGAGATGTCACCCGGCCGGGGCTTGCGCTCAACCGGAGAGAACATCAGGCAATTCTTTAGCGGAAAATCACACTTGCGGCCGACTTGATCCTGCTGCACCCGGCAGATGCAGTCACGGACGGAAAACGATTTGGCCGCAAGGAGAATCGAGCGAACGTCGTCGTACGGAAGAATCCACTCCGACTTCACCGCGCCTTGCGCGGGGATGACCCGGTGTATGGCCGGTTGCGGTCTCATGATCCCGGCTCCCCCTCCGTCAGACATGTATTCTTCAAACAGATGTGCAAACTCGTGGTCCATGCTCTCCAACTGCGACTCGTAGATGCCAACGATGAAGGGGGCTAATCTGAACCGTGGTTTCCCATCCTGCTTGTCGAACCACAGCAACCCGCGTTTGACCATCTCCATCAGCTTCGCTCTGGCCTCCTCGACGGATAACCCCAGTCTCTCGGCGACAACGTCAACCGGTTCCAAGCTGCCGGACAGTTTGATGGCGAGCGAAGCTTCTTCGGGTGAAAATATCTTTTTCAGAAGCAGTATCTCAACGTTGGACGGAGTTCTGGGGAAACCGTTGGGAAGCTTGTTTAGCGCGTCCGCAAGTTGATCGTAAGCCTCGTCGCTCATCTCATCTTCTCCTTTCGTTGCCCCTTACAGATCTCGCGAGAGTTGAGCCTCGTGCGCAGGCACTGACTCGAATCTACAGATAGTACAAAATATCCACTTTTGTCTGAATGTCAAGCAGACAAACGTTGGCTGGTCGAAGTAATGCGGACTGAGCCTGTTTTCTATGTGACGCCGGTCACCTTGTGGCCCTGGCGTCTTCTCGCCTTACCCTGCTCTTCGTCTCATGGGCTGCACCTTCAGATAAGTGAGCGTACGCCACAACCATTCAGCCGGGCCGAATTGGAAAGAACGCAGCCACAACGGCGAGATGAACAACAGAATCATCCAGACAGCGAAGACGATCAGAATTTGCCCGCTTCGCTCCACTTGGCCGAATAGCCCCAAACCATGGCCGTAGAAGATAGTTGTGCAGATTATGGTCTGCAGCAGGTAATTGGTGAGCGCCATGCGACCAACGGATGCAAACCGGCGGACAGCTTTCTCCACCAGCCCGGATTTGCAGATCAGCATAACCAAGCTGATGTATCCGAGGGCAACCAGAATGCTGCCCCAATAGTTGAACTGGACTCCGATGAACATGGAATAATCAAACGACCAGTTTGCCTGGTAGTTGCGCAGGATGCCGTAGATCACGATGAAAAAGCCGAGCCCGAAGCCGATGGACATCAGCGTGGAGTAAAAGCGCCTTGAGCGTTGAGCCGTGAGCACGCCCCACTTGAACAGCGCCATGCCGATTAGCATGAGGCCACCTGCCCGCCACGCCACAAAAACAAAGAACACTTGGGTCTGAAACTTAAGGGCCGTTGGCAGACGATGCGACATCTGCTCCATCCAGCCGCCCTGATATGCAGCGATCTCCCTGCTGATAATCTCCGCACTCGGTCTCCAGGCT
>JBARPX010000250.1:0-2735 GCA_049643405.1 Candidatus Zixiibacteriota bacterium
ACTTCTCATTTGCATCCGATGCTGGTGGCGGCGACAGCACCAAATCGCAGGAATGAACGAAGACAGCTCGAACGTTCGACCGGCAAGGTGAAGCAGGCAAACGAGACCTCTGCAGGAAAGATGATTCTGGCTAAGGGCAGTAGTCCAGGAGTCCCGAGTTCGTGAGGTCATTCATTTGTCAGATGCTCGAACTCTTGGCCGACGACTTTACAACATATGTAAACCGTGTCTTGCTTCACCCCTTCTTTGAAGAAGCGGTTCGGGAATAATGAGGTAATTATGGAATTCAGCAATGTGTACGACGATGCTCAGCGTGCAGAAGCCTATGCGAAATTAGAGTTTCCCGGCACCTACTATTTAGCGTATCGAGATTTACCTGAGATCATCTTTAAACATGTTCGAGGAAGAAGGGCCATCGATTTTGGTTGTGGCACGGGACGCTCCACGAGATTTCTGCAAAAACTCGGGTTTGATGCTATCGGAGTCGATATCGCGGAGGATATGATAAAGAAGGCAAAACAAATCGACCCCCAGGGGAACTATATCCTTATTGAGGACGGTGATTTCAGTCAAGTTGAGGAGGGTTCCTGCGATCTCATACTGTCGGCATTTACTTTTGACAATATACCTACAGAAAAAAGGAAGGTTGAGCTACTGCGGAAGCTGGGAGGCTTGCTAAAGAGTGAGGGCAGGATAGTGAACTTGGTTTCGTCCCCGGAAATATATGTAAATGAATGGGCGTCGTTTTCTACCAAAGACTTTCCAGAAAACAAACTTGCAGAATGTGGAGACAAGGTAAGAATAATCGTAACGGCCATAGATGATAAAAGGCCGGTGGAAGACATCATCTGGCCGGATAAAGATTATCGAGAGACTTATAAGAAGGCTGGTCTGGAAATAATCGAAACTTACAAACCATTGGCAAGAGAGGATGAACCCTTCGAGTGGGTCAACGAAACAAGGATTGCACCGTGGGTTATTTATGTATTGGGAAAGTCGTAAGATAGACCCGGCCAGCCCACCCGTCGAGAACGACCTATCGCCGGAGAGAATTTAGTTAAAACCGCGCCAACGAGTTGGCGCACTCCGTTTTCTTATGGCTAGCTTAAGAACATACGGAAAGGCGCCCTTTAGGGTAGCCGTCATTCACGGCGGGCCAGGTGCGGCCGGAGAGATGGCCCCAGTAGCCCGTGAACTTGCATCCGGCTGGGGCGTTTTGGAGCCGCTTCAAACAAAAGCATCGGTCGAAGGACAGATCGAAGAGTTGAGAACTGTCCTGCAAGAGAACGGAGACCCTCCCGTCTTCCTGGTTGGCTTTTCCTGGGGAGCATGGCTCAGTTACCTGGTTGCCGCTCATTATCCATCACTGGTGAAGAAAGTGATACTCGTCGGAAGTGGGCCGTTTGAAGAGAAATATGTTGCGGGAATCGAGACGACCAGGTTAAGTCGTCTCACAGAGGAGGAGAGAGCGGAGGTCGAGTCCCTCTATGATATCTTGGATGATCCTTCGGCTCCCGAGAAAGGCGAAGCCTTTGCGCGGTTCGGAGCGTTGTTTTCAAAAGCCGATGCGTACGATCCAATAAAGCACGAGTCCGAAGCGATTGACTATCGACCTGATATTTTTCAGAGCGTATGGAAGGAGGCCGCGGAGCTGAGAAGGAGTGGGAAGCTCGTCCAACTCGGAAAACGTATTAAATGTGCGGTGGTTGCTATCCACGGCGACTACGATCCCCATCCGGCTGAAGGGGTTCAAAAGCCCCTGTCTGCCATTCTAAAGAGCTTTCGTTTAATCCTGCTTCCGAACTGCGGGCACAAGCCCTGGATCGAACGACAGGCGAAAGACAGATTCTACGAAATCCTCAAAGAACAATTGCGTTAAGGGGAATAGCTGTCAAGACAGGAAGTGTCGTCCCGTATTAAAGAGAGGCGCCGCCAAAGGCGGGCCGTTGAGCCTGATCGTTAGGCGAGCTAACAAGGTAAGGAAATGGCGATGAGCGATATATTCCTTGGGTTGGCGATCTTGAGCGTTCTTTGGGGTGTTGTGTCATCACTTGTTATCGCATCGTATTTGTCTAAACGAGGTATTGATATCTGCTGGATATTCTTCAAAGTCTTAATCATAAAGTACATTGGACAATACCGGAGAATCACGGTACAGGAATCGGGAAAGCCAGAGGCATGGTATTACTCGTACGTTCTGTCCATGATGTCTGCCCTCCTGTTTGCAGTCGTTGGGATAATTCTCAGATGAGGCCGAGATGCTTATATGTTTTGTTGTCGCCCAACCAGCACATGTAGCCGATGTGCCAAAGGCGGGCCGGTGATGCATCACGTTAGGCGTGAATAATTAATCAATAAGCACAGGGAGGTTGGTGATGAGCACGAAAACATTTTGGATTTTTGGGATACTTCAAAGTCTATCATTAGGAACAATAATATTCCTGTTATTTAGATCGTTGAATCTAATCAGAGGAGAAAGCGTTATTGGTTTGGATACTCAAATCTTATTGAGTATTGCATTCCCCTTATTTCTCTTGCTCGTTGAATATGTCGTTTTTTCAAAAAATGACAATATTCTGTCTCGTAGGTCAGGTATGTCCCCTTAGACAAGCTCTCCTCGAGTCTGAACGACCTTCCTTCGACCCTGAGGTCTCACTTCGTGCCGCACTTCGTCCTGAGACTCAGTGTCGAAGGAAGCGCACTCACCCATACGGGTGCCCGTCTGGGCGGTGCGA
>JBARPX010000251.1:0-18917 GCA_049643405.1 Candidatus Zixiibacteriota bacterium
ATGAATAAGAGGGATTCCCCCGGGCGAATAGAATCCCCAGGCAGGCTAAGATGAACCCGTTGAACATGCTGCCCGCATCGCCCAAAAAGATCTTAGCCGGAGACCAGTTATACCGGAGAAAACCCAAGAGTCCGCCCATCAAAGCTAAAGCCACCAGTGCACTGGTCGTCTGGTGGCTGAAGATGGCGATGGCCAGAAATGCGGAAGCGGAGATGAAGGAAATCCCCGCGCACAGACCGTCCATGGCGTCCAAGAAGTTGACCGCATTCATCAGGCCCACTATCCAGAAGACCAGGATCAATATATCCCAGTTGGATCCGGTGAGAATCCTGGCTTTCTGGCTGAGTGCCAAAAACAAAAGGGCGGCGATAACTTGCCCCAGCAACTTATAACTGGGAGACAATCCCCTCTTGTCGTCCAGAAGGCCCAACCCCACCACGAGCGTGCCCGCCGCCATGATGCTTACCATGTCTGCACTCACCGGCAGGTCATAAAGGGCAAGACCGGCCAAAAGGGCCACCAGGAAAGCAGCGAAGACAGCCAGCCCGCCCAAAAGGGGAGTGGGATTGGCATGAATTTTAAGCGCAGAAGGATAGTCCAGGAACCCCAGCTTCCTTGCCACTCTGATCGAGATAGGAGTTATGATCAAGACCACGCCGAGCGCGCACAAAAACGGGACGAAATGACGCATGATTTGCTGTAAAGGTTGTTTCGCCAGAGCCCAAATGGCTGTCAGGAGTTCAGCACTCGGAAGTAAAGCTTCCTGATGCTTTCCACCATCTGGGCCTTTGAGAATACACGTCTCACCCTTTCCCTTGCATTCTGAGAGAATCTGAGGCGAACATCCTCGTTATTCAAAAGATAACTGATGGCTTGCTGAAGCGCCACTGAATCTGAAGGAGGCACCACCAAGCCCGTCCGGTTGTGACAATTGACAAAGGAGGTGCCTGTACCCAGCTCGGTGGTGATCAAAGGCAAACCGCACGCCATGCCTTCCAACAGCACAAGTCCAAAGGCCTCGCTTCGATAAATGGAAGGCAAAACCAGCAGATCGGCCGCGTGGTAGTAACAGACCAAGTCGTCTTCACTCACCTCTCCCAGCCAGACAATCTTCTTCGCCAGTTTATTCCCTCGGACCAGGTTCATTAACTTCAATTTGTGTGGTCCGTCTCCAATAAGCAGGAATTTGGCATCAATCTCCCTTGAAGCCTCCAGAAGGTACTTTATCCCCTTATAGTAACAAAGCCTTCCCACGAACAACACTATTGGACCGTTACATCTGCTTCTGATTTCCTGCACTTTTCTCTCGTTTGCCCTCTCAAACCGCTGGACGTCGATCCCATAGGGGATGATCTCAGTTTTGTCCGCGTACTTGCTCAGCAGCGCTGAGCTTCGGACATTGTTGGGGTTGGAGGCTACAATGATTCGCACCTTCCCGAGCACCTGCTTCAGGATGGGCATGTATAGAAGCAGCCACCTGTTCTGTCTTACTATGTCGCTGTGGTAGGTCAGTACTATCCTGTCACAGCAGCCAAACAGCAAGCTGGCCAATTCACCTAGCGGATACGGAAAATGCAGGTGGAGTATGTCCGGTCTCGCCTTTCGTAGAAATCGGAAGAGGCTGAAGCTGATCGGGGTGGAAGCAATTTTCGCGACTCTGGCGGCTTTGACTACCTTCACTCCATCCGTGTATTCGGTCACCGTTTTTGAACCTGTATTGGTGACCAGGACCTCAACGTCGAAGTCGTTGTCCTTTGCCAACTCCCCGGACAAAACACGGATATGGTTCTGTATCCCCCCGACCACGGGATGATACTCTTTGAAGACGTGAAGTATTTTCATTTCGGTGACACGCAATACCTTCTCTTTGCCGCCTGCCATTACCAAGGCACATGGTTGACTTTTTGCACAGATCAGAAGGTTCGAGGCTTCCAGGAGGATGTCTGTGCGCTCAATCCAGCCCTCACAGGCAAAATGGCGCTACCGGCAGTCGATCGCCAATCTGGCTATGGTCTTGTATAAATTTATGACCTTTTTCGTCTCCTCTCTTTTGTCAATGTAGCATAACCATTTAAGGTAGCTGATGCCCATCCTTACCGTGAATGCTTCCAAGATTATCAGTCTCAAACCACTGAGCTTCGCTTTGCTGTAATGCTTCTTGAAGAAGTACAACATTGATTTGTATCGCTCGACCAGCATGTCGTTGGGGATCCAGTCTCCCTTTTTGAATTCCTGCTTGGAAGTCTGACCGAGAAAGTGAATTATGTGGGCGTCGGGATAGTAGTAAACTCTTCCCCCAGCTTTCTTGATGCGATAGCAGTAATCGGCTTCCTCCGAATACATGAAGTAGTTCTCATCCAGCAGACCGATTTTCTCCACCAGGGATCTCCGGAACATGAAGGCCGCCCCCGTGACCACATCCACTTCGGCGGTCTGGCTGTAATCCATGAAGCTGGCCCATCTGGTTTTGAGCAGATCCAAAAGGAGGAACAAAAGCTTGTGAGACAGCGACCCTTTCCCGCCGTACAACCTCTTCAATATGGGATTAGCATGTATCAGCTCTCGCGAGAGTGTGGGGAAAGTCTGGGCGGAACGCTGGTGCCTGCCGTCACCCCAAAACAGCTTGCACCCACACACATCGGCTTCGGAATGCTTATCCAAAAACTCAGTCATCAGATCCAGGGCCCCCGCCACTACCTCGGTGTCACTGTTCAGCAGAAGTACGTGTTTTCCTCTGCTCATACGGATACCTTTGTTGTTGGCGCGGGAAAAACCGAGGTTCTCGGGATTCGCTATCACAATAACTCGGGGAAACTTGCCGCTTAACATCTCCAGGCTTCCGTCGCTGGAAGCGTTATCGACCACAATGATCTCCGCTTCCCTGACCGGCAGGCTGGAGTATATGGAATTCAGACAATTCTCCAGGAGTGATCTTGTATTGTAGTTCACAATGATAATGGATAGCATCATACATCTCAACCAGGTGATGGTCTCCTCAAAAAGAGACCCACGTTTTATCCGGCTGACATCTTTTCATTTCTTAAGCGCACAGCCGGACCCGCTTCAATGATTGAATTACGCGCTCAGCTCATCAAACATTGCTGCCAACCGTCCGGTCAACTCCCTGCGTTCAAACCTGCGAATGAAATTCCAGTTGGGTTTCACTCTCAGTCGGCCCTCTCTGAATTTATTGTAGCAGTCCAGAATTTCCTTTTTTATCTGTCCCAGGTCGTCGTGGTCCACTCTTATGTCACATCCGCTTCTCGAGATAATATCCCTCACAGGTCCGTCTTCAGTCAAGGCCAATATGGGCTTGCCGGTAGCCAGATATTCGTACAATTTCCCGGAGATGCTCCCGCGGCTGCTCCCGGCGCCCGTGCGGGATCTCACCGGAAGAAACAACAGAACATCAAAGCTCTTCATGTAACGTACTGCTTGGCTGTGGGTAACGAAATCGATGCAGTGGACTGTATCCCCCAAATCGAAGTCGGAGACCATCTGGTTTATTATCTCTTTATTGCTTCTATCCGTCGGGCCGACAAAAAAAACGCTGATACCTTCCACCAGTTCAGGGAACTCCCTTTTCAGATCTGCCAGTGCCGTCAGAAAATGGAATGGGGTTCGCCCCTCGTGCATGCTCAGGCTCCCGATATGTCCGAACGAGAGTCTTGTTTTTTGGAGCCGGTCATTCTCACCCTTGAAATCCTCCGCATCGTAGCCATTTGGTATCACCTGGAATTTCTCCCAAGGGATATCTGAGTAAGCCTTCTTCAAGTCCTCGCGCAGTGGTTGCAGCACGGTGAGGATTCTGCCGCCGAGTTTCAGTACCTGGCGCTCCATGAGCCGGGAGAGCCAGAGATGAATCCTGGTTGATGGTTTCTTGCGTGGATCCAGAACCCAAAGATCGCGGAAATCAACCACCCAGGGCCTGTTCAGAATGAGCTTGGCAATTAGCCCTACCAGATGCGCCGAAAATGGCGGGGAGGTGGAGAATATCATATCAAAGTTCTCTCTTCTCAATTTTGTCAGAATGTCCATCAGGGCAAACGGCAGCCATCCTACGCGATTATCCGGCAGAAAGACGAAATCGCTTATCCTGGTGGCCAAGCGCTTGGCGGGGAGGATGCCAGATTCGGTTTTGCCGACCGGTATTTTTGCCCTCGAACGCCCCCTTCTTTTCTCCACAAGGCGCAGAAAGAACCTGTGTATCCTGGATGGTTCAATGGTGCGGGACCGGATGATTTTGGTCCGAGCAGGCACATCCTGCAAGAGCTTCGAATCGACGAGCCCGTAGTCCGGGTTTCTTACGGTCAACACCACGGGCTGCCAGCCGAAATGGGGCAGGTACTTCACGAATTTTAGAACACGTTGAACACCAACACCACCCAGGGGTGGGAAAAAATAGGTGATAACCAATATCTTCTTCATCTTTCCGTCCCATGCTTCAATTGACTGCAGTGCAGCGTCCATATTCCGGCGCAGGCAAACCATAGCTGGACGTTGAGGTAGATTGCACCACTAACCTGGGAATTGATCAGGGCAAATATGAATATGGCAAAGAACGCCCTGCTCAACTTCAACTGCAGCGAAGAAGCCTGCTTGCTTTTGAGCAGTCTGACGCCCAGATATGTGGTATAGAGTACCAGGATGACGGAGGCTGAAAGTCCCAGGACGCCGAGTTCGCTGGCCAATTCCAGAAACATGTTGTGAGGATAACCGAAGATGCTGAAGTGCCCAAATCCAGCCGTCCCTATCCCCCGGATGGGATTTTCAAAGAATATGCTCTTGGCCAGCTCAAGACCTTGCAGTCGATAAAAGGTGGACAGGTCGAATCCTGAAAACAGATTAAGCATTCTGGTCAGTACACGTTCGGGAGCAACGGCAACGTACAGTCTGAGTGCCAGCAAGATCGCAAGAAGAGAGATCAACCCTTTGAGAAACCCCAGACGCCTGGCGTGCGCAGCGAGAATATAGAACAGCAATGAAATCAATAGCGCCAGAAATGGTCCTCTCGAACCAGCGATGTACGTCAGAAACAGCATCAGCAGCATCATACAGAGATAAACCAGTCTCTCCGCGTTCCTCTTGGCTATTTGCAGTAAGAAGAAAGTTGCAAGCAGCGAGATTCCCACTCCTCTGGCAAACCATATCGGATTGGCCGTTGGCAGGGTGAATCTCTGAATGCTCCCCACCCCTGCATGAGCCAGGTAAAGGAAGGAGAGGGAAACCCAAACGAAACCGAAAAGTGCGATTATCCTTAGTGTGCTCTTCAGCCTATTCGTGTCATCTATGAAAAACATGACGGCAAAAAAGATGAACGCATTGATGGCGAGGTATTTGCCGGCTTTCACGAAGCCTTGCCAGGGGACGGGGGAATACAGAATGCCGGTAAACAGCATCGCCCCGATGAACAGCACCAAGCCCGGCAACAACCCAAACTTCCACTTAAGCTTATGATTCAAAGCATAATGTATCAGAGCAGGACTGTAGAGTATCACAACCACCGGTATCACATAACCGCTTGTCTTCAGGTTTTGCCCGAAATAGCCGATTAAACCCAGCCCATTTATCAAGACCGCAATTCCAAGTTCCGGGAGATTGTAAACACCGGCTAAGAAGAGAAATGTAACTATCAGTCCAAGAAATTGGACCGGGAACTCCCATAGTGCAAAGGTTGCGCATAACGTAACCAGGAGAACAAGCAAAAAGGCCCTTCTGTCTTTAGGCAGAGTCTGATTGATGTAGGAAAGCTCCATATCTGTATATTGTCCTACCCACGGTTTCCAATGGTTCTGTTTCTGGTCAACCTGTCATAGTATGATCTGGCATAATCCATTTCGTTCTTTCTTATTTCCCTGAAAAACAACAATAGAATGAAATACACACAAGCCCCTGCCGCGATCAGGAGTATCAAATTTGCCGGAGAAACAGTCAGGAATCCCTTGAGAAAGACCAGAACAGCCCCCATCAACATACTTGAGAAAACCACCTTTAGAAGTGATTTCAAAGGAGCAAGCCAGGGCATGAAGGAATAAGTGATTCCCACGCCCAAAGCCAATAAGATTGCATAGGAAATGGTCTTGGCGATTCCAGCTCCCATGTACCCATAGGAGGGAATAAGCAGGATGTTTAGGGCCACGTTTACCAATCCCGCGATCAGGAAGGTCACAGCTAAAAGGGACGTCTTCTTGTAGATTTCAAAGCCCTTGCCCAAATATTGAAATAGACCCATCAGAAGCGAGCAAAAGGCGAAAAGGGGAACCAGCCTGAAGCTCTCGACGAAGTCCTTTCCCATGAACAGTGTGAAAACGTCCTTGCTCAGGATTGAGAGACCAACAAAGGCCGGGATGCAGAGAATGAAAAAGTACCGGCTCAGCTCCTTGATGAGCTGCTGGGTCATCTGCTTGCCCTTTTCCTCCCAGGTTGAGATGATGATGGGATATGCGGCGAGCATGAGAACAGAGTAGACCATTCCGATGCTTCGGTCGACCACCGAGAAGCTCACCGAATAGATGCCCACCTGTTCCGCGGATCCGAAATAGCCCAATATGTACCTGTCTGATAGAACCAGCAGCCAGGCAGACAGCGAGGAGACGGCCAGAGGAAGGCCGAACTTCGCCAGACCCTTGCAGGTCTCCGGTGAGAACAGTCTGGTCTTGAACCTTTGCACTAACGAAAACCTTCTTGCGATCAAGATTGAAATGACGGTGTTCATCAAGAGCATCCCCCAAAGAAGGCTGATGGCGCCTGTCCTCAAAAGAAACACCAAAAGCAGAGCCAGACCGAATTTGCCGGCCGAAAAGACGATTTCGCACACAGAAAAAGCGCTCGCCTTAAGAGAGGCCCGCAAGAAATATAGAAGCACGACATAAGCCGCCGAGGAGAGATAGGCAAAGATCCCCACAGCCAGCATGGAGGTTAGCGCCGGAGGGATTTGGGCTTTAAACACAAAGAATCCGACAACAGAAAGCAGCAGTATTATCCAATTGCAGATGACAAATGCGATGACTACATTGGTGAAGAACCCGTCCAGATTCCCTTTTTGCTTGAATTCCGGATAAAACCGTATGACCGAATTTGCCACCCAGTTGGAGCCTATTATGGTCATCACTGAAATCGTGGCCAACACTATGAAGTAGTTTCCATAGTCCTCCGGAGAGAGAATGTGGGTGAATACGACGAGTCCTGCGAAGTTCACCGCGGCAGGAACGACCTTGGCCGGAACGTATCTCAAGGCATCTTTGCCGGTCTCTTTCAGAATTGATTCGATCACTCCCCAGACCTCGAGTAAGTCCGCTGATTACCCACCGAATTCCGTCAAAAGGACCTTGGCGATGTTTTGAGAAGCTTTCCCATCGCCGAAGCCGATCCTGACCGATCTCCGGGGGGCCACCTTTTTGCCCAGGTTCCGCAGGACGTCTTCCTGTTTCAGGCCGACTATGGTATTCAGGCCGCTTTCCACTGTCTCCACCCATTCGGTCTCTTCTCTCATCGTCAGACAGGGGGTTTTCAGGAAGAAGGCCTCCTTCTGTACCCCGCCGGAATCGGTCAAAAGGCACCGCGCATTTTTCTCCAGCACCAACATATCCAGGTAGCTGACCGGATCCACCATGAGAAGATCATCTCGTCCGAGCAACCCGTCCAGAAGCTTAAACTCTGACAGTCTGTTTCTGGTTCGGGGATGGATGGGGAAGACCACTTTCTTGCCCAGATTTGTCACGATCCGGGTGATTTTCTCCAGGTTGCCCTTATCATCTGTGTTCTCAGCCCGGTGAACAGTAACCAAATAGAATTCTCTCTTCTTCAGGTTCAACCTCTTCATAATCTTTGACTTCCTCTCCGCCACGGCCAGATTTCCCTTGAGCGAATCGTACATCACGTCACCCACCAGATGAAACCCCTTTGTTATTCCCTCCCTCTTAAGATTCTCAACCGAGGCGGGCGTGGGGCAAAAGAGCAGAGAGCTAACATGATCGGTCAACACCCGATTGATCTCCTCCGGCATGGATTTTACAAAACTCCGCAGGCCCGCCTCCACGTGAGCTACCGGAATCCTATGTTTAGCCGCAGCCAGGGCTCCGGCCAGGGTGGAGTTGGTGTCTCCGTACACTATGGCCAGATCCGGCTTCTCGAATAGAAGAACCTCCTCGATTCCCTTGAGCATCCTGCCGGTCTGTGCCCCATGTTCGGCTGAGCCTATCCCCAGATTGTAGTCCGGTCTTGGTATGGAAAGCTGGGAGAAGAAGACCCGGGATAGCTCATAATCGTAGTGCTGTCCGGTGTGGATTACGATCTCCCTGTGCTTTTTTCTTAATTCTTTAGAAAGAGGGGAGAGTTTTATGAATTGGGGACGAGCCCCAACTACTGAGACAATATTCATCGCTTATCGCGCGATCAGCCACAGACCGCATTCTGACTATCTCAAGACCAACAGTCTACCACCTTCTTACTTTTCTGTCAAACCGTATTTCCCAGAACATGGCATTGATTGGCAAACGATCAATCCTGACGCTCAATTCGTCTGCACACCAGCTACACTGCTTTTTTTATGGTCTCAATCACAAAGCTCTGCTCTTCTTCGGCAAGCTCCGGATATACGGGGATCGAGACAACCTCCCGGGCCTTCCTTTCAATCACCGGAAGATCGCCTTCCTTGTATCCCAGGGACTTGTAACATTCCTGCAGGTGCAGGGGTACGGGATAATAGACGTCGTGCCCTATCTGGTTCTCCTTGAGAACCTCACGCAGCCGGTCCCTGTTTTTCAGTGCAATGGTGTATTGATTGTAAATATGGTAATTGAAATCCTCCTCCACCGGCGTGATGATATCGAGATCCTTGAAGGCGGCGTTGTACACATCTGCATGTTCTCTTCTTTTCTTAGTCCATCCATCCAGATACTTAAGTTTAACGCTGAGTATGGCGGCCTGCAAGGTGTCCAGCCTGCTGTTGTAACCCACGATGGAGTGGTAGTACTTGGGCTTGGCGCCATGTACTCTCAGCATTCTCAACAGGTCCGCCATCTCCGGATCATTGGTCACCACCATTCCCCCGTCTCCCGCTGCTCCCAAGTTCTTGCTGGGGAAAAAGGAGAAGCAACCGAAATCACCTAAATTTCCTGCTTTCTTTCCCTTGTACCCAGATCCGATGGCTTGAGCTGCATCCTCCACCACCTTCAGATTTTGCTTCTTCGCAATCTCCATGATCGGATCCATGTCTGCGCACTGGCCAAAAAGGTGCACCGGCATGATCGCCTTGGTCTTGGGTGTAATCTTCTCCTCGATCTTATCCGGCGCAATATTATAAGTATCCGGGTCGATATCCACGTATACGGGGATTGCTCCCAGCCGGGTGATCACTCCGGCGGTGGCAAAAAAGGAGAAGCCGCTGGTGATGACCTCATCCCCGGATCCTACGCCGCAGGCCCTCAAGGACAGAAGTAAAGCATCGGTTCCCGAGGCAACTCCGATGGCAAATTTCGTTCCACAATACTTTGCTATTTGTTCCTCAAAAGCTTTCATCTCCGGTCCCATGATGAACTTAGCATGAGATAAAACGGAGAAAACCGCCTGATCCAATTCTTCCTTTATGGAAGCATATTGTCTTTTAATATCCAAGAATGCAACATTCATCTAATCCTCCCACAAGTTTGTCTTTGATTCCCTCAACGTAAAACAGCAAAAAAGATTTCGCCAAGCCCCGAAAGAGCTTGTTCTTTAACTCAACTACTGATTTTCCAGAAGTTGATCTTCAGGTACATCCCTCCATACTTTGGCTGGCATACCCAGGACTATCTTTTTCGAAGGCGTATCTTTAGTCACCACCGCTCCGGCGGCCACCTGCGAGTCCTCACCGATCACCTTTCCGGGAAGGATGGTGGCGTTAAGCCCGATCCTCCCTCCCTTCTTGACCGTCACGCCCTTGAAGTGTTTGAATCTCTCCTCGCTGCGGGCCATGTAGTTGTCATTGCTGGTGGCCACGCAGGGGGCGATGAAACAATTATCCGCCAACTCAGAATAGGCAGTAATATAGACGTTTGTCTCCAGCTTGCAGCGTGAGCCCACCTTGCAGAAATTCTCGATGGCCACGCCTCTCCCCACGATGGTGAAGTCTCCCACGGTGACGTTCTCCCGGATGGTGGAGAGATCCGCCACCAGGATCTTCTTCCCCAAAGTGGCGCCGGCATAAATCACCACCGACGTGCCGATCAAGCAGTTATCCCCGATTTTGGTCGGGGGGAGTTCTTGTTCTTTGGTGGTGGCGGAGATGGCCGCCTTCATGGGGTGCTTCCCTATCACCGTGTTATCGTCGATTCTGACCGAATCACCGATCTGGGTCTCAGGGTATATGGTGACGTTGTTTCCGATGATGCAGCCTTTCCCGATCCTGGCATCCTTCTCGATAACCGAATATCTGCCTACTTTGGTCCCCTCCCCAATCTCAGCGGATTTGTCAATCAAGTTATCCATGTCTCAACTCCTCTGAAATGTTTACTGCAATTCTCCAAAGAGAGATTACTCGACTCTGACGGGAGCGCCGCCCATCTTTAATGATCTCTGAGCAGCATCCAAAACTTTTGATACCCGCAGGCCATCCCTGCCGTCGCTTCGCGGGGTCTTGCGGCTTTGAACACATTCAATGAAATGCTGACATTCCGTCCTCAAGGGTTCCGTGGCCGGGATCCGGGGTATCACCACGTCGCCAAACCTCAGGCTGAGATACTCCCCGTAAGTACTGTAGTCCTGCTTGGTCTCCACGCCCTTGTCGTAGATCCAGATCTTCTCGGCAGACTTGGTGTCATCAAACACCGCCATCTTCTTATCTCCCACGATGGTGAGCTTTCTGTCCTTGTGAGGATCCAGCCAGCTCACGTGCACGTGAGCCATGACCCCGTCAGCGAAATGCATGGTCATGAATACCACGTCCTCGACGGCTTTGTCCTTTTGCAGATAGCATTCGCCAGTGGCGGTGACCGTAACGGGGTCCTTGTCCAGCAGAAACAGTATCATGGAGATGTCGTGAGGAGCGAAGCTCCACAGGGCATTCTCGATGTCGCGCACTTTTCCCAAGTTCACCCGGGTGGAATAAAGGTAATAGACTCTGCCCAATTCTCCCTTGTCGATATATTCCTTCAGCTTCAATGTGGCAGCGTGATACTCCATGATATGCCCCACCATCAATATCTTCTTTTTCTCTTCCGCCAGCCTTACCAATTCCTCTCCCTGTTTCACCTCCAGCACCAACGGTTTTTCCACAAATACGTCCTTATCCGCCAGAATCGCCGCCTTGCATAATTCGAAGTGTGTGGCCGGAGGGGTGGAGATCACCACCGCGTCCAAGTTGGGATTTTCTATGATCTCCTTGTGATCCTGCGTAAATTTTATCCCCGGATAGCTGGGGCAAAGTCTCTCTATCTGCTTTGGGCTTTCGTCACAGCACGTGAGAAGCGTGCACCCGGGCAGGTTGGCAAAATTCCTGAGCAGGTTTTTGCCCCAAGCTCCACAACCTATCAAACCTATCTTAATCATGTCTTACCTTTCAGAAGAAGTACTGGTTAAGCAACTGATCGCGAGACCTCGGCGAAGTTCGTGACGAAGCGCCATCTCTTGATCTCCGATGGTTGAGAATTCATTGTCCGGGCAAATCTCTCCACCCCCGTCACCGTTAAGCCAGCCTCAAAGGACTATTCTTCCTTGCCTTGCGACAAGGTTAGGGGAATTCCTTTTTCCGTCTGAATGAGAGTTTCCTCTTCAAATCCTCCACGTCCTTTCTCCAGGCGCCCAGAAGGCCGGTAAGTCTGTCGAACCCCTCCGGGTTTCGCCGTTTCAGAGTCTTAAAGTATTCCAGAGCGAATATGAACGTCACCGAGGCGAAGATGCTCAGGATGCCCGAGAGTCCCACCAGGAGTGCCCTTTTGGGCCTGGCTCTTCTCTCTGGAGGCACGGCCCGATCCAGAACCTGAATGGTGGGAGTATCCTTGGTCTCCTGGATCTTGTATTGCTCATGCTGCCGGGTCAGAAGCTCAAAGACCCCCTCTTGTATCTTCACCTCCCGGATCAGCCGGGCCAGCTTCAGGCTCAAAGAGGGGACCTCGGAGAAGGGGACGTCCAGAACCGTTTTCTCCTCCGAACCTTCTTCGCCTTTTCCCAGCTCCAGGATCTCCAACTGTTTTCTTATTTCCTCAATCCGGCTTCCAAGCGACCTTATCTTCGGATGCGAGGGAGACATGGTTTTGCTCAAGACGTTCAATTCGATCTGCGAGGAAACCATCTGAGCCTTGAGTTCAGCCGCCTTTTCGATGGACGCTCTCATCTGATCGTCCAGAAGGATGGTCTTGTTTTTCTCCTGAAATTTCCTCAGATTCTCCTCCGCCCGGGTTAGCTCTTCCTGAGTTTGGGCCAGACGCTGTTCGATGAACACACGGGCGCTCTTCGCCTGAGAGGCGCTGGTCTCCCGGTTGATTCGATCCGACTGCTCCATAAACCGGTTGGCCACGTCGGCGGCTCGGGCTCTGTCTCTGTCCTCATAGGAGAGCGATATCAAACCCTCCGGAGTGACCGTAACCCGCACACGTGAAAAAAGCTCGCGTAGAGCGTTCTCCATGGATTCGGTGCGGTAGGCCTCCATCAGATACTCTTTCTTGATCACCGCTTCTCCCACGGCTCTTGACTTCAGGATAGCCGCAACGATATCTGACGGGGTGGCCATGAAAGGCAGTGACAAGGAGGTGGCAAATCCAGGGGCTGCGCCAAGAAGAGACGAGGCCGCTCCCAAACCTAAAGCAGCCTCCCCACCTGGGGGAAGAATGGTGGTGCTGGCCCGATACCAACTGGGGAGCAGAAAGGAGAGCAGGGCCACGATCGCACACACACCCACCAGATTCAGAAAAATGAACCTGCGGTATCTTACCAGGATGGCCAGGTAAGTGTAAATGTTTAACTTTTCCGCTTGAGATCCTTTGTCTTCCACTCTTCGTCCTTGCTCCTCAGACCGTCTCTCACGTCTGCTCACTCAGTGGCCTGCTGAATGACCAAGTAGATGGTGGCAACGTTCCCCAGCACCAAGATGGTGTCTCTGAACAACTTCCAGTAATCCCTTTCCGGCCTCTCCGGAACCAGAATCGTATCCCCCGGATCTATCTTGCGCCTTGTGGACGGCCTCATTCTTTCTCCCGTCTGCCCTTTTATGACCATGATCTTGTTCTGGCGAGCTTTCCACGAAAAGCCCCCGGCCCGGGCTATGTAGTACCTGTAATCCTTCCCCGGCTCGTAGGGAACCAGTCCCGGGTTCACCACGCTTCCGGAGACGTTAACTACCATGCTCTTGGGCGGTATTCTGATTACGTCGCCACTTTTTAGGGTGATATCGTATTCCTTCAATCCATCCGCCAACAACTTCTCAAAATCACATGCTACTCTGCCAGGATTCTCTCTGGATCTGAGTCTGAAATATTCGTATTCCGAGTCGGTCATGTCGGCCACGGGAATGTTCTTTAACCTTTCGAATTCGGGATCGACCACGTTGTAGGATCTGATCATTTCCGCCTCAGCCAGCGAGGCGTTGGGGGTGAATCCACCAGCCCTGGCTATGATCTCAGAGAGGGTCGTTCTATCCTCCTCAATATGGTATGCGCCCGGATAGTACACCTCTCCCCTGACTATTACCTGATCCTTCTTGTGGAACTTTGGGACAATCCGTATGAACACCCGGTCATCCGGCATGAGTGGTAGGTTCTTCTGAGGATTGCCTTCCGATACCAGACCTTTGAGATCAACGGGAATGGCAGTGGTAGTGAGGTCGTCTGCATTGAACCTGACCAGCTCCCCTTGCAGAAGATCCACGTCCAGGGTCAGACCGTAGGCTAAGTTTATTAAATCCAGCAAACTGTCGTGGGGGGCATATTCGAAGTTGCCGGCTTCTTTCACTGCCCCATAGATCCCCGCGGTGTTTATGTACTCCTCCCTGGCCGGGACAAAAACGACGTCTCCCCCAAAGACATGAGGGTCTCTGCTCCGGTCCCCTAGCCTTTCAACCCTTAAGACGTCCACGGCCATAGTGGAGCTATCCGGTCGGGTCAGGACGATGTTCCTGCGGGACGAGTTGTCCAGAAAACCGCCGGCTTCGGCTATCACCTCCGAGACCCGGGTATTGGCATACACTGAGTGAATCCCCGGAGTTTTCACAGCCCCGGCCACCACCACCTTAACCCTCCTCAGGTTCAGCAGCGTAATGGTGATCTGAGCGTTTCTGAAGGACCGGAGAATCGCTTTTCGGATGACGTCCTTGGCGTCCGCTAAGCACGTCTCCCCAATTTGAATGCTTCCCACTCCGGGAATAAGCAGGTTTCCCTCAGGGGTAACGGTCAAAACGTGGCGGATATTTATCTCCCCCCATATATCGATGGAGAGCTCATCTCCACTTCCCAGCAGGTACTCCGCAGGGTTTATGCTCTTTTCAAGAACCTGCGTCGGCTCTGGCCTGACCGGCGTGGAGAGTGAAACCTCCTCCCCGGGGACAATCTCGCCACGGCTCTTCTCAAGTGCAAAAAGCGAACCCAAGAAAACAAAAACGAGAACCAGAACGACTCCAGGACGCCTCGCCATCGGAACTCTAAACTCCCGCATATCTGATTTAAAAAAGCCGAGTCTTGCACAGGATGGACACTCCACCTCAACTCGGCACCGTCTTGCTAAAACAAATTTCCTTCCGCTCCAAAGTCAAGCCACTTAGAGAAATCATGCTCTACTTCCTCAGCCATATTGAAAATCGCGCCAATGGCTGGGCTGAGTATCAAGATCCAGACTGAGCAGTCATTCGTTGTTGGCTAACGAACCGGCATTCCCGGGTCCCCGGCTCAACCTGGCTTCTAAACCTTTTCGCTTATCCTGCGGGTTCTGCCTCCTTTCCAAGACTCAGGGAGCGACATATACGAGCATCTAGAAAAGTCTTAGCTTTTTATTATACCAAATCGTCCCTGACTCTGTCAAGGGAAAAATCGCTCATTTCGCCTCAAGTGGGCATAAATTGCGCAACGGCAAATCGTCCAGGGACTCCCTCGCGGGCAGTCTCTCAGGTTCATTCGGTCGACTCTGATCCCGGCAAGGGCGGTTGCTTTTTGGTTTGACAAGGATACTGAATTTGCTTACCTTGCTTTGCCGGATAGACTCACATGTATGAAAAAAAGGAGATCTTATGAGGTCCCTACTGATTTCCCAAAGGGCAAATGATATGCCTCCTTCGCCCATAAGAAAACTGGTGCCTTTCGCCGATGCGGCAAAGAAGAAGGGCGTAAAGATCTATCATCTTAATATTGGGCAACCGGACATTCCCACTCCGCCGGAGTTCATGGACGCAATCCGAGATTACTCAGAAGAGGTTTTAGCCTACGGCCATTCCAAAGGAAGCCAAGAGTACCTTTCGGGGCTGGTGCAGTATTACCGAAGAAAAGGCATTCAGGTAGAGGAAAAAGATATACAGGTGACCACCGGAGGAAGTGAGGCCATAATCTTCGCCATGATCTGCACAGCCGGGGTGGGGGATGAGATAATCGTATTCGAGCCGTTCTATACCAATTACAATGGCTTTGCCATGATGGCGGACGTGAAACTCATTCCCGTCACCCTCCAGGCCAAAGACGGTTTTCATCTCCCCTCAAGGGAGAAGATCGAGGAAAAGATCACTGCAAGGACCCGCGGCATCCTGATCTGCTCCCCGAATAATCCCACCGGAACGGTCTACACCCGGGAGGAGATGGAAATGATCGCCCGGATAAGCCAGAAGCACAATCTCTTCGTCCTTTCAGACGAGGTCTACAGAGAATTCGTCTACGAGGGTGAACATACCAGCATCATGCATTTGCAGGGCATCTCCGACCGTGCCATCATCCTGGATTCCGTTTCCAAGAGGTACAGCGCCTGCGGGGCCAGGATCGGATGCATGGTGTCAAAAAACCAGGAGGTCATCAGTGCGGCCCTGAGGATGGGCCAGGCCAGGTTGTGCTCCCCATCCATCGAGCAAGCCGGGGCAGCCTCGGCGCTCAAGATCGGGGAAGACTACTTTGAAAAGATGGCAGCAGAATACATGAGGCGAAGGGATACGGTCTGTGACGAGCTGATGAAAATCCCGGGAGCGATGTGTCTTAAGCCCAACGGCGCATTCTACGTCATGGCCAGGCTGCCGGTCAAAGACATCGAGGATTTCTCACAGTGGATGCTCACCGATTTCAACCTAAATGGTGAAACCACCATGATCGCTCCCGGACCCGGATTCTATGCCACGCCGGGAATGGGCCAGGATGAGGCGAGAATTGCCTACGTTCTAAATGTGGACGATTTGAAAAAAGCTATGAGAATCATAGCCAAGGGGATAGAGACCTATAATATCAGTCGGCAGATTTCAGACGGCTGACAGCAGACAGAAGATAATCGAGCCGAGGGCAGATGAGCAACAGTTATTGCATTGGTATCGACCTGGGGGGGACTAACATAAAGTTTGGCTCGGTCTCGCTTAAGGGCGAGGTTTTACACAAGGGGATGCTCTCTGCACAGGCAAATCTGGGACGAGAGGCTATCCTGAGCAACCTGAACAGGGCTGTGGAGCAGTCGCTGGCTTTCGCCAGGCGGAAGAAGATAAAAATCAGTGGCATAGGCGTCGGTTCACCCGGAAGCGTAAACTTAAGAAGCGGGAAGATCGAGGGTTCCTGTCCCAACCTCCCTCAGATGCTTGGTGTGAACCTTAAGAAATGGCTCTCTCACCACTTCGACTACCCTATGCAAGTGGATAACGATGCCAATGTCATGGCGCTGGCTGAGTTCAGATTTGGGGCGGCTAAGGGATTCGAGAACGCGCTCTGCTTGACCCTGGGAACCGGAATCGGGGGCGGAATAATCTTAGATGGAGAACTTTTTCACGGTTCGAACTTCGCCGGCGCCGAATTTGGACACATGACCATCTCTCACAACGGAAGAAAATGCAACTGCGGGGGAATCGGCTGCCTGGAAATGTACGCCTCCGCACTTGCCATGGTAAAAGATGCCAAGAGGTTGCTGCGCAAGGACCGAAAGTCGATCATCCACAGGCTAATCGAGGGTGATTCAGATAAGCTCACCACCGAGGTCATATTTCAGGCGGAGAAAAAGGGAGATGAAACAGCTTCGCGTGTGATAAACCAGGCCTGTGCATACTTGGGCGCGGGCATTGCCAGCGCGGTGAATCTTATCAATCCGCAGGTGGTGGTAATCGGGGGCGGAGTATCACAGGGGGGACTCAGCTTCATCCGCAGAATCGAAAAGGAAGTCAAGAAAAGGGCTTTCCCCTCCGCAACCAGGAAACTCAAAGTGGTGAAAGCCAAGTTAGGCAACGATGCCGGCTTCATCGGCGCGGCGATTTTATGTTCATCTATAAATCAGTAAATTGATTTACCTTGTTGGTGACGGACACCTTGTCCGTTAGCTTATAGAAACAAAGAACGTCACGAAGAAGGTCTCCGTGACGAACAGAGACTTCACCCTCCCCTTAATCCCTCCCACCTGTAGTGAGCTTGTGCTTCGACTCCGAGGTCGCTCAGACTCGAGGAGAGCTTGCCGAATGGCCGAACCTATAAAGGGAGGGGAGACGTTGTCATGCCTGCATGGCAGAGATTCGTGGAGTGACCAGAAAACAGAGCGAGCGGTTCCCTCTCCCATTTTGGGAGAGGGACAGGTTGAAAATCCCGCCAAAGGCGGGGGTGAGGGAAGTACTGCATCCTCCTCTCTTCCTGGATTTCATTATTCTAAAGCGACTAATCCTGAAGACTAAGGGCTGGAGATGATAACATCCCCAGCGAGCAAATCTTTGTTCGGACAGGGGTTGCCCAGACGAGCGCCCGTTCGGGTGGGGGCACGTCCGTGCACCCCTGTCCGGATGAGTTTAGGGCGGGGGTTCAACCCCCGCCCTAACGAGTTTTTTTATTCGTTGAATTTCTTCGCCGCCCCCACCATGTTCTCCAGCTTTTTCAGCGTTTCCGCATGAGGCAGAAATTCCAGACCGCAAGAGGGATTGACGAAGATTTTATCTTCGGGGATTCTTTTTGCGACTTTCTCGAGGATGGCCAGGAGTTCAGACTCGCTCTCCATCTTTGTATTTCGAGCATCCACACAACCGAGGCCAATATCTTTCTTGTTCCAATATTCCAAGAGCAAATCAAGATTCTCTTTTCTGCTCACCACATCCGCACCCAATATATCAACGGGGAGATCGAAAAGACCAGGCACCAGTTTCTCAATTGAGCCAAAATAGAGATATAGGGCAAACTTGGCCTCTATGCCTTTAGTGATTATGTCAAGAGACTCTCTCACCAATTTGAGCTTATCCGGATGGAGGCACAACGAGGGCTCGTCTATCTGGATTATCTTTGCGCCTTCCTGGCTCAACTTCTCCGCTTCCTTGTACAGGATCTGAGACAAGTCGAAGACCAGCTTTTCCTCATCGTGATAGAATTCGTCCTTGGAGAGTTGAGCGAAGGTAAGAGCCTCTACCATGACCGGCTTGACCTCTCTTTTGGAATTTGCCTGGGCGAACCTGAACTCATTCACTACTGAATGGTCTTTGAAGGAGAGCCGGGATTTGACTATGGGGCGGCGGTAGTAGGTGTTGTTGTCGAAGAACCTCAGAAGGCCGCCAACCTCCATTCCATCGATGTTTTTGGCAAAAGGAGTGACCGGATCATCCCAGCGGATCTGCCCGTCCGTGATCAGATCGACTCCGGCTTCCTCTTGCTCCCTTAGCACTCTCTTTATTGTATCCCGATAGGCGTTCTCAAGTTCTTCGGCCGAGATTCTCTTCTGATCAAACCTGTTCCGTGCCTGACGGAGATTCACCGCGCTCTTGTCCTCGGTAATCTTGGGATAGCTCCCTACCACCGTGGTTCTGAACATGATAT
>JBARPX010000252.1:0-25388 GCA_049643405.1 Candidatus Zixiibacteriota bacterium
GGCTCAACCCATTCACCGTTGTTTTCGAGTTTTATGCTTATGGTGGCGTCGTCCTTAAATTCATTGGCAGTTGCAAAATCCTCCACGATGATTCTCTGCCACAATGCCCAGGCGGACAAAGCTGGATTTGTTTGGTCAATGCGTATCTCGAAAGCATTTAACTCACCCGGTCTCATCCATCTTAACTGATCTATCCCGGAATTAGGAGGTGAAATGGCATAGTATCCCTCCAAACTCCCCGGCGTACTACCCGAGGAATAAAGCTCACCGAAGCCCTCGAAATGCACTGAAACCTCTCCATTGCTCTGGATGGAACCAACAAGAACCTTGCTGGCATAGGTTCCGGGCTTACGGATGCGCCAATCCCATTTGGTGCCGGAAAACTGAAATAATACCCATTGTGCTGCCGAACCAGTACTATGAACCCGAACCGCTCCCAACTTTTCTATACTGCTGGGCGCAATTTTGCCTGGATCCACAGGGGAATGACCAATCGGGGTAGGGCGATGAAGGGGCACTTGTGCTCTGGTGGTTCCTGCTTTTGCAGAGTCAGCCGAAAAGGCTCCCCTGATAGGTGCTATCTGAAGGGTCTGACAAAAAGCTCTTGAGGAGAAAATAAACAAGAGCAAAAGACAGAATAATAGAGTGCTTTTCCGATGCCACATGGTCTGCAATAGTCCGATTAAAAGTAGTAAATCTAATTCTTGTGTTTTGCTAAAAACAGCCTCTTGATAAAGACGAGACTACCCTTCCATAGGATGAAATGAATTCCGTGTCAGCCAAGTAAAATCAAACTAAGCCACTTCTGCCATAGATTAGAGACATCATATTCCCCACATGCTCCCTTGACTTCCATGTACTGGAGAGTAATTAGAGGAGGAAATCCCCTGTTTTTATCTTGCAGCAATCGTTCTGCCGAGCAGTAATATAGCTTGTCGTCGTCTTTTGTCAAGCAAAATCGATACTTTTTTTAACCCGATCTGTTAAATAATAAGGACAACTGAGACTACTTAGAAAACGGCGGGAAAGTTGGCAGGAGGTATCAAGAGGAAAGATTTTCATCACCCCTCATCGATTCTTTGGATATAGTTGTATATCAAAAACTTACGACTGATGAGGTTTATACCGTTAAGGGATTCCGCACAGAATATTTAGCTTTCATGGAAAGAATTATTTCCAAATTACAGAAACAATACAATCTTTATCATGATTGCGTATGAAGAAAAATGGGGCGTAATTCCCCATTTGTGTATAAAAAAAGAGGGGCAATTCCTCGCATGCAAAGAAAAAAAAGAAATCCAGAAATGGGGACTCGGTACTTTCTGGCGAACTCGGATGAGTCCGGCAAAAGCCAGAAGCAGAATACGAACCCAAACCTGCTTTATCTCAAGAGCCGATTAAGTTCCTCGAATCGGTCGTGCACCGCCCTCAAGGCTCCATCAATATCGTCCTCGGTTCCCTCTCTGCAGGTTTCGGCAAGTCCGTAAACCGCATCTTTCAGCGCGGACTTTCTCTTCTCAAATTCTTCCCCCTTTATATTGCAGCCGGCGGGAACCGGTACCTTCATCAGGCTGTCTATCTCCGCCTTGATGACCGGGGCTGTTTTCTTGATGGTCTCGTAATCCCTAGCAGGCAAAGCCCGGTGCCAGAGAAAATAGAGGCTTTCGTGAAACTGATCCAACTCATCTATCTGAACGGCGAAGAACTTCTCCAGTTCCTCATATGTCCAGTGCATACTCTCGAAGGCGGAGGCTAAGGTGGAGTCGGGGCCGTCCTTAGCCGCCCGGTTGAGCTCCATAACGTTGAAAGCCAACTCCTGCCGTTTGGAGAGGAACGTGTGCAGCTTCTCCTCATTCTGGCTAAGGTCGGCAGGGGCCGGTATCCTGATCAGAGCCAGGATCTTCTGCTGCAAAACCGGCGCCTTCTCCCTGATGGTTTTGAAGTCTTCTTCTGCATATGATTCGTGCCACAGAGGCGCTAAAACCTCGTGGAAATCGTCCATGGCCGTCCTCAAAAGATCGGCGGTATCGGGAGCCGAGGAGACGCTGTCGTCTCTTTCCCCGGAACTCTCCGTAGCAGAACCGGTCTTCTCATCTGCCCTTGCCGATAGAAAACTCAACGCCACAAAAAGAAAGATTAAGATCAGCGAAAAGTTCAAGCTGCGGGAACAACGCATGTTTTTCTACCTCCGTTTTTGTTTGCTCTTGTTTGCCGATTTCAGCGCCCAGGCTAAAAGCGGAATCATGATCTCGTGATGGCCGGTGAAGGAAAAACCTTTTCCGCTTGTCCGGGTGGGCCGCAAAACCACGTTCATATTGGGGCGGTAATGTTGAATCATGTCAAAATTGGCGGTGGTGAAGTTTTGAAGTCTCCCCTTGATGTTTCGCGCCACGGAAAGCGCCTTTAGGAAAACCTCCGGGAGGATCACGGCTGACCCGAAATGCAAAACCACTCCGCCGTTGTTCAGTCGCGAGACCTCGTGGGCCAGCACTCTGAAATCGACGTGGGTGGCCTCTCCGGTGGAGGCAGGGTCAAAGCTGGGATGCTGATGGACTATGTCCGTCCCGAAGGCTACGTGTACGCAGGCCGGAATGTTCAGACGATAGGCGCTGGCCAGAAGACTGTGCCGACTGAATTTGGCCTTAAGCTGTAATATCTTCCTGCCGACTGCCTCACCCAAACCCAAATCCATCTCGTAGGCAAAGGTGGAGATTTGGTTGAAGATCTCCCCGGTCTCCTTAGCCATCCCGAAAGACCCGTCCTCGATTCCCTTCTCCACCTCCTCGGAGGTTTTCCCCCAGAGGGCTACTTCCAGGTCGTGGATTGCGCCGGCCCCATTGGTGCAAAGTAGAGTCACAAACCCCTCTTTCATCAGATCGATCAATATAGGCGAGAGTCCGCACTTGATCGGGTGGGCGCCCATCATCAGGATAATGGGCTTCTTCTTTCGTCTGGCCCTGATGATCATATCGATGAGCGACTTGAAGTCTTCCGCTTTTAGATACCCGGGGAGGTGTTGCAGAAAGGCATGAATATCAGAGTCCGGATCGAGCGGCTTCCCGAAGTTCTTGATTTCAGCCTTGCTTCTTCGCCTCTTGATCGAATACGTTCTGATCCTGTTCAAATCTATCCTGGTATATTTCGACATCTTAAATCTTTCCTACCTCTCCCAGGCGGTAATTGATCAACTCGGTGGAGATGGAGCCTATCACCACCTTGCTTTTCATCAGAACCGGCATCTTAACTTCATCGTCGGTAAGCCACACGGTCAGGCTCCCCTTCTGTTCGAATATTCCCCCGGTCTGCAGGATGGGTTCCACCACCAGGCAGTCGAACTCACCCGCCTCCACCTTAATCCTCTCCTTGCGCAAGACCTTGACCTCCAGGGGGTAATTCTTCCTGTCGGTATGATTGTCCACGAAAATCGACCTTCCCACGGTCAGCTCCTGGGTCCTCACGAAATAGAAGGCAGAGAGCACGTCCTGAACGTATTCGGCCACCTCAAAGGTATCCTTTCCCGCATCGTATATGGCTAAGTTATTCGCCTGGTCAAAGACCATGGAGACGTCCTTCCTGAACTTTCCTTCTCTTAAATGCTTGTCATAGCGCAGGGAATAAAGCCCGTAGATATCCATGAACGATTCCACCCTATCGTCCACCCTGAAGAAGACGGAGAAGAACTTGTTGGATCTGGCGGTGGAGACGATATGATAGCATTTCCTGCCGTCGAGCTTGGCGATGTCAGGAATCTCCATCACCGCAGTCCCGGCCTTGATCACTCCATACCCCACCGAGAACTCAAGTCTTTCCCCCACTCCGAATGCCCGGTTGGAAACCACCCTTTTTAATTCTCTTTCTTCGGGCAAACGCAGCTTTATCTCCATCTTGGGCGGCTCCAGCGGGATCTGGTCCAAGCTCGTGCTGTCGGCTTTCGGGTCAAGATCCGATGACGTTTTCTCATCTGAACCTTCCTGGATCTTTTCTTCTGCCTGCACGCACAGAGTTGCCTGACCAAACGCGAAGAAGGCGAACAGGACGAATATCAGAAACAGAATTGGTCTTAGCACCACGGAGCCTGTATCTTTTTCCATAGGATCTTAGGACTTGGAGGTATCCCGGAAGTTATCTTTGTTTGCCGACTTCAAAAGCTCTGGGAGTATCCTTTTTATCTCTTTTTCAATATCGGCAAAGCTGCGCTCGTAATCGTCCGGGCTGCTTCCTATTGGGTCTTCGATAGACAAAACGCCGCCGTTTCCGCCTTTGTTTGACGCAGAGTGCACCCGGGGGAAAGCCTTCAGTAGGAAGGTCCTGTCCCCGGCCGTCCCGCCAATTCGCTTGATATAGTCCAGGTGCTCCTGCGACATGGCCAGGATCAGATCGGCTTCTCTGATCATCTCTGGGGTCAGCCGGCGCGAGCGGTGGCCGGACAGATCGATATTCCTGTCGCCGGCTACCTCCCTGGCAAAGAGGGAGGCAGGCGCATTCGACAGCCCGTGAGTTCCGGCCGAACTCACCTCAAGATTATCCACGCCCTTATCCTCAAGCATCTTCTTGAGGATGCCCTCGGCCATGGGGCTGCGGCAGGTGTTGCCGGTGCAAACAAATAGGACTCTTAGCTTACCCTTGACTGCCTTCTTCATGAGACTCCCGGGTTAGAAACGTCCGCCTAACTCCAAGGCGTGCCTTGCTCATCTACCGAGGCGTGGATGGACGAAGATCCCTTAAGCGCTCCATCAGATCCCGGCACAATCTGGTCTTTCTGATATACCGGGGAACGTCCGAGGGAGAAAAGAATCCCTCGTTGGTTATCACCTGTCGACAGAAAGACAGGGGGATCTCCTCGAAATATGGGTTCTCTGCTTTCACGTTCAAAAGCTCAGAGTCCAAAATCTGGCCCGGATCGCCTCCGGCAAGAGGCAACGGTCGCCACTTGCTTGAGATGAACTTGCTTCTTTCGCATGCCACGTAAAGCGGGACATGGTACTCCCGGGAGAGGAGGCAAAGATAGAAGGTGCCCACCTTGTTCACGAAGGAGGCCTCGGAGACTGAGTCTGCTCCCACCAACAAGATATCCGCATCCTTGGCGAAGACCCCCATGCCGGCATCCGTGATCAGGGTGACCGGAATCTTGGCGTTTCCTAAGAATCTGGCCAGAAGCCGTCCCTCGAACATGGGACGGGACTCACACACCACCACCTCAAAGTCTTTCCCCACCTCTTTGGCCTTCTTCAGGATGGCCAGAATCGATCCGGATGCGGAAAAGGTCATAACCCTTGAACCTTCGGCGAGCAGCCTTTCTCCATTCTCGGCTATGAGTTGGATTGCGCTCAGCGAATTACCGATGAACTCCTCGGCCTTCTCCCTGGTGAACTCGGCAAGTTCGCCTACGCTGAGAGTGGACCGGACCTGTTCTACCGAGTAGAGTATGGAATTGACCATATTGAAAATGGAAGCCATATGGGGTTGGGCAAGTATCAAGTCTGCCCCCAGTTTCAAAAGACCCCGGAAGTACTCTTTGCCTGAGTCTGCCGGGTTTTCGGATGCGAAAAGAACAAAGGAGGAGGCAGCCTTCCTGGAGAGCTCGGACGCCCCGGAGACGTTGTCCGCCCCTATCTCCTTCACCACCTGCGCGCAGGATTGTTCAGGTAGAATCATAACGGCATCGCCTGTTTAACAGGACCGTCTCTTGGTGGAAAGACATTTTTTGTTCCTATCTGATGGATCTCAGGCGGAAAAACGCAAACTTCTTACGCCGACTTTTGGGTTATTCGAGCGGTGTTCTTGAAATGCAGCTTGACAAACCTGTTTAAGGCATCCTCTCCCATCTCTTCCAGAATCTTGCGGGCGGCCTCATCCACCTGTCCGGAGGCGCCTTTGGGAAGCTCAAACCCGCACTCCTGGGAAAGCCGGTCCATTTTCCTCAAGAACTCGGCCCGGGCGAGTATGGAGGCGGCGGCCACCCCTAAGTCTGCCTCGGCTCTGGGCGACTGGGTCAGATCTATTTTCTTCCCCAGCTTCATGAGAGCGTTTTTGATGTAGCTTTCCGATCCGAACTGATCGGAGATGGCACTCTTGCAGTCGATGCGCGTGAGGATGTTCTCTATCACCCGTGCGTGTCCCCAGGCCAACAACTTATTTAGGTTTTTCATCTTCCCATAGAGGAGATTGTATTTCTCCGGGCCGATCACCACCACCGAGTAGATGCACAGGGAGCGAATCTGAAAGTCCAAGTCCTTAATCACGTTGTCCGAGATCTTCTTGCTGTCTCTCACCTTCAGATTTGTCAGGACGCCTTTGGTCTTCGGGTCGACGCGCACTCCCCCTATCACCAGAGGACCGAAGTAATCCCCTTTCCCCGACTCATCCGTTCCGATCCATCCGGGTGGCGGATTGTGGCGAGGCTTGTCCTTCGGCTTCTTCCTCGCTTTCGGAGTCCTCGTGTTCGTTCTCAAGAAGAGTTCCTCTTTCGTCTTAGCCCTGCCTTACTCTTTCTATATATTCATTTGTCCGGGTGTCAATCTTGACGTACTCTCCTTCGTTTATGAAGAGCGGAACCTTGACCACCAAGCCGGTCTCTAAGGTGGCGTTCTTGGTCAGATTGGTTACGGAATCCCCTTTGATACCCGGCTCTGTGGACGTGATCCTGAGCACCAGCGAGGCGGGAAGCTCCACGTTCAGTGGCTTCCCTTCAAAGATCATCACC
The DNA here is from genome assembly GCA_049643405.1 of Candidatus Zixiibacteriota bacterium. Classification (GTDB taxonomy): domain Bacteria; phylum Zixibacteria; class MSB-5A5; order MSB-5A5; family SM1-73; genus SM23-73-3. The sequence goes on from JBARPX010000252.1 coordinate 6,704, forward strand.
CGGTACTCGGAGGCCTCCTTCAGATACCACTTGTAATCGCCCAACTGCTCTTCGGTCATGCTTATCTGGTCGTAGGTCTTGGAGTCCATGAAATGATATTCGTTTCCGGCGGAGTAGAGAAACTGCATGGTTTTCTCCTCGAAATCCGGTTCCTCAAAGGTCTCGCCCGCGGAGAAGGTCCTCTCAAGGACCGCGCCGGTTCTTATGTTCTTCAGCTTGGTTCTCACCTGAGCCCTTCTCTGAGCGGTACGACCGTGCTGGAAGTCGACTATGTAGAAAATCTCCCCCTCCACCTTGATCCTCAACCCCTTGCGAAAATCAGTGGTAGAAAGCATCAAAACCCTCCGAACACTTGTAAAATCCTTGTCGCGGCAAAATATCTCTCCTGGAGTCCTGCTGCGAAATTTTAATATAATACAATATACGCTCCACGCAACACTAACTTTGTTCCCGCACAAAAAATCTCCCCTCCTTGTTGGGGCGGGGATTGAAGGGCTCGTTGAGAAAGTGGTTACGGAGTGCGAAAGCTTGCTTTCGCGGCTTTTGAAATCAGATGTTCTTATATCACAACTACCTAAACTTTGAAGGAAACCGCACCAGCAAGCTGGTGCACTCCGGTTTGGTTTTTCAACACCCCCTTGAACCCCCGCCTCTCTTTTGGGGTCAGGGTTGAATGCCCTTTCCTTCGACCCTGAGGTCTCACTTCGTGCCCAGACGGGCACCCGTCCGGGTGGATGTTATCATCCACGAGCGAAGCCAGCCGGAGATCGACAACCCGAAACATCCAAAGGGGCCGTCCCCAGCGACCATTAGGTCTGCCTGAAGTCATACGACCTCTTGTTGGCGCGTGGGGTGAGGGGCTTTTCGAAAAACTCATCCTTAAGCAGAAATCAATGAAATTGTCATCGCGAGGAGCCCATTTGGGCGACGTGGCGATCTCTTCTTTAGGCAAGCGGTCGCTCGCAATGACGATGCGGGCGATGGTCTGCCTGAAGTCATACGACCTGTAGGGGCAGACACTCCAAACCACCCCTCGCTTGGTCTCTTGGCTCGATGAGCAGACGCCTATACAGGCTCCCTGCAGGCCTATAGGGCGTCTGAGCTCCCGTCCGGGAATCAAGCAACTACCGATAGAAAAGCCCCACCTCAGGCGGGGCTTTGCCGATCCTCAACAACAATAACCCGTACTGATCTTACCATTGTCATTCAAGGAACGAGGTAACTTTGATGCTTCCCAGCGACTCAAGCGACGATTTGACCTGGTCTGCTTTGCTCACCACCACCAGCTTCAGATTCTTCGGGTCTAAGTACTTCTGAGCCACTCTCTGAATGTCTGCTCTGGTTACCTCGTTTATGTTCTTCCTGTAATTCTTGAGGTAGTCCTCGCCCACAGGTTTCCGGAACAAATGAATGTACGGTCTTTATCATTCGATGTCGATCCGGTAGGGCATGAGCAGAAGAATCCGCTCATCCCCGAAGAGGTTCTTCTCCTTCAACTCCTCCATGATCGATCTCAGATCGGGCGAGGAGCCAAGTACCGCTCCCAGAGGTGGCCCAAAGAAAAACCTACGCTTGGGATAGGTGACGATCTCCACCTCGGCATCCTGGGGCAAGCCGGCTTTCTCTTTTGCAATGGCCAAGGCGAGATTAAGGCCTCCCAGCATGTCCACCAGCCCGTTCTCTTCAGCCTGCCTGCCGGTCCACACCCTCCCCTGTGCGACGGCGTCCACTGCCTCCTCCGACATGTCTCTTTCGCCTGCCACCTTCCGAACGAAATCGTCATAGAATTCTTTGATTTGCCTGCGCACCACTTCTCTTTCCTCATCGGTGAATTCGCGCGTGGTGCTGTAAAAGTCGGCATGTTTCCCTCTCTTGACCGTCTCGATGGAAAAACCGATCTTCTCGTACAGGCCCTCCAGGCTTACCTTTCCGCTAACCACCCCGATGGAGCCGGTATAAGTGCCAGGCATGGAGACGATGGTGTCTCCTGCGCAGGCGATCCAGTAGCCTCCCGATCCAGCCACGTCCGACATGGAGACTATCACCGGTTTTACCTCTCTGGTGAGTATTATCTCTCTTAAGATCACGTCGGAGGCTATTCCGGAACCACCGGGGCTGTCCACCCGGAAAACGACCGCCTTTATCCTGTTATCCTCCCGCGCCCTTCTTATCGCTTCCGACATGGTCTCGGAACCCATGACGTCTCCGATAAGAAGCTCACGTCCGCTCTCTCCGGAGAAGATAGAACCGGTGGCAAAGATGACCGCCACCTTCGGCGGGATGGCCCAACTGTATTTGTAGTAGCGTCGCATGTGGTAAGCATCGCGGCTGACTCTTACATCTCTCGGCTCGAACGGGTATCTTCTGCAGCTAAACCCAAGGGCACACTCCGACTTGATCAGTCCCTCCATCTGGTCATAGAACAACAGGGTGTCGACCAAGCCTGCTTTACGTGCCTCCGAGGAGGTAAAGGGTCCCTGATCGATTTTGGACTTGGTCTGCTCCTGGGTCCATCCCCTCTCCTCGGCAATGTCTTTGGTGATCTGATCATAGAAATCGTCCAGAAGGGAGTTGACCACCTCCCGGTGAGCGGACGACATGCTCTCCCGGGTAACCAGATCGGAAGCGCTCTTGTAATCCCCGATGTGCTCTACGTCAGCGACGATACCCAACTTATCTAAAGTCCCTTTTATGAAGGTAACCTGTGCGGCAAGTCCGTTCACGTTCAGATATCCGGTGGGCAAAAGCACGATCTTATCCGCGGCCGTAGCCAGATAGTATTCTCTGTCTCCCCCCTCTTCCAAGAAAGCGATGACTGTCTTGCCGCTGGCTTTGAAATCGAGGATTGCCTCCCTGATCTCCTGGGTTTTTGCCAGCCCCATATCGAAGGGGTCGATCCGAAGCAGCATGCCTTTGATGGTCTCGTCATCCTTTGCCCGGCCAAGGTCGGTGAGCAGATCTATTATGGTGGGCTTCTTCTTTCCAAAGATACCCACCCGGCTGTTCTCCTCCACGATCTTGCCGGAGATTCTGATTTCAAGGAAATTATCCGTTCTTCTCAGCAGGGTGCGGTATCTGTCGTGAGAAATGGTGGCATATACGATTCCCTGGTTGTATTCGTAGTCCTTGGTGACGGAGTTATAGGATCCGGCTCCAAATCTGGGAAGATTGACCCTCCCCCCAATCCCGAAATTCCCATCGTTATCTATGTCTCCGAAGACGATGAAGCCGTCCAACGGTTCGGCCTCTGCTCTAAATCTGGTCGTGGCGTCTTCCAGCTTTTCTTTCTGGCTCATGGAAAGGTCTACCGACATAGTGAGCCGGTCGCGCATGAATCCGCCCAGAGGTCTGACCGCCACGCCTAAGTCGAATGAGGCCTCGGTTCTCTCGCCGAAGAAAGTGGGACGATTAAGATCCTTTGCCACAGCCCCAATGGAGAGGAACTCGAAAGGTCGAGCCAGCAACCCCAGTTTCCAGGAGGAGAGATGGTCGTACTCTTTGTGCCTTGAGCCAAACCAGCTGTAGCTCGTTCCCAGATAGAGCCAGTCTGCGGCGAACCTCCCCCCCTGGGCTAAGGTGTACTTTCTGTAGGTGTCTCGGGTGACGTTGCCCAGCCACTCTGCGGAGAAACCCAGGCTCCCAATAGATAGAAACCAAGCGTTGTCCCCCTCGAAGCTGGAGTCGGAGAAGGTGTGAAAGAAGCCGATCTGGGAACCCCTTTTCAGTCCCAAACCGGCCGGATTGAACTTCACCGCGGAGATATCGTCGGAGGTCGCCACGGAGCTGTAAGGCAAAACGAAGCTCTCCGTGGGCGACTGATAGCAGAGTCCGGAGGAAAAAAGCAACAAACCCGAAAGCACCCCCGCCAGAAATAAGAGTCTTCTCAACTTAAGCCTCCCAGCAGAATGAAGTTTGACGGTTCAGCCACCTTGAATAACTGGTCAGTTTTTGCATTCCGGTCAGTTTCTTGCGCAAAGCCCGCAGACAAAACGGTTCAGGTCCTTCAATCAGACTCACCATCCCACGGATGTTCACTGTCTTTGACAGTCAGGGCTCTTGGCAGGTGTGAATTATCAGAGGGCATCCGATCGCCTTTTCTTTCTCTGCATGACATTAGAAGATGGAATATACGCCGCGGAATCTGCCTAAGATTATCTTCCCTCCAAGAGGATCTTTCCTATGCCGTTCATGTCCAGCTCAATCTCAGAATCTCCATCCCCGCAGATGCCCTCCAGCCTGGTTTTGTCTAACACCAAAGGTCTGATCAGAATCCGATCGGTATTTATGGTTCCTCCTCGCCCCACGCTCAGTGTCAGTCGGGCGGACAGATCTTCAGGAACAGTCACATTGATGGCGCCGTAGCTGTTGCTAACGGTTAGCCTGCAGTCTTCTATCTCCTCAAGTTCCAGATCGATCTTTGAATAGACCGTTGTGATCTCGTTTGTTCCACCCAGGAGGGTTATGTTGGAGCAGTGAATGGGGTTGTACACGGTGCGTGCTTCCAATTGTCCGACAAGCTCTTCCACCTCGATTTTCCCGTAAGTGGTTTTAAGAAAAGCCTTGCCATCTTTCGTATCCACGTCCCTGACCCGTATTGAATTGGAGCTGGTCTCAATATCCAGCCCCCCCTCTATGTTCTCCACTTCGACCTTAGTGTAGCTCCCGTCGATGCTGGTCTCCTCGGAGACGTCTGCGACCCGGACTTCTCCGTAACTGTTTCTGACGTCTACCTTTGTGAGGGGGCCGGAGATATCCATGCGGAAATATCTGGTCTTGGTCTCTACAACGATATCAGGAGGGACATATATTTCCAGGTTTGCTTTTATTGCATAATTCGTCCCTTCCCAGGGCGCGTTGCGGGGTGTGATCAGTTTTAGGGTGACCACCCCATCCTCCGCTTCCAGATACATCTCCACCAGCTCGGTGAACTCCTTTGCCATCCTGCGATTCCCGGCTCTGGCCCAGCATTCGAACTCCACGCTGCAGGCATCCTCATCCCCAACTTGCAAGGTTACCGATCCCCCCAGATTGGTAGGAGCAGTCAGACGAAACTCCCTCACCTCCCCGGAGGTATTAGCCTGCGCCGTCCGGGTGTATTCTTCCGAAGCAAATGTGAAATTCAGCAGACTGGAGATTGCGAGGAAAACGAAGATAAGGGTAAAGACGAAACAGAAAGTCCTTGGTTTTACTCTCATACTATTCCTCGAGTTTAGAGACTCAAGCGCTCAGTTCAATCGTTCATACGACCGCTGCGCCGCCTGAGTTTCTTAAATTTCGAACCCTCTGAAACGCTCAAGCGTTGATCCGATTAGTTGCGCGGCGGGTGTACCCCGCAACAACAGTATATATCATTCTGACCCCGCCTTCGGCAGTTCGACTTCGCTCACTGCCCTGTCTTCGACCCTGAGGCTCAGACCCGAAGGGAACTTGTTGAAGGGCAGGGGAAGAATCTCAAAAGTCGAGATGCTTCGCTTTGCTCAGCATGACAAGCCTTCGTCTAGGGCAGTCTTGCGACAGCCCGACCTACCGTCGTTTATTCCTGAGCCTCCGAATCTTCAATGTTCGTTCTCAATTCATTATTCTTTTTGCACTCCCTTCTGCTCTGCGCTCTTCGAAACAGCCAAACACTCAGACCGACAAGGATGATGAAGGCAACAACTATCTTCTCATAATGCTTTACCTGTCCGATCAAAGCTTCTAAGCTTGCGCCGAACAAATAACCCAAACCACCCATAAGTACGGCCCAGATCATGCAGGAGAGAAGGTTGAAGGGCAGGTAATTTCTTCTTTTCATCTTCATCAGTCCGAAAGTGGCGGCCGAGGCAAGCCTCAAGCCATACAGGTATCGGGTGATGAAGATGGCCCAAATTCCGTACTTATCGAATAGGGTCTTGACCTTCGGATAATAGGCTCTTGCTATGGGGAACTTGGTGATTATCCCTTTGCCTTTGGCTCGTCCCAGAAAGTAAAGCGACACGTCCGCGATATACGTTGCTGTGAGCGCAACCAGCATCACCAACTTGAGATTGAGATACCCTCCCCTGGCCAAAAACCCGGCTGCAATCAGAACCGATTCACCCTCCAGGAACGAGCCTACGAACAATGCCGGGTATCCGAATTTAATAATCAGATCTTCCATCGAATTTTGTTTCTAAGACCGCCTCTCTAACCTCTCCCCCTTTGGTCCCCCTCTCCATAAAATGGAGAGGGGGAAACAGGGGGTGAGGTCATTTGTTTTCCCTCTGACTTTTCTGTCGGGAAATAACCCCGATCTGTTCTTTGACCATTTCAATCTGCCTTTGCAAACCAATTTCCTCAAATATCTCAAGAGCTTTGTTGAGGTACCAAAGAGCTTGATCCATATCTCCTTTCAGAAAGAAAACATTACCGATGTTACCCAACTGATTTGCTTCTCCCTCCCTGCGACGTATCTGCTTATTGATCTCTAAAGCCGCCCGGTGATAGTACAAGGCACTATCCAGATCATACTTGTCCTGATGGATGACACCGATGTTACCCAAGGCAATCGCCTCACACTCCATCAGACGCATCGCCCGACAAATCTTCAAAGCTTCCCAGAAGGAGTCCAACGCCTGGTCTAGATTATCTCTGGCTCGATAGATCACGGCGATGTTGACCAAGTAATTTGCCTCACCCTCCCTGAATCCTTCCTGTCTGTCAAGCGCGAGAGCTCTCTGTTGATATTGCAGAGCGCTATCGAGACTCCCCTTATCTCCTTTTTGCTGAAAGACAATGCCGATGTTAGTCAAAGCCGCAGACTCACCTCGCCTAAAGCCGATTTCTCTACTGACGCTTAACGCGGCTCGGTGATATTTGAAAGCACTTTCCAAGTCACCTTTATCCTTGTATATAACCCCGATGTTGCCCAAAACAGCTACCTCGCCCCGCTTAAAACCTATGCCCTGATAGTCCTTCAAAGCATCTTTCAAATATTCCGAAGCCTGATCCAGATCACCTTTATCTTGATAGATGAGGCCTAAGTTCCCCAGTGCCGAGGCGTGTCCTATTGTGTCCCCGATTCTTTCTCCGACCAGAAGAGCCTCTTGCTGATACGCTTCAGCGTCTTTCAGCTTGCCGACCCTATGGTAGCTGTTCCCAAGTAAAATCAAAAGAGCCAGTCTTTCGCTGTCCTCTGTTTCCAGTTTTAGGCAAGCCTGGAACGTGTCTGCAGCTTCAGCGTATCTCTGATCTTCATACAGGGTGTGTGCCTTTTCAAAGAGTTTTTTCAGTCCAGCATTTTTGGTTTGTTGTAACCCATTGAAATAGTCGTACATTTCTCGTCTGAAATCCGTAAACTCATTTCTGAGTTGCGTTATCTCTTCTTTCTCTGCACTTGGCTTCATATGCTCCCATACTGCTAACAACCCTGTGAGGACAATCAAAATGCAAGTTATGATATTGAGGGTTTTGGTCGGCAGATTTTTCGCCCACAGAGTCTTGACAACCTTCAAGGCTGCAAGCAGGCAAATCAGAACAATAAAAACGAGAGTCCACATTTCTATTAGTGTGCTTTGGTGTTATCCCTTCTGTCTAGTCCTCTCCCGGCAGCCCGGTGTCCTGTTTCAACGTTGGTTCGGGGTGCCCTCACCCCGAACCACCACAGTCAATAGGTTTTTCCCTCCCTTGATGGTTCGACAAGCTCACCACAAGTGGGAGGGAATAAAAGGGAGGGTGAAATCCGCATTCGGGCTGTTATCTATTCTATCACCCTCTCCCATAAAGGAAGAAGGAGCTAAGGGGTCAGGTCACTTCTCTCCCAACTCCGCTTTCAATTCTGAAATCAGCTCTATGTTCTCCTTGGTCTTTCCAGCCTGCTCCGGCATTCCCATCTCCTCAAATATCACAAGGGATTCTTTGAGGCGCTTCAGGGCCAAATCCAAATCGCCTTTAGCCCAATAAATCAGACCAATGTTGGCCAGGGTGTTTGCCTGGCCCTTCTCAGAACCCATCTCTTGATGAATCTTCAGAGCTTCGTTCAAATACCTCAGAGCCTCGTCCATATCGCCGTTGGCTTTGTGGATTAAACCGATGTGAGTCAATCCATTTGCCTCTCCCTCCCTGTAGCCTATTTCCCTGGCGATGTTCAGAGCCTCCTGATGAGACTCCAAAGCCTGGTCCAAATCACCCTTCGATCTATGGATCAAACCCACGTTGTGCAATGCCATGGATTGTTCTTTCTTCAAACCCTCTCGTTCTTGTATCTCGATAGCGTCTTCAAAATAGCTGAGCGCTTCGTCCGGATTCCCCTTCTTAACCAATATGGCGCCTATGGCAACTAAAGACTTTGCCTCGCCCGGTCGGAAGCGTATCTTTTTGTAACTCTTCAGGGCATCCTTGAACTGCTCCAAAGCCTGGTCCAACTCACCCTTAACATAGTAAATGTTGGCGATGTTTCCGATAGCGCTTGCCTCACCCTCCTCAAAACCGGTTTCCTGGTGTATCTTAAGGGCCTTTTCGAAGTAGTCCAAAGCTTGGGTCAGATCCCCCCTAAAATAGTAGACATTGGCCAGATTGCCCAGAGCAATAGCCTCGCCCTTTCGGAAATCCGTTTGCCGGTAGAGCTCCAGAGCATCCTCTAAGTGATCCAAACCCTTATCCAAATCACCCAGGGTCATGCGGATCGCCCCCAGGTTGCCCAAAGCGACGGCGCTTCCCAACTTATCATCGATACCGGTTCCGATTATGAGAGCCTCCCGATAGAGATCTTCGCCGAGATTCGGCCCACCAAGATAGGAGTAAGCGTTCCCAAGCATAATCGAGAGGGCTAATCGCTCGCTGTCGGTGGCTTTCAGGTCCAGGCACGCCTGGAGGGTGTCTATGGCTTCGGCGTATCTTTGGGCCTGGTATGAGGCATGAGCCTTTTCGAAGAGCCTCTTCAACTCGGCGTTCTCGCTTTCAGGCAGGCCGCCTAAGTAATCTGTCAGGCCATCAACCTTCTTTTCGAACGAGGCAGTTCGTGGGATGGTCTTCTCCGGCGGTGGACCGGATATCCAGTTGTATGAGACCACGCCGATCACGATAACAACGGCAATGGCGCCAAGTTCAGCCGCCAAAACGAGGGTTTTTGCTGACGGCCATTTCCGTCTTTGGACTTTCTGCTTTTTCTTCTTCTTCTTCATTCCGATATCCTTCTCTCGCCCGATTCTATTGCAGCCGTCCGTTCTCTGTCATTCTGATCCCCCGTACGGGGGAGAAGAATCTCAAAAAGCGAGATGCTTCGCCCCCACAAGGGGGATCAGCACGAAACACAGGATGCCTACGACTTGTCTTTCTCCTCTTTTTTGGCCTCCTCTGCGCCGAATTTTCTCAAATCTTCGGCATACTTTTTCAATTGCCTGTCCACCAGGTCGTTTACAGATTTATCCTCGAAGGTACCATCCTCTTTCCTCTTGCCTGCTTTAACGCCGGTCAGGATCTCAATTCCCTGGTCGACGGTCTTCACCGGATAGACGCGGAATTTCCCCTCCTTCACCGCCTCCACCACCTCGTTTCTTAACATCAGTTCCTTGACGTTCTGATGGGGAATCATCACCCCCTGGGTGCCGGTCAATCCCTTGGCCTTGCAGACCTGGTAGAAGCCTTCCACCTTTTCGTTGACTCCACCGATGGGCTGAATCTCTCCTTTTTGATTGATCGAGCCGGTGACGGCTATATCCTGCCTTAGGGGAATCTTAGACAGGCTGGAAAGGATCGCATATACCTCGGTGGATGAGGCGCTGTCCCCTTCCACCCCCGAGTATGACTGCTCGAAACAAATGCTGGCGCTCATGGTCAGGGGCTTGTCCTGGGCGTGCTTTCCCCTGAGATAGCCGCCCAAAATGAGCACCCCTTTGTTATGGGTGCGTCCGGAGAGGTCGGCTTCCCTTTCGATGTTGATCACCCCGGCTCTCCCCATGGAGGTTCTGGCGGTTATGCGGGTGGGCCTGCCGAAGGCGTATTCCCCCAGATCGTACACCGAGAGGCCGTTGATCTGCCCCACCACCTTTCCCTCAGAGTCGATCATGATGGTTCCGTCCTCAATCATCTCCTGGATCTTATCCTCGATTAGGCTCACCCTTTTTATCCACTCCTCTATGGCCTTCTCCACGTGCTCGTGCTTTACGGCTTTGCTGCCCGCGTTCTGGGCCCAGTAGCTTGACTCTCGAATCAGATCGGCTATTACGGTGAACCGGGTGGATAGCTTCTTCTGTGTGCCTGCCACCCTCACCCCGAATTCCACCACTCCGCCCACTCCGGTTTTGTCAAAGGACAGGAGCTTATCGTCATCACAGATCTTCTTGATGAAGCAGGCGTACTGGTGGACGTTCTGGTCATCCTTGGGCATGACCGAATCGAAGTCCGCCTTCACCTTGAAGATCTTCTTGAAATCCTCGTCCAGATGGTAAAGCAGATGGTAAAGATAGCTGCCTCCGATCATCACCACGTCCACGCCGGTCTCAATCGGCTCCGGCTTCATGGCCGACGCGCCCATAAGATAGAAGGGATCGTAAGCCCCGATCTCCACCTGCCGGTATTTTAAAGCCCGCTTGAGCGATTGCCATGATCCCGGCTCCATCAGAAGATCAAGCGCGTTTACCACCAGATAACCGCCGTTGGCCTTCAGGAACGACCCGGCCTTGATCCGGGTGAAATCGGTTCTCCATACGCCGCTTCGCTCCGCCACCCTCTCGATGGTTCCAAACAGGTTCCTGTAGGAGGGGTTGGTCTCGATGATTATGGGAACGGTTTTGATCTCTGAGTTGTCTACCACCACGTTCACCCAGTATTCCCAGAACTCATCTTCGGGTTTGATGAATGGAAGTCCGGGAAATGCCATCTCCGATGATTTGTCTTTTGTCGGTTTGAACCTATCCAGATTGTTTATCAGACTCTTCTCCACCTCATCCAGATAAGCTTGAAGTCTCTCGTTTTCATACTTGGCTTTTGTGTCTTTGATCATATCCTTGATCAGAGGCACGATCATCTCCCTATCCAGAGCCTCCAAGGCTTTTTCCAGCTCCTTGATGATCTCCTTCCCCTCTCTGAATACATCTTCCATCAGGCTTGCCAAAGCCTCGTATTTGGTCTGTAGCTCGTTGAATTTCTCTTGGGGGAAATTTCCGTCCTTGACCTGCTTTTCCAGCTTCGCCAGACTTACCGGCTTGTGGTCAATTACCGGCTGAATATCCGGCTTGACGTACGGACCCATCTGAATCTGCACTAAAGCGAAACCTTCTTTTTTAACCTGTTTTTCAAATTCCGCCAGGATAGCCTTTTGTCCTTCCTCGGACTCCTTGATAAATTCCTTCCGTTTTTCTTTGTAAGCTTCTCTTCCGAACATAGAGGGGATGTTTTTCTTAAGAGAGAATATAAGGTCTTCCATGTCTTTTCTGAAAAGCTTTCCTTGTCCCGCCGGCAGGCTTATCACTCTGGGCACATCCGGATCCTTGAAGTTGTTCACGTAACACTTGTCGTCCGGGATGCTGTTCCTCTTCTCCAGCCTTTCCAGAAGATGCTTGATGGCGGTCATCCGTCCGGTTCCCACGAAGCCGGCCACGAAGATATTGTAGCCCACGCTTTTGATATCCAGGCCCAGCTTTATCGCCTTCACTGCCCTGTCCTGCCCGATGATCCAGTCACACGGCTCCACGTCGTCGCTGGTTTTTAAGTCCAGCTTATCCACCTGACAGCGCCAGCGAAGTTTTTCTACGGGAACCTCCTCGAATTTGCGATTCTGTGCCATCCTCGTCACGCTCCTTCTCTTACCGAATTAAAGGTTAGTCGCAAAGTCCAAGCTGAAATGTAGTGACAAATTCAACCATCTTTTTGAATGGGTTCTTCTTTTTCGGAAGTATCTGTGACAACCCTTGAACCCTCACCTGCAGTTTTTTCCGACTCAAGGATCTTACCTACTATCTTCCCGGCTACCTCTTTGCTCCCCAATCCGAAGGCTAAGGCAAAACCAAAGGCCAGCGCCCCGACGATTATCAAAACGGAACTCACCAGAATCTGGGTGGCAACTCCCAGCTGTTCTAAGGCGACTGCCAGGGCAAAGAATACAATCATATATTGCACTATGGTACCGATCAATTCCCCCCGGGCCAGGGCATAGCTTGATGCCGCCACCCTAACCACTCCCTTGAAAAACGAGGAGAGCAACACTCCCACGACGATTATCAGGACAGCTACCACCAGCCTGGGGATGAAAGATATTATGGTGTTTATCAGGTTTTGCAGCAGGGTGAATTTCAGCACGTCGGCAGCAAGATCGATAAAAAACAAGAATATTATCCAGAAGAATACCGTCCCCAAGATGTCAGCTAAGGAGTGCTTGATGTCTCCTCTGGATAAGAATTTTGACAATCCGGATCTGGCGCTGAATTTCTCCAGACGCACTGCCACCAGGAGCTTGATCAGCGCGGCTTTGAGGATCTTGGACAGAAGCCAGCCCAAAAGCAATATCACCAGGGCCCCAATGAGGGCGGGAAGCAGGCCGACTATCTTCTCGCCGGTTGCCTTCAGCGGTTCTAAGAACAATTCTTTGGGATCCATTTCTCTCCCTTTGTCTTTTCAGTGAAATTCTTTATTTGATCCTGGCTTTCTTTCCGGCAATAATTCTTTCCACCCACGATCTCTTGCGGGGTTGAAATCTCTTGAACACTATGATGGGGGTGGAGACTCTTTCGCCTACCTCCTCCGGAACGGAGGTGAAGAGAAGTTGTTCTAAGGTTCCACCCTTGCTGGAACCCATCAGAAGAAGGTCCCCCTCCTGAATCTGGTCTGCGATGGCCTCGGCCGGCTTTTGAGCCTTTACGATTTTTCGCTCGCCCTTGATCTTCAATCCCGCCTTGTCGGTAAAGGAGTCGATCCACCTCCTTGCCTGGGCCTCCTCCTCAGCGCCCGAGTCTTGAGGAAGGGCGTGCAGCAGCAAGAGGTCGGCTCTGAACTTCTCCACCAAAGCCGGGCTCAGTTCCGCCGCCAGTTGAGAGTTCACGTTATCCGTGGCGGTGATCATCACCCGCTTGATGGCCTCCATCTTCTCTCCGTGCACGATGGCCACGTTGCAGGGAGCCTCCTTGAGCACGATATCCACCACCGTGGTCAATATCTTCTCCAGCATCTTCTCCGGTCCGGTGCGGCCCAGGATGATGAAGTTGCAATCCTCTTCTGCTGCCGTCCCCAGAATGCCGTAGGAGAGCCGGTGGGAGAGCTTGATCGTTTTGTCAAACTTCACCCTCTCCTGGCGGGCAATGTTCTCTGCCCGGGACAAAAGCAGTCTTTGCTGGGAAAAATCGGCCAGTCCCTTTCTCAAAGGCGTTCCATGAGGAACCTCCACCACGTTTAAGGCGATCACCTCTCCGTCGAATTTCCTGGCAATGGCGCAGGCGGTCGTCATAAGCATTCCCACGGTCTTGGGATTGGCCAGAGAGACTAAGATTTTGTACTCCTTGCGTTCCTGACGTGTCAAGATCTCCTTTAACCACCTATGCTTTTCCACCGTCTCCTTCTGTTCCTTGGAATAAACCAGATATACCAAACTTCCCAGGGCTAACCAGCCGGCGCCCAAAAGGTAGGTGCGGGGACTCATGAACGCCAAGATCAATACGTTGCAGGCGATGGCCAAAATCGGAATGATCGGATGCCAGGGCAATTTGAAAGGACGTTTAAGGCGGGGCGCCTTCTTGCGAAGCATTATCACCGACAGGTTCACCAAAATCAGCGCGAAAAGAAAGCAGAAATTGGCCAGATGCGCCACCAGCTCCACCTCTCCGGAGAGGGTGAAGAACAGGATTATCACGCCCACCGCAGCGATCGCCGTATACGGGGTTTTGAACTTGGGATGCAACCTGAAGATCTTTCCCGGGAGATATCCATCCCTCCCCATGGCATAAGTCTCACGTGATGCCGTCAGCACCGTGGCATTCAAAGCGGAGGTGGTGGACAGGAGCCCGGCGATCAAAACAAATAGAAGCCCGTAGCTTCCCAAAACCTTCCCCGCTATCAAGACCAAAGGAGCGGCAGAAGTCCCGAGAGTTTGATAATCCAAGATTCCCACCGAGACTAAAACCACCCCAACATAAATCAACATGGGGATAAAAAGTGAAAGCAGAATCGCCTTGGGGACGGTTTTTTTCGGGTTTTTGATCTCCTCCGAGGCGCTGGAGATGATCTCAAAACCAAAAAAAGATATATAGATTAAAGCGGTGGCAGAGATTATGCCGGTAAGTCCAAATGGAGCAAACGGCTTAAAATTTTCCACCCTCACGTGAGGAATGCACAATCCTATGAAGATAATTAGCATGGCTACTTTGGTAATGGTGAAGAAATTCTGGGTTTTTCCGCTCTCCTTGGTTCCCTTTATGTTCACCAGCAGCAATAGCAACGCGATGGCAAAGGCGCTGAATTTGACCGAAGGCGACACCTTTATCACCAGATCTACCAGAGGATTGAAATGTTCTGCAAATCCCAGGGCATAAAGGGCACAGGCCACCACGCTTCCGAAGATGAGCGCCCACCCGCACAAGAACGCTATGTAACCGCCTATTCCCTGATGAACGAAGGTGTAACCGCCGCCGGCTAAGGGAATGGAGGATGAGAGTTCAGAATAAGAGAGAGCGGTGAAGAGGGTCATCAGCCCGCACAGGACGTAGGAGAGCGTGGCTGCCGGCCCGGCTATGCCTGCCGCCATTCCACTCAGGATAAAGATCCCCGCCCCGATCATGGCCCCCACCCCTAAGGTGGTCGCCTCCAGAAGCCCCAGCTCGCGGCTGAACTTTATCTCGGCTTGCGGGGAGGAGGCTTGTGCTGTCCTGTCTTTATCCATGAAGTAGTCTTTCCCTTTTCTCTATCATCAAGTTGAGTAATCCTTCTTCCGTAGTTGCCCAGTTCATTGGGCGATTCTTGCTCGATCACCCCGCCGTTGGCGGGGGATTTTCAATAAATCGAGCAACTACAGAAGACCTATACTTCGGAATATAGGAATTCGTGAACTGGTTTTCAATCCAAAAGTACGGCGATGGTTTAACTCTTCGTTTCAGTCGCCAAAGCTGGTTCCCACTGCCCGGGCGGCCTCGATTAATGGGAGGTCTGGCTTTACCTTCTTCAACCTAACAATGGCGCGTTCGATGGGAACCGACGTGATATTTCCCCCCTGCAGGCTGGTCATATAGCCGAACTTTTCGCTTATGACTAACCCTACGGCTTTTGTGCCGAATTGAGTGGCTAAAATTCGATCGAAGTCGGTAGGCTTTCCGCCCCGCTGAAGATGCCCCAGGATGATCACCCGAGTCTCCAGCCCGGATAGAGCCTCAATTTGCTCTGCTATCCTGTAACTTACCCCGCCCAGCCTGATGGGATCGGTGCTCCCTTTCACCCTTCTTTTGACCACCAATTTTGAGTCCCCGGGCTTGACTCCCTCTGCCACCACCACGATGCTGAATCTCTTTCCGATCTTGCTTCTCGAATCCAGCTTTTGGCAGACCTTCCGGATGTCAAGAGGTATCTCGGGGATAAGAATCACGTCCCCACCGCCCGCCACCCCGGCATATAAAGCCAGCCAGCCGGTGTATCTTCCCATCACCTCCACGATCATCACCCGATGGTGAGATTCAGCCGTGCTGTGGACGTTGTCGATCGATTCGGTGGCAACCGCCACCGCCGAGTCAAAACCGATAGTGTAGTCGGTAGCCTCCAGGTCGTTATCAATGGTCTTGGGTATCCCTACGATCGGGATTCCCAGCTGATATAACCGGTGAGCGATGTTGAGCGTCCCATCTCCCCCGATGCAGATCAAAGCGTCCAATTTCAGATCGCGGAAGTTCTTCAAGGCTCGCTTGGAGACGTCCTTCTTTTTCTCCCCATAGGCGAACGGATTGGCCCGATTGGAGGTGCCCAGTATGGTTCCACCCTTGGTCAAAATCCCGGAGACGTCCTCCCAGCCCAATTCCTTTGTCCGGTTCTCGATCAGTCCCTCAAATCCATCCTTGAAACCTATCACCTTTGCCCGGTGGCAGACGAAGGCGGTCTTGGCAACTGCCCGGATGGCCGGATTCAATCCGGGACAATCCCCGCCGCCGGTTAAGATTCCGATTCTTTTCTTTCTCCTCATGTTGAGACTCCCTTTTATTTACCGCCGAGCATGATAGCTTAGAATCTGAAGTTTATCAAGCATAATTTTGGTAAAACGACACTCACGGGATGAACTCCGACAGTACGCCCCGTAGGTCCGAAATGCCCCGCCTTAAGCGGGGCTTTCGGGCACAGAGCGATCGAATATGCTGTGCCTGTCGGGTCCCCTGACCCGACGGGCAAACCTGATTTCAAAAACCGCATTGTTGGTCAGGGGTACCCTTACCCCTGACCTCAGTTTGCGCAGAGTTCCCGAAGCACCCTCTGGCGGGGAAAAATCCCTCCGCCGAAAGCGGGGTCTTGACGACAATTCCCGCACGAACAAATATCCGACCTAAGAAGCGTCCGCGTGCCATCGGGGAGGTTGAAATCTCACCAATCGCCATTGGCGATGCAAATAAAGGCTTGCGTGAAGCTGTACCTCAACATATATTGCGCTCGAAAGGAAAGATTTCCATGAAAAATGTGGCAGTCTTGGGATCAAGCGGCTCGATCGGCAAGAATGCACTCAAGGTCTTGTCCGACTTTAAAGAGAGATTTTCTGTCTTTGGACTCTCCGTGCACAGCAACGTCAGGCTGCTGGAAGAACAGATTCGGCATTTCGCGCCAAAGATGGCGGTGATCACTGAGCAAAAGAGCTTCGAGCGCTTCCCCCGGAATCACGACACGGAAATACTCTCTGGCACAGATGGTCTCAAGAAGTTGTGTTCTCATCCCCAGGTTGACCTGGTGATGAATGCTCTGGTCGGATCAGTGGGGCTGCTGCCCAGTTTGCAGGCATTGGAGTCTGGAAAGAACCTGGCAATCGCCAACAAGGAATCGCTGGTGATGGCGGGCGAGCTCTTAATCGACAAGGCCAGGGAGAAAGGCGCCGAGATTCTTCCCATCGACAGCGAGCATTCCGCCATCAAGCAGTGCCTGTTGAGTGGTAAAAAGGAAGAGGTAAAAAGGCTTATACTGACTGCCTCCGGTGGACCCTTCTTGGGCAAAAGCAGCGAAGATTTACAGGAGATTACTGTCGAGCAGGCTCTGTCTCATCCCACCTGGGAGATGGGAAAAAAGATCACCATAGATTCTGCCACCCTTATGAACAAAGGGCTGGAGGTCATCGAGGCACACTGGCTTTTCGGAATCCTCCCGGATCGAATCAGTGTGTTGATCCATCCCCAATCTATCATTCATTCCATGGTGGAATTCGTGGACGGATCGGTGATCGCCCAGATGAGCGTGCCCGACATGAAGCTTCCCATCCAGTACGCCCTGTTTTATCCCCAGCGGATTATCAGTAACAACACCTCTCTGGATCTGGCCAAAGCCGGCAAGCTAACCTTTTTCGAGCCTGATTCTGACAAATTCCCCTGTCTGGGAATAGCCTACGACGCCTTAAAGAGGGGTGGAACCGCACCCGCAGTTCTAAACGCCTCAAATGAAGTGGCGGTCCAGGCCTTTTTGAATCGCGGCCTGCCTTTCACCGGCATCCAGAAGATCGTCCGGGAGACTTTGAGCCAGCATAAGAGCAAACTCAAGCCCAACTTAGACGATATAATAAATGCTGATACATGGGCAAGACAAACCGCAAAAGAGCTCTGTTGCGAAGGTGAGATAAAGAGATGACCACACTGGTTGCCACCATATTCGTTTTGGGGATCCTGATCTTCTTTCACGAGCTGGGTCATTTCCTGGTAGCCAAGAGATCGGGAATCCGGGTGGAGAAATTCTCTCTCGGCTTTCCGCCCAAGATGATAGGCAAGAAGATCGGGGATACCGAGTACTGCCTCTCCTGGATTCCATTGGGGGGATACGTAAAGATGGCCGGGGAGGACCCGGAGGCGAGCAAAATCGAGGGCAAACCGTGGGAGTTTGCGTCCAAGCCGGTGGGAATCCGCGCGTTGGTGATTGCGGCCGGGCCGGGGATGAATCTCATCCTGGCAATCCTCATTTTTTGGGGCATAATCTTCTTCAAGGGCAAACACGATATCCACGAGGAGAGCACGGTAATAGGCTTAGTATCGGTTGGCGGACCCGCAGCCGAGGCGGGAATTGAGCCCGGAGATAAGATCATCTCCATTAACGGGATCAAGGTGGGCACCTTTCTGGAGATGGCGCAGATCATCTACCAGCACCTGGAGGAGCCGGTTGAGGTCAAATGGATGCGCGACGACACGGAGTTCACCGCCGTAATCACCACCTTCAAAGATAAGGTGTTAAACGAAGAGGGTGAGATTCAAGGGGTGGGAAAAATCGGCGTAGGACCCACCTACACCATCATCAAAGTGGGATTCTTCCGGGCCTTTTTAGATGGGGTGGACACGGCGGTCTTTATCCTGGTGGAATCGGTGAAGTTCATGTTCGGGCTCATCACCGGAAAGGCCTCGGCAAAACTTCTCGGGGGGCCGCTTTTCATCGCCCAGACCGCAGGACAGACCGCCAAGGCCGGATTCGTGAGCCTCCTTTCCTTCATGGCTCTTCTCTCGGTCAACCTGACTTTGATAAATCTTCTGCCCATTCCGGTGCTGGATGGCGGCCACCTTATGTTCTTAGGCATTGAGAAGATCAA
>JBARPX010000253.1:0-9183 GCA_049643405.1 Candidatus Zixiibacteriota bacterium
ACACGGTAAGCTTCCTGTACAAGGGTGGTCCGCAACCCAGTTGCCCGGGTATCTGGTACTGGTAAGGACTGATTCTTTAAATTCAGGAAGAGCGCTTATCTAAAGCGCACAGTTTATGGGATAGCCCTTTTTGAGGGGCTATCCCATTTCTTGTGCTCCGCTCAAGGCGGGTGCTCTTTCCACAGTGTCCGTACGACTCCCGCCCTTGGTGAAGCCTGCCAGCGACAAAACAGGGGCGTAAAGCAAGGGGTATCCATTTCCGCTTCCTCTTAGCGGTGATTTTCGGGTATTTCTCGAACTTTTTGGTTGACTTCTACTTCAATATGTTTAGTTTATTAGAGTATTCCGTTTTTAGAATCTTCCGGGCACTGGAGGGAGTCAGGTCCACACGCAAGGAATTCTGCTGATCTCTCTTCGAGCGCTCCGAAGAGTGGAAGACACGACTTTTCACGGTCTTCTTTTCTGGTTTTTCCTTTTGCTGCAGACCAAAAGAACTCTGTCGGAGGCATATGATTTCTGTCCCCGTAGATCTTCAGCAGAGTCGATAAAGAAGGCAGGTTCATCTAACCATTTAACCTTCTCCCTCTGAAAGGAGGTAGAGATGAGTTCAAGAGTGTTAACGTTTTTGTTCACTCTGGCTCTCGGCCTGGGACTCCTGGTGGCGGAGGGGTTCTGCACCACCGCCAAGAAAGTCTCGGCTGACGGGAAGGAGATGAGGCACATCTCCGCGGACGTTTATCCCCCCGAGACCATGGATGCCGCTGCTGGACTCGGTAAGTACTCCACCGCCGGTTCCAAGGACGAGTCGGACTGCTACTTGCTGATTCCGGATCCGGAAGTCCCCGCGGTGACCGAGCATGATCTGGTGGGGAGTACCTGGTACGATTTCCAGAAGAACGGTTCCATGGGCCGGATGATCTCGGTTTCTTCTGCGGGCACGGGCGGTTACCGCCACGTCTCCTGGATGTGGAGTGCCGGCGTGTATCCCGGGACTCAGCGCCGGGTTTATGCCCGGAGCAAGCCCGCGGCCGGCGCCTGGGGCACTGCCTATGAGGTGGGACTGGGCACGGTCAACTCGGGCTACAGTAATCAGACTCACTTCAACGACGGCAACCCGGTGGTGATCTTTCACCGGACCGGGATAGGGGGTAACTGGTGTTACCTGAGCGTGGCGGATGGCGCTGCACCCAGCCCGCAGTTCACCCGCAAATGGGATATTCCGGATGACATGCCTGACGGTTCATCCGGTGAGGCGGGGGCCTGGCCCAAGGGAGAGATTCTCTACTGCTTAGACGAGACGGTCCATCCTGATCCCCTGAACTATTTCCACATCATCGAGAACGAGGGGAACACGGCGGAGAATGAGGAGAGTTGGATCGGCTATCTGCGCTGCTACATAGATCCGGCCAACAACCAGAACCTCAAGTGCCAGACCCCAACGGTATATCCTGAGGTCTACACCATTCCGGCCAACAGCGCCTTTCAGGATGAGGTTTACAGTTTTGCCGATTTTTCCTCCTGTGATATCTCTCCGGTAGTGGTAACCGGCAGAGGCCTGGTGGGCCAGAGGGTGGCCGTTCCTTACATGCCGCCTGCCGTTTACGGAACCTGCAATTACCTCTCCGATGTTGCCTATATCGAATGTATGGATAACGGGGACGGCTGGATCGACGGGACCGACTGGCCTCCCACCGTTCACAAGATCACCAACTTTGGCGCCACCGGCACAGAGCGAGCTTTCCACGATCTCTCTGCCTGCTATGACTATGAGGACAGCCTCCACATAGTTTACGTCACCACCGGGTTTGATCCGGCTACTCCCGGTTCCTATTACCCCGGGATAGCACGTCTGTATCACTGGAGCAAGGAGAACGGCGTAAGCATGGTTGCCAGCAAGATCCAGGAGGGAGCCAATCCGTCTGCGCATAACCTCAACCTGAGCAAGGTGAGCATCTCTGCCAAGGATCCGATCTATCATCCGGGCGGCGACTCGACCTACCTGTTCTGCATCTGGACCGGGGTCGACTCCTCTGACCAGAACGCTGCCGGTGACCAGGGTAACCAGGATCTCTTCGGCACGGGGAGCTTCGACGGCGGAAACACCTGGGGTAAGGTGCTCAACCTAACCGGCACCCACACCCCTGGCTGTATGGCGGGAGACTGCGTGAGCGAGCACTGGCCCTCCATGGCGCGGAATATGCTCAACGGCGATCTGCACATCGAGTACATCTGCGACCGGGATCCAGGTGGCGCCATCATGGACGAGGGGACCTGGACGGAGAACTACGTGATGTACATGCGTGTGCCCGAGTGGGCGGTCACGCCGGGACCCAGGGGAGACTACAGGATTGAGGAACCGACCAACTGGTACCATCCTCCCATCAAGGTCCTGCCTAACCAGACCAGGACCATTAAGTTTAAGGTGTTCAGCATCGGGAACGAGGCCCTCACCTACAGCGTTAGCAGTGATCATCCCTGCGTCCAGGTGTCCGTCCCTCCCAGCCAACTTGCGCCCAAGGACTCCATCGAGATTCCGGTCCTGCTGTACGGGATCGGCGCCTGTAATGGCACCTTTATCGCCGGCAATGTGATCCTCACTACCGACGAGGGGGGTGCGAAGACTGAGTATCTGCGGGTTCATGCCGTGGTGGCGGATGATTATTACGAGTGCCCCAGGGATCCGGAGACCGTCGATACTTTGGTGAACGATTACCTGCGGTTGTACGTAAATGCCAGCTGCCAGCAGTGGATTCACGACATAGGTTGGTGGTATCCGACCGACACCACGCATCAGGTCTTCTTCCAGGGAGGAACCATTGTTGCCACCACCTCTGGTGGCGACACCTTGGTTGGCCGCTTCATGGGCGACAACGACTGGAATGCAGGCGCTCAGGACAAGCTGTACCGCGAGGAGTGCGAGCCTGGCTGGGAGTATCCTTTCACCATTCTGTACACCAAGGAGATTTACATAGAGGCTTCGCACCTATCTCCACCAAATCACTTCAAGTGGTTCTGGTGGGAGATCGCCAAGCTGGTCAGGTTCTTCAAGCCCGGCGCACCGGAGGATTACCAGCGCATCGTGATCAAGTACATAAAGGTCACGCGGCAGGATCCTCCCGGCTGGTGGCCCGATCTGACGCCCTTCACCAATTACGAGGACACCTACATCGGCTTTGCCATGGATCTTGATGCACCGTTCGACACCTCCGGCGGACCGGAGCCCGGCCTGGGCGACGAGAGCGCCTGCAACTACGCCGGTTATGATGCCACCAACGAGATTGCCTACGTGCGCGGCTTTGGCCGAGAGAATCCGTATTATAACGATTACCACGCCGGAATAGCTTTGGCTGAAGTCAACGGTGTTCCCACTACCACTCCCTACGCCACAGCCAACATCAAGAACAACCAGTACCTGTATCCGCAGTCACCTTGGGGCTGGAAGGATGGAGAGTTGTACCGGCTTGCTTCCATCCCCGGAAACTACATTCAGGAACCCGACTCGATCGTTGACCGTTCGGTTGTTATGACTGCCCACAAGATCAATGCCGGAACCGATCCTAATGCGAAGGCCGAGTTCACCATGGTAGAGGTTCTGGCTCCTAACGGCCTGGTTGAGATGCAGGCGTTGGTGGCTACCGCGCGTGACATTGTGGCCGCGGAAAGAGCTGTGTGCGGAGACGTCCAGGGTGACTTCGTGGTGAACATAGGAGACGTGTTTTATTTGGTCTCATACCTGTTCAAGGGTGGCCCGGCGCCTTACTGTCCAAAGGCTCGTGCAGATTGCAACAGCGATGGAGTAGCGGATGTTGCCGATGTAATTACCTTGGTCGATTATCTGTACAGGGGAGATCTTGCGCCGGTCTGCCCTGGAATCTTTTAGCGGTAGGTGCCGATCTCAAGTTCCAAGAGTCGCATTCAATCCGCGGCGCATCAAGAATGATTCGATGGTTTTCGTGACGCAAGATCAATCGGTTGCTTCATGTCAAATCGAAAGGAGCAGCAAGATGAAAAGAGGTTTCTCGATTTTGCTTTGTTTGTGCGCTTTTGCTTTGGGGACGTTAGCCTCCGGTCAGTGCCCGGAGGACCCTAATGATCGCGGCCAGTGTGATACCATGTACGTGGAAGCCTGGCCCGAGGATACCGTTTTGCAGGGAGGTGCCCCATACTTCGTCAGGGTTCCCATCTATGTGACAAGCGACGTGGCCGATCCCTGGGATTCAATTGCGGCCTTTGTCATTCCGCTCCGTTTCTCTTCCAGCAATTCGGGTGCTAATGCGGTCATAGATCCCTATTACAACAGGTGCGGGGCCCAGGATCTTCACCCCTCTTCCGACCTCGATCGGAGCATCTTTCGTCACTTACCCAGTATGGAAGATCCACAAATTCGAAACTGGATGATGGATCTGTCCGCTGAGTATCTCAGCTTAGTATGGGATACCAGGATACTGGATTTAAGCACGGGAAGCAATTTCTGGCTGGCGCTCGTAGCGACCGGTAACGGGGATCACCGGTTTGACGGAGGCAGTAGGGTACTTCTGGCCACTGTCACTTTCACGCTTCAGGACAGCAGCACCATCTGTCTGGATACCTGCTTCTGGCCGCCCACCAATCGGCTCACCTGGGTTATTAAACCGGTCGGTGGGGGGCTGGCGATCAAGAAGATTCCCCGACCGGGAACGCCTGATCCGTACAGTTTCAGGACATGTATCAATTTCGGACTACCGGACATTCTTCATTGCGATAGGTCATATTCCGATCCATGCCTGGTGGCGTGTCCAATTGGCGACATTCCTTTCAGAGTGTACTTGAGGGATGCCAACGGAAGCCCGGTGCCTGGCTACTCCAGTGTATTTCTGGATTTCTCTGACTGCACCGGCATCATCCCCTGCAGCGCGGAAGCATCCTGGCCAATCGTCTATCCCGATGCCCCCTCAGATGCTAACGGAGTAATGACCTTTCACGTTCAGGCCGGAGGCTGTGACGATGTTCACCAGGCGCAGATCAAGGCTCGGTGTGGTTTGATTGGCTACGTGCCGGTCAAGACTGTAGACACCGATGGGAATCATGTAGTGACAGTGAGCGATTGGCATCATCTCGGAGTAGACCCTTGCAACGATTACAACTGCAATGATGAGGTCAATTTCTGGGATCTCGATTTCTTCAGAGAACACATTAATCATGTTTGTGACCCTGATCCTTGTCTCTTGATTAGCCAAGATCTGACCGTTACTCCCGACACGCTGCTGCCTGAGGGCAGCCTCCACACCGTTCAGCTTTTCATCCAGAACAACCACACCGAGCCCTGCACCGCTCAGTTCGTGAAGTTCTTCAGAGGAGGATTTGGCCAAGGGACGGCTCTGGTTCAATTTGAAACCAGATACCTCTGGGAGGAACTCCTGACGGGGGAGGTCGCCGTCGCCGAGGCCGACTTTGTGGTGCCAGAGTATCTTCCCGGTCACATTGTGACTAAACTGTATACAAGCTGCTGTGATGATTCTCTGGCTGCCATATTTGATTTTGCCGTGCGGATGTGTCCACCTGCTTCCATGGTGTATCAATTTCCGATTGTGATGGATTTCGTGCCAGCCTACGTTGAGACTCTGGACTATGTACCAGAAGAGGAGGGCTGGTCCTGGTTCACTTCCACCGTCGGCGATACTCTATGGATTAACATAGTCACTCCCGCCACGAGCGTTTTGGGGGTTACTGGTGGCGTAGCTCTATACTTCTTTGATTACGATTGGAACCTGCTGGCTTACCGAACCTGTGAGGTGCGACTTAACCTGAATAGCGGAGACGTGACTTCCGACTGCGTAGTCAACGTAGGAGACGTGGTATATCTGCTCAACTACCTCTACCGGAATGGCGATGCGCCGGATCCGTTGAGAGCAGGTAATCTGAATTGTGACTGCACACTAATTGGCAACGAGTTGGTTCCTCTATTGGACGTAGCCGATGTCGTGTATATGGTGAACTATCTGTACAGAGGTGGGCCACCTCCAGTTCCTTCCGAAGAATGCCAGTGTGGGTATAAGGGCTGGTTCCCTCATTGATCAAGTAGGGGAGTTAGACTGATGTCAATATCCTCTGATCACGGCGGGTGTTTGTAACCCGCCGTTTGCTTTGCCCCTACTGAAAAATGCTGGTATCAAGGATAAGCAGTAGTGTGCCGTTGGGGAGGAATACTAACAGGAAGCAGGGAAGTTACCTCACAGCTGATTAATCGAATTAAGCTGATACCGATGGTTTTATCTGCTTAATCTGCTGTGAGGGATTTCGTGCCCGCCAGGTCCCTGACCTGGCGGAAAGCCTACGGTTCCCTGTCGGGTCGGGGGACCCGACAGGCACGAAGACTTTTCTTACTTCAGCAGGACCATTCTTATGATTTCGCTTTCCTGGCTGGTCTGGAGCTTGCAGAAATAGACTCCGCTGGCGACGCTTATTCCCTGGGAATTCTTGCCATCCCAGGATATTTCTTTCCAGCCCTGGCCCTGAAATCCGTTCACCAGCTCGCCTACTTTCTCACCTCTCAAATTGTAGATAGTGAGCTTCACCTGAGCACTGTTGGGCAGGTAGTAGGCGATGTTGGTCAGCGGGTTAAACGGGTTGGGGTAGTTGGGGAAGAGTTGAAGTCGGGCAGGAGTGTTTTGGCCGGCGAACTCGTCAACATGCGTGACCCCGACGAAGTTTATGTCGAAGGTGTCTGACTCGAGAGGGGAGAAGCAATATCGAAAGGACACCGAATCCCGAAAAACACAATAGTCTCCCTTCGGCAGGCCAACAAACCCGTAGCTTCCGGATGAATCCGTACGAGTAGAGTCTTCTCTGTCGCCCGAAAGATAGACCACCGCGTCTTCGAGAGGAGAAGTCTCGTCGGTCACACACCCCCTGATGCTGTTAAGAGTGAGGTTCTTGTGATAGTGGAGACCTCCCTTCGACTCGCCCGCAAACAGATCCGGATCACCATCTGAGTCGAAATCGCAAAGTACGGGAGCGCTTCGTTCGCCCACATCGATGGAGTCGTAAGAATCTGTGATGAAAACAAAGGAAAAAGACCCGGCAGTCCCGTCGTTCCGATAGAAGCGAAGCTCCCCTTCATCGTTTCCCACGAGCAGATCGAAATCACCATCCGAGTCCAGATCCCCAAAGGTGGGAGCGCTGTACGAACCCGCGTCAATGGATTCGAATTCGTCCGAGACAAAAGTCCAGACGGCAATCTGCGGCGTGCCGTCGTTTCGATAGAAGTAGATCTTTCCATAGGTTTGTCCCACGAACAGATCCAGGTCGGCATCCCCGTCAATATCAACGAGAGCCGGGGAGGCATATCCCCCAACGTGAGCGAAATCGAATTGGTCAGGTGCGAAATCCCAGAGGGCGGATTCGGTCGTGCCTATGTTCTGGTAAAAATCTATTTCCCCGTCTTTTCTCCCGACGAGAAGGTCTAAATCGCCGTCGCCATCGATGTCTGCAAACGTGGGAGAGGAGTAATCATCAGCTTCGATGGCAAAATAATTCGCAGTTACTCTGTTCCAACAAGGCACGGGGACTGCTTGCTCGTTCCGATAGAAGTTGATGTTTCCTTCGTACTCACCTACAAAAAGATCTGAGTCTCCATCGCCATCTATGTCCGCGAGAGCCGGCGCCGAATTCGCTCCAAAATCCAGAAAGAGATAACTCTTTGCCAGCAATGTCCAGGAGGGCAGATGGACGGTGCCGTCATTCCTGTAGTAAGAGATTCGCCCCTCATCCTGACCGACGAAAAGATCGAGATCGAAATCGCCATCAATATCCACGAAGGCTGGTGAACTGCGTTTTCCCACGTCTATGGAGTTGTAATGGCTGGAGATCAATTCCCAATCGACAACCGCGTCGTTCCCGGCGTTCCTGTAGTAATTGATGTTACCCTGCTCCTCACCGACGAAGAGGTCTAAGTCTCCGTCGGCATCAATATCCACAAAAACGGGGATGCTTAGCGCTCCCACGTCGATGGAACCGTAGTATTCGGAAACCAGATCCCACGAGGGAACTTCGGAGGTCCCGACATTGCGATAGAAGCCCACGCATCCGTCCGCCTTTCCGAGGAACAGATCCAAATCCAAATCGGCATCGATATCCACGAAGGTCGGGGCGCTCTCTGAACCCACATCGATGGAATCGTAGAAGTCGGTTATTTTCACAAACATGGGTGAACTCGCGTTCGCAATGTTTTTGAAGAAACTCACCCTTCCCTCTCTGTATCCAATGAACCAATCCAGGTCGCCGTCGTCGTCGAAATCCGCGTATGCAGGGTAGCTTCTTTCTCCCCCGAGGCCATGATCGTAGAAATCGGAAACGAGATTCCAGCAAGGTGCTTCTGAGGTGCCATCATTGCGAAAAGAGCGTATCTTGCCGTCCTCATCTCCGACAAACAGGTCCGGGTCGCCATCTGCATCAATGTCAACGAACGCTGGTTTAGAGAACTGCATTCCGCCGGCAAGGGCACAATCCACAGTTTGCCCGTCCAAGCTGGCTCTGAATTCTCTTCTCCACCTTATCTCAGCGGCGGAGGAGAGGGTGCAGAGCAGGAACTGGATTGTGACCAGAGCCCCAAGAATCCATGTTCTGCGATTCCTGGAAGGATTGTAGGAAAAGAAATAGCTCAACATAGCTTTTCCAAAGTTCCTCAGCCCTTTTTTTGTCCGATTTTCTTCGCTATCCGTTTCTAATCTATCTGCGATTCGAGGGTTTGTCAAGGCGTTTTGGTGATGGTTTCTCAGAAAAGTGATTTTCGCCGGGGCACCACATTCATGTACCCCGCTGTTCTCTAAGTGCCAGGCAATCAGAGAGATACGGCCGGCAGCAGATGGGGCTGGAATGGGATTCGGCCGCCAGGGACGACAGACACCGAACTCAAGGATGGAGAGTAGCTCTCCCAGACCCCGAACCTTCTGCAAAAAAAACCGGTCGATATTCGAAGTTCCTCTCGCCCAAACGAGGCTTTTTTCGGCCTAACCGCTTGTTGTTCGGAGAATTACGTAAAAAGCAAAATTTACGGGCAGTTCCTCATTTTTAAGAAAACTTTAAGAATTTCCTTAAGACCCTAAAGTTACCTTGCGGGTGGAAAAGACATAAAACCGGGATGAGATTAATTCCCCTTCCTCTCACACTGGCTTGGCGTAAGGTCAGTGGCGTGGTCCCGCCAAC
>JBARPX010000254.1:0-16122 GCA_049643405.1 Candidatus Zixiibacteriota bacterium
TATTTCATGAGCATTGCCGAACTGGCGGCGACTCGCTCCACTTGTCTCAGAAGACAGTTTGGGGCGGTCATAGTCAAAGATAAGAAGATTCTGGCAACCGGTTACAATGGCGCGCCCTCCGGACTCAAGCATTGTCTGGACATAGGATGCTTGAGAGAAAAACTCAAGATTCCCTCCGGAGAAAGACACGAACTCTGCCGGGCCACTCATGCAGAGCAGAATGCCATCGTTCAGGCAGCCCTGCTCGGAGTGAGCATCGACGGCAGCACCATGTATTCCACCACCCAGCCCTGCGTCCTGTGCACCAAGCTGATCATCAACGCCGGAATAGAAAGGATCGTCATCCAGGACAGCTATCCGGACTCAATGTCAATGCAGATGCTGAAAGAGGCGAAGGTCAAACTACAGATTTTCGAAGAAGGTCAAAAGTCTGGAGCAAAGAAAGGTGGCAAGACAAGATGAGATGCCCTTTCTGTGGACAGGAGAAAGACAGGGTAGTGGATTCGCGCACCTCGCAAAACGGAAGATCGGTGAGGAGAAGAAGGGAGTGCGAATCGTGCAAGAAACGCTTCACCACCTACGAGTACGTGGAAGACGTCTCCCTGACCATCATCAAGAGCGATGACAGAAGGGAGCCGTTCGACCGGCAGAAGCTGCAGCGGGGAATCGAGCTGGCCTGCAACAAACGTCCGGTCAGCTCCAAGAAGATCGCGTCCGTAGTGGATGAGATAGAGGAGAAGCTGCAGAATCTCTCCAAGCCCGAGATAACCAGCAAAGATGTGGGTAAAGAGGTGATGAGAAGGTTAAAAGAACTGGACGAGGTAGCATACGTCAGGTTCGCGTCCGTGTATCACAAGTTCAAAGACATCAACGAATTCATGGACGAGTTGAAAGGTCTTCTGAAGTGAGTTCGACATCCTCTCCCCCTGTCCTTCCCTCCATCACATGGAGGGCGGAAGACAGGGGGTAAGGTGAATATGAACCGGAGAAAGAGATGGCCGACGAAGACAAACAGATAGGTTTCTTGGATCACCTGGAGGAGTTGCGGGGCAGAATAATCAAGTCCCTGATCTCAATAATCCTTTTCTCCATTGTGGCTTATGTTTTCTCCGAGAGATTGTTAGAGTTCATCACCGGCCCCATACCTGAAGTCTACTTCATGGCGCCCACCGAGGCGTTTTCTACCCGCATAAAGATATCGCTTATCGCCGGCATAATCATCAGCGTGCCGGTGATATTCTACCACGTCTGGAGGTTCATCGCTCCGGGTCTCTTCCGAAAAGAGATAAAGATGGTCATACCCTTCGTGCTGGCCTCCACCATCTTCTTCTTGATAGGTGCGGGTTTCTGCTTCTTTCTGGTGCTCCCCTTAAGCATTAAATTCCTCCTGGGCTTCGGCACGGAGAAGTTGAGGCCCATGATCCAGATCAAGGACTACGTCAGTTTCGTCAGTTACCTTATTCTGGCTTTCGGCGCGGTGTTCGAGCTTCCCGTCATCTCCTACTTCTTGGGAAAGATAGGAGTGATAACCCCACAAACGTTGAGGAAGGGGAGAAGATACGCCGTCACGGCCATTCTCGTACTTGCGGCGGTGATCACTCCCCCGGACGTCTTTTCTCAGTTCATGCTGGCAGGTCCCCTCTATTTCTTGTATGAGGTCAGCATTCTGGTGGTGAAGTTCACCGGCAAGAAAAGGACGCCGGAAGAAGACTCTGAGGTGGAGGAATGAAAAAGGCATTCTTGGTGATTCTCATATTCTGTGCTTTCATTCGTTCTTATCCTTCGGCTTGGTCAGAGGAGTCGCCCGATTCTCTTTCTCAGGCCAAGGCCAGCTTTGAGGAGAGCTTGACTGATGCCCTAAGATGCATAAAGATGACCCCGGACGATTTGAGATTCAGGGACGATTACGTCGACGTTGACTCCTTCCGGTTGGAACTGATCGACAAACTTATGCGCCAACCCTTACAAACAGCTTCCTTTAATGCCGAGGTATTATCGGATTGGTCCGACGCTACGCCGGAGGAAAGGCGGTTTTCCCTCCCCTCCATGTTATCCCTGCATCTAAACATGAGAGGAGAGCCTGCTTCATCTTTGCGCCGCGAAAGTGCATCGAAGAACGTGGATATGGAAAACAATGAGTTTGTAAAAGAACATGCCAGGGCTCTGAAGAAACTCCCCCCGCCTTTGAGAGATGCCCTCACTTTCCTTGTCCAGGGGAAGAGAACCGCGGATGCAAAGACTCAGGAGGCTGTGTCTGAACTTACCGATGACGAGTTAGATTTCGTCAAAAAGAACTTTCCCCTCATTTTGTTGGAGGATGTGAACGACGAGTTCAAAACCCCGGAGGAGTTGGACAAGCTGGCGGACCGCGAAGAGGTGCTGGCCAGGGAGATGATCCCTTACCTCGCCAGGATAGATTTGGACAAGATAATGTGGGCAGGGCAAGAGTTCGCTTCTGCTACCCGGCTTTGTGTTCGGGTTTTGAGAGATTATTCGGAAGCTCCGCCCGCACTGAAGTTGCTGGTGAAGGACAAGAAAGACAAGGCAAACGATCTGATCTTCCGGTTGGAAACGTCTTCGGGCGAGATCATAATTGGTGGATACGGCTCGTCCAGGTACACGGGAAGTCCGAGCATCATTATCGACCTGGGCGGAGACGACGAATACAATATCTCGGCCCAGCAGGATAATACGGGCGGTTCCTCGGTTATCATCGATCTTGGCGGGAACGACCTGTACAAGGCGGAGGGCGACTTCGCCTATGGCTCCGGTTTCCTTGGGACCGGCATCCTGGTGGATCTCTCGGGAGATGACACTTATCTGACCAAGAACTTCTCGTTGGGATCTGGACTCTTCGGTGTGGGCGTGCTGGTTGATGAGGCAGGAGATGACAAGTATTTCGGTGATACTTTCGGCCAGGGGGCAGGCAGTTTTGGGATGGGAGTTCTAGTCGACATGGAGGGAACCGACCAATATTCCGGTGCGCTCTTTGTCCAGGGCTTTGGATTCGTCTCCGGGTTGGGCGCGCTGGTCGATTCTTCGGGGAACGACAACTACTTCGCAGGCGGCAGGTACAAGGATATCTTAAGGTACAAGGATCACTATATCAGCCTTTCACAGGGATTCGCCTATGGACTCAGACCGATGATGTCCGGCGGAATCGGAATGCTGTTTGACCTGTCGGGTAACGATGTTTATACATCCGATATATTCGGGCAGGGGTCCAGCTACTGGTTCAGTCTGGGAACTCTGTTCGACGGGGAAGGTAACGACAAGTATGTTTCCTTCCAATATGCTCAAGGCGCGGGCACGCATCTGTGCTTGGCAATCTTAGAGGATGAATCGGGGGACGACGTGTATATCTCTCACGGCGTATCCCAGGGCTGCGGACACGATCTGGCGCTAGGCATGTTGTGGGATAAGTCCGGCGATGACAACTACGTTTCCGAAAGCCTGTCCCAGGGGGCGGGGAGCGCCAATGGATTTGGAATCTTGGCAGACGAAAGCGGCAACGACGGCTACTACATACAGGTGAAAGCCAACACTCAGGGCTATGGCAATCCGAGAAGAGACTACGGTTCCGTTGGAATCCTTCTTGATCTTTCCGGCAGGGATGGGTACGATGGAAATGGAGCCGACAGCGCCTGGTGGACTACCCCGTCGAAATGGGGGGTGGGGATTGATAGGTAAAACATCCCACCGTAGATAAAAGCAAAGGCGTAGATGATGGGCAGATCGAAATACCTACTTATCGCGCTGTTTTTCCTTCTCCCTGTGGGCAGAGGATACTGCCAGGACTCAGGCGATGAAGATCAATTGAAGAAAAAGGTGGACAGCCTTTTTGTGCTCTCGTGCGGGGGACTGGAGAAGTATCGGGACTTGCAGCAACCAGCGGAAAGTACGCTGGTGGAGATGGGAGAGGAAGCAGTTCCGTATCTTCTGGAGAAGTTGACCACCCAGAGCGCCAGAGAGAAATGGACCCTGATTCGTGTCTTCGGAAAGATCGGAGAGCCTGCGGTCATGCCGGTAATAGGGCGTTTGGAGAGTGAGGATAAAGACGAGACCAAGCTTGCCATTCGAGTCCTGGGTGAAATAAAGGACAACCGGGCAGTGATCCCCCTGATCGGTCTTTTAAGCAGAGACGACTACAACATCAGAAGTCATTCCTGCGAGTCTCTGGGAAAGATCGCCGATACAACGGCATTTGACGACGTGAGCCTGCGAATGGACGACTCGGTGGAAGTGGTCCGAAAAAGCGCCGCGGTGGCCTTGGGCAGGATGAAGAATGCCCGTGCGGTTCCCCATCTGGTTCGCGGATTGTCCGATTCTCATTTCAGCGTTCGCATGAGTTCAGCTAATTCCCTGGTGAACTTAGGAGAACCAGCAGTCAAACCACTGCTATTCCTTTTGGATCATTCCGCTGGGCCGACCCTGCATTTGGCAATCGAATCGCTCGGTAAGCTTAAGGAAAAAAACGCTGTGTCGCCTCTGCTTGACAAGTTGAAGGATGATGATTGGGCCACAAGAGCTTTTGCGGTTGAAGCGCTAAGCGAGATTGACGACCCCAAGGGAATCCAAGCGGTAATTGAGTTGAAAGAGACAGAGACGCACCCCTTCGTTTTGAGCAGGATAAGTCAAATCGAATGACGGATGAAGAATGTCGAATGTTGATGAGCAATGAGGCGGGGGGGCTTGCTCTGTGTTGCGTGATTTCGCTCGCCGCTGCGTCTGCTTGCGCGAGCGGAGATGAATATCCAAGCGAATCCCCTCTCCACTGGGGGAGAGGGCTAGGTTGAAAATCCCGCCAGAGGCGGGGGTGAGGGGGTACCAGCATCAGAGATAGGTGCACTTACGATTCCACTCTCGGAGATGATCTTCGATGGCCAAAAGATTGGGTCGACGGTTCTATGATCGCCCTACTCTGAGGGTGGCAAGGGAGCTTTTGGGAAAATACCTGGTCGTGCAAAAGGATGGTCACTCTCTTTCCGGGAAGATCGTAGAGACGGAGGCTTACGTCGGTTTCAAAGATCCTGCCAGCCATGCCCACCGGGGAATGACCCCCCGAAATGAGGTTATGTTCGGCGACCCGGGATATGCATACGTCTACATCACCTATGGGATTCACCATTGCCTGAATTTGGTTACCGAGAGAGAAGGCTACCCTGCTGCTGTATTGATCAGGGCTCTGGAACCTGTTGACGGCTTGGAACTGATGAAAAAGAGAAGAGGACGCCGGAAGCTTCGGGATCTCACCAGCGGCCCGGCAAAACTGTGCCAGGCTCTGGGCATTGACCGGAAACTGAACGGAGCGAACCTGTGCTCTGATAACATATTTGTAGTGGATCAGGGAGAGGTTGCAGGAAAGATAGGCTGTTCTGGCAGAATTGGCATAAAAGAGGGGAAGAAAAAAAAGTGGAGGTTTTTCATTAAGGGCAATCAATGTGTTTCTCGATGACTCCGAGTTCACTGTCGCATCCGAGTCTGGCCCCATTTCTTCTGCACAACTTTGCCCAAGTACGGCGCAAGATACACGTATATCTTCAAGTGAGAGACGAAAGCAAGGGATCAGGGTGACTTAAATCTGAAACTTGCAAGGGATTTCGCGTTGGATACAGTTCTTAGCCTTCTAATAATCGCGCCGCCCATACTTTTTGCTTTGACCGTACACGAGTATGCTCACGGGTGGATGGCGTTAAGATTCGGTGACCCCACCGCACGGGATGCGGGAAGGCTCACCTTGAATCCGCTCTCCCATCTCGATCCCATCGGTACCTTGATGCTTTTCATCATACACCTGGGATGGGCCAAGCCGGTGCCGGTCAATCCCTATAATTTTCGCAATCCCAAAAAGGATATGATGTGGGTCTCCCTGGCCGGTCCGGGAGCGAACTTCTTGACCGCCTTTGCCTGTGGGCTACTCCTGCGAGTGATAAGTCCTCTGTCGGGGAACCTTCAGTTGGCCTCGTCTGCATTCGGCATTCTGGTCATGATGATAGTGTATGCCTTGATGATAAACCTGGTTCTGTGCTTCTTCAATCTGATTCCTCTGCCACCATTGGATGGCTCCAAGATCTTAATGGGGCTTTTGCCGCCTGAATACGAACATCACATACTTAAGTTGGAGAGGTTCGGTCCGTTTTTACTTATCGGCATTATCATGATTGGCCGCATGGCGCACATACCGATACTCTGGGGAATTCTTAGTCCATTCGTAAGTTTCTTCTCTTATGTCTTTGCCGGCGCGGATCTTTCCGGTTTCTTTTAGATATGTTAAGGTGGTCAAGGGCACGAACCTTACGGTTCATACCAACGGACTTGTCCTGCACTTCGTCCTGCCCTTCGGTCCTGAGACCTCAGGGTCGAAGGAAGACTCAGTGTCGAAGGAAGGGCTGGGCCCGAAGGATTAAGCGGATAAAGCGGATGAGGCTGAAGGTGAAATCTTACTCCAGATTACAGCGGCTCACAACCTCCGTCGCTGCGGTGCTCGGTCTGGTCGCCATTTTAATCCTGGGATGCGCTCCCAAGCCGAAGCTCCTTCCGGAAGACAGAACCCCCCGAAAGGTATTAGAATACGCTCTGGAGAATCAGGCTGGGTTCGAGACCCTTGCCTGTCTTTTGAATCTGAAGCTCCGGGGAGAGGAGGGGAAATTCTCGGGAACGGTTGAGTTCTTTTACAGACATCCGGATACCTTCTCCCTCTATCCCCGAACGTTTCTTGGAATAGGCGGGTTTAAAGCGATGGGAGAGGGTGACAGCCTGACCATTTATTTCCCCAGGCGAAACGAGTACTACCGGGGCAGCTTTTCGGATTTTGAGAAATCAGGACTGTGGTCCTGGGAAATCTCTCTGAATATGCTGTTCGATCTAATCGTAGGAAAAAGTAGATTAACGGCTGAAAACGCGGAATACGCAGGAAAAGCAAAAGACCTGTTCTTGTACAAAACCGAAGAGGAGGGCTGGATAAGGGAATACTGGGTCGACTCCAAAAGATGCAGACTGGCCAGGAGCCGGTGGGCTAAAGAACCCGGCGGAGAATTCTATCAAATAGAGTACAGGAATTTCACAACGCATGGTAACGTCGAGGTTCCGAGAGACATAAGGATAGAAACCTGGACGAACGACTCTGCCCGGCTTAAATTCATGGAGAGAAAATTCGATTCCCCCATTCCTTCCGACAGATTTCAGATCAAGATCCCGGCTGACGCCCAACGGGTGGTCTTTGAAACCCGGAAAAGCGGGTAGCTCCTCACTATCACACAGTACGAGATCCGTTCGGACAGGTAGGTTCGCTTTTCTGCGAAAGAACGCTCTTCTTTTTTAAACTAAAGAACTCAGTAATTCACTCCCCCATAGCTTATTTGGCCCCGGTTAACACAAGAAACGAACGGTCCGACTTATACATCTTGTTCAGAAGTTCCCGGTACCGGCTAAAGTCCTCCGGCTGTATGAGTCTTTGAGTCATGCTTCGACTTCTCTTGTAGGTCAGCAGGTCTTCATCCAGCAAGTAACGTGTCTGGAAGGAGCCGAAGGGAAGGTTCGCATCCTCGTCATCAGGAACCGCCTTTACGCTCAGACCCTCGGGAAGTTCCAGGGTCAACTCATACTCCTCGGTGTAGGCGAATTTGCAGTCAACAGGGTATTGTCTGTCCTCGCCCTTCAGAAGTTCTTTGGCATCAACTCGCCCCAGAAGATTCGGATTCATTAGGAGTTCAGCTCCGGTTCGAGTAGGATACTTGACCAGGTCGGCGCTGAACCCGATGATAAGCGGAACATCCGGATTGGAGACTCTCTCAAAGTCGCTACTTAACAGGGTGTAATTGGGAGCGTATCTTCCGATGAACTGGCCCAACCACTCTCTCTTCTCCGCAGGAGTGCTTTCATTCAGGAATTCTCGGTAGTCTGACTCGAAGTTGCCGGTCAGGGTGAGCGTTCCTGCGATCTCCAATAGTCCGGTCGGCCTGAGGGTCGCGCGGATCGAGCCAAAGAAGCGATTATCCTCCGCAGAGCTCACGGGTGTGGTATAGAGTGCGGCAGTATCCTCCATCACCACCAGCGCTTGACACCCCTCAACTTCGCCGGGCAACTCACCGAAAGGGCAATAGTTGCGAGTACAATCCAGCCACAATGTGTCTTTATCCAGAGGAACATGGGCTATGACGTGGTTGAACTGGGATGACGGAAAATCAGTTAACACCGTTCCCCTATCTTGCGTTAGGATCAGTGCTGGATGAGCTTTGACTCCCGCCACACTGAGCATGGCTATCAACAAGGTGGCAAGATCCTTACAGTCACCATAACCAGTGCTGAGGACCGATTCGGCGCCACGGGGCTGATATCCCCCTATGCCAAGTTCTATGGCTACATAATGAGTCTTGCTCTGCAAGAGCTGATATAAAGCTTTTACCTTCGCCCTGGCAGAATCGCAGTCCTTGATGGCCTCATCAATCGAGCCTCGGTACTGAGGGGAAAGTTCGTATTGACCCCGAGCAAGAGAAGCATACCATTTGCCGAAGGTTTCCCAGGAGTCTGTTGATCCTTTATACCCCGCCACATCGAACTCCACTGGCGCAAAAAGAACCGCCATCAGGTGGTCCTCTTCTGGCGGCATTTTCTTCTCCGGTTGGAAGGACGGCAGATCGGTGAGTTCAAAGGTCAGGTGCCGCTTCCCCTCGGCTCTCTCTTCGACCGGATCGACGTTAAGATTGTGCGGGCGCATTCTGAAGGCAAAGTCCTCAGGAACTGTTAACTTGTAGACCGAACGTTTTACCGGAATCTCCATCTGCGGAGACCAATCCTGCCAGAAAAACAGACTCTTAAACTTCACCTCGTAGCTGTATTCCAGTATGTATGGGAATTTGGTCGAACTCAGGTTAGAATGCCTGATGGTGTTGTCCGAGTAGAGAACGAAAGGGGCATAGGGTGACTCCTCTGTTATATCATCTTTGCTAAGCTTCTTGATCACTCTGTCCTCCAGGTCTCTGATCTCAGCTTTGATCTTGTCAACTTTGACGAACCTATTCTGGTGGACGCTGACGGAGCCATATTCTCGACCCTGGTGGTCGTTAATTTGAAAGATTCGCCGGACGCGAAGCGTAGCTTTGTTCTTGTTTTTGACCACGAATTCCCTGCTGTCGAGCTTGCAGATAGCCCCCTTCTCGACGGTACGCCCGGCACGCGACGTTTGAGCGGTCGCTGGCAAAGGTATGTTTGAGACCAGGCAGCCGATCAGAGGTATAATCACCACCGGCCACACTGCAGAGCGGGGCGCTCTCAGGCCAGGTGACGACATTTCAGTGACGGCGTCCAATTCAGGGATCTCCTTTAGTTCTGACTTGTGTCTTCGGTTCCGGGCTTCACTCACGTTTCCTGGTAAGGATCATCTGCAGCTGATCGGCGCTCACCACCTCCTGATGGAAACTGCGGAGTTCCCCGTATAGCTCAACCGGGAAAAGCCACCGGGTCAGGGTAAGCTGGCGATAGCATTTCAACAGGTTTCCCTCCATGGAGAACCTCTTGATGAATTCTGCGCCGGGAATTTCCCTATAAACGTCCTCCGGCAATTCCCCAGCCTCGAATCCTTCCGGAATGGAGAACTCGGTTTCCTCCACCTTGGTGAGAGGGTACGGGAAGTTCACCGGCAGCTTGCGCTCCTCATCCGTGAAAGGATTTGACTCGAGCCGTGCAAGGAGCGTCGGGTTGAAATACATGTTTTCTCCCACGACTTGAGCAAAGTGAGGAACTGACAAGGTGAAGCTTATTTGCAGAACTCTCTCCACGCTGTCCAGGGCGGTGTACCTAACGTCGCTGAGGGAGCCCGTCGGAATTGAGAGCAGGGCTTTCTCTTCAACGAACTTGTCTTTGCCCTTCTCCGCCACCTGCTTCCGGGCGTATATGCCACAATGCCCCTGGCGAGCAATAGCGCTGCTGCAGGCGAGCCCGCCATCCTCCAGTATATTACACCTGGTGACGACGTGCTCTATGCTATTGACCTGTGGAGGATGGATTTCGGCCAGACCGCTTCTCTCGCCGTCAAGCAGCAGCCCGTGATTCACCAGATCGTTGGTTGGCAGAACCCTGAAAGGACAGGATCGATCAACCGCATCCAGGAGCAATCCGCCGTCTGCGAGTTCGACGTATGCTATCAGGTGATTGAACTGCAACAAGCCAGGAAGGTTGGACAGCGTCTTACCGTAATCCCGGGTCCCAATCAGCATCGGATACGTTTCGATACCGATGCCTTCCAAGAGATGTATAAGAAAGAGATTCTTCTCCACTGCGGTGCCTTCTGATTCCGACAGAATGGTCTTTAGATAGGAGTCGTCGAAGTTGACAATTCCTCTCTCCCCGTTCCAGGCAACGTCTTGGCGCACGTAGTTGTAGATCGCTGCCACTTTTCTGGAATCTGTGGCCTCATGTCGCGTTAACTCCTTTGCCTTCTCATGGACCTGGCGTTTGCCGCGCTTGAAGCGCCCGTACAAATCATCCATCAGCTCACCTATCTCCTTCCAGGCCTTGACCGGGTCCCGGGTTTTCGAATCGGGGGTGAGGGGACTGATTCGCTCGAAGTAGATGGCGGTGAGATGATCCCGGACGCAGTCAACAAAGGCTTCCTCGTCCAAAGGAGGGATATTCTGAAGTGTCCAGGTATAGTGCTTCGATATGGGCCCCTTGTCTGTCGCCGCCTCTATCTTTGCGTCTCGCGGGTTCACCAGGTTGTAAGTATATGCCCATCCCGGCTCGATTTCCACGCTTACTTGTGACACCTTGGTATGAATTCGGTCCTGAAAATACCAGGGACCTAAAACGTAGGTATACTGGCTCCTCTTCTGGTAGCGATACTCGAAGACGCAGCCTTCCTCGACCCCGGGAAGCGTGAAGGCCACCTCTCCCCAGTCTGCGCCCTTCCTGGTAAAGACTTGGTTCTTCTCTAACTTCATCTTCCTGCCGTCTGGCGTGAAGGTGTACCCCTCAACCTTTGTGACTTTTTCTCCGTGGAGGAAAGGGATGGAGATGCTCGCGTGCTCAACGCCCCGTTTGGTAAAGACTTTCACTCTGGTGTGCCTCTCCAGAGTGACAGGGGCGAGGTAGCCGAAGAGATATTTGCCTTTGTCGAACAGGACGACCGCATCTGCGTCTGGATCCTCGGCAATGGTGGCCAGATTCAATTCCTCTTGGCCGATCTTTCCCCAGTCCTGAGAGCAAGATGCTCCTCCGCAGAAGGCGGTTATCACCAAGACGAAAACAGGAACAAGAGCTTTCAGCTTTAAAGCTTGCATCTTTGGGGGCCAGCATTCTCGCAGAATCGGACGCGTCCGGTTCGAGTGGCTATCATTCCCTTGATGTTCTTTACATTGGCTTTCACTCAATTATACACAATCAAGAATTCATAGTCAACCAAGTTTTTTGTCTGCTCTTGAGAACCGACCGTATTTATCTGTTGACAAATCTCCGCCTTTCCGATATTATACAAAACGATTAGACCGCTTTGTGTCTAAGGTGATCGATCCGGTACAAGAGGGAGGAATTTTTAGATGAAGAGCAAATGGATTCATGTGGTTCTGGTGGTTTTGATTGCCGTGGTCTCGATTCTGGTTTTCTACAAAACCTCCCGGTTCGATTTTATCACAGATGATTGGCGCTTGATCTACGATAAGAAAGACTTCATCGAGGACGCCAGCAATCTCAAGACGGTATTCACCGAGCCTTTCCCGGCGGAGACCTACGAGCCTCTTCCTTTCTATAGACCGGTGGTAACCCTGGTCAATTTCGTTAACCACCATCTGTTGGGCAAGACTACCTATGGATATCACATAGTCAACCTTGGCTTTCATGCACTGAATGCCATCCTCTTGTATTTCCTGATTTTTCTCCTTTTTAAGAGAGAACTTTTGTCGTTTCTGGCAGCGCTTTTCTTTTCGGCTCACCCCATCCATACCAACTCTGTAGTCTGGATTTCCGGAAGAACGGATTTGGTCGCCTGTTTCTTCGTCCTTGTTACCTTGATCCTCTTCTTCAAGAGAAAAGACCACGCCGGCACCTGGAGATTTATTCTGTCTGGAGGCGCCCTTGTCACCTACCTGCTGGCACTGTTCTCCAAGGAGATGGCACTGGCCTTGCCTCTATTTCTGTTTGTGTGGGACTACGTATCTGAAAGAGACTCGATTAAGAAGAAGATCATTCCGTATTTACCCTACCTGGTGGTAACCATATTATATCTGGTCCTGAGAATAGCCGCCATCGGCAATCTGGGCACGGGTGAGTCTTACACCTCCGCCAATTTGTTCCAGAGATTTCTCACT
The DNA here is from genome assembly GCA_049643405.1 of Candidatus Zixiibacteriota bacterium. GTDB lineage: Bacteria > Zixibacteria > MSB-5A5 > MSB-5A5 > SM1-73 > SM23-73-3. The sequence goes on from JBARPX010000254.1 coordinate 12,300, forward strand.
GCCTTCGCCATATATTTCTATTACATCAAGAAATTCATCCTTCCGGTGTATCTGAATTTCTCCCCCAGGGTTCTGACCATTACCTCGATATTCAGCCTGAAATTCTGGGGAGCGCTGATGTTCTTCGCCCTGGTTTGCGGCTTCGGACTCTCGCTGCGAAGAATCACTAAGGAGGTTTCCTTCGGAATATTCTGGATTCTTGTTATGCTGGTTCCGGTTCTGAATTTGGTCCCCCTCCACGCCTCGGTGAGGGAGTGGTGGGCGTATATTCCCTCCATCGGCTTCTGTCTGATTCTGGGGAGGATTGCCGAGGTTGCAGTGGGCTGGGATAGAAAACTGCTTGAGATCAAACTTCCAAAACGGAAAGCCAAAGAAGAAGGTCTGCCTGGGCCGGAAGAGGTCGTTCCGGAGATAACCGAGCCCGGGTTGGAGGGAGAAGAGATCCCGGAGAAGAGAAGATTCAAGTTTCCCCAAAGGATAGTCGTAAGAGCCGGTCACGCGCTCTCCTTGTTCTTTGCGCTGCTTCTTTTGTTCTATGCCTTCACTGCCCAAAGCAGAGCCAGGATCTTCAGAAAGGACTACTATCTCTGGACCAACACCTCTAGGATAGCCCCCTATGACGCCAGGGCGCATAACAACTTGGGAAACATCCTCAAGAGAAAAAACGTGCCACGGTGGGCCAAGATGTCATTCCGGAAAGCTGTCCAGGCAGATTCCACTTTCGCAGAAGCGCACTACAATTTTTCGACCGCGCTGGAGATGAGCGGCCAGGACGATTCAGCTTTGGTCCACGCCAAGGAGGCGGTGAAGCTCGATCCGGATTATGTTGAGGGTTTCAATAATCTGGGCATCATCTACGGGAAAAGGGCCGAATACGACTCTGCCATAGCAGCTTTCGAATGTGTGCTTGAGTTGGATTCAACTCATTTTTCGGCTGCGAATAACCTGGGCATACTCTACTCAGATATGGAGGATTTTCCACAGGCGCTGAGGTATTTCGAAATGGCCTTAGAGATTGCTCCCAGTGATCGGCAGGCTGAGGGCGTAAAAAGTGAGATCGCCCAAATTCGGGTACGCGGCTATCGATAGCCTATGGGTCTTTGATTTTTTGATCCGTCCGCCTTTTCTCTGTAATAGCCGGATGTCTAACCTGACTTAAGGGGAGCCGGATGATTTCAGCAGATGAAGAGAGAAGTATCTCGACTCCTCCCGGAAATCGCCACGAAAAGCCGTTGGTTGAAAGAAAAGTGGACGGAAAGTTCAAACGGTGAGATATAACACAAGACCAGAGCTGGATCGCATCATGTCGACTCATAGCTGCTTGAGAGAAGTGTTGGAGAACAGGGAGGAGGAATTCTTAGCTCCCTTCGCCGTGAAAAGCAGGCAGAGCAAGGGGAGAGTGCACGCTGAGAAAGATCACCCCTACCGAACAAAGTTTCAAAGAGACAGGGATCGAATAATACATTCCACCGCTTTCCGCAGATTGGAATACAAAACTCAGGTATTCGTCAATCACGAAGGAGATCACTATCGCACCAGGCTGACCCATACCCTGGAGGTGGCTCAGATCTCCCGATCCATCGCCAGAGCCTTAAACGTCAACGAGGATTTAGCCGAAGCCATTGCCTTAGTTCACGACGTGGGACATACACCCTTCGGGCACGCCGGGGAAGAGACGTTGAATCAAATAATGAAAGATCACGGGGGGTTTGAGCATAATCGTCAGACCTTAAGGGTGGTGGATTTGCTGGAGGAAAGGTATCCTGATTTTCCTGGATTGAATCTGACCTACGAGGTGAGAGAAGGAATAATGAAGCACCAGACCCTTTACGACCATCCTCTCCCCGTGGACTTCAATCCCGACCAAAAGGCGACCCTGGAATGTCAGCTGGTGAGTCTGGCAGACGAGATAGCCTATCACTGTCATGATATCGATGACGGCCTGGCGTCCTTTGTCTTAAAAGAGGAGGAACTGAATCAGGTCGAACTGTGGAGCGACCTGGTCAGAGACTTAGAAAAGCGACATGACGATCTTTCGCCCTCTCAGAGAAGACATCAAATGGTGCGGATGCTGATCGACTTCGAGGTCTCCGATTTGATTGAAGAAACGAACAAGAAGGTAAAAGAACACCGGGTGAAGTCGCTTGAGGACGTACGGGGCGCCAAAGAGAACACCGTGCAGTTCTCCGAGACCAGCCGGAAGCTGAATCGGCAACTGAAGGACTTTCTGTTCGATAAGATGTACCGGCATTACCGCATGATCCGTATGGCCGACAAGGCCAGAAGGATCATCGTCCGGCTTTTTGAGGTGTATTTAGAGAACTCTGATCAACTCCCTCCCTCGTTCCGGCAGCAGCTTAAAGACGAGAACAAGATGCAGTTGATCTGCGACTATATTGCCGGAATGACTGACCGGTTCGCCCTCCAGGAATACAAGAAGCTTTTCGACCCCTTCGAGAGAGTTTGATCCGTCCCATCTCCCCGCTCCCGCTGGATGTTATTCCAGACGCCCAGACGGGCCCGTATGGGGGTCTTCGACTCCCACAAGGGGAGAGGAAAGACCTTTCCCATCTCCGCCGCGCAGGCAGATGGGCTTCGGGGCGTGGAAGAAACGGGATTAGCTTATAGGTTAGGAGCCTGCGGCTCTTGACCTGCCGGCTGGACTTGGGGGACATGGAGGACATGGGGGACGTGGGGATGGCTATTTTTCATTTTTTTCATCGATAGAAAATGTGTTTTGAGAATGCTTCGAAACTCAGCACAAGTGCTTCGAAACTCAGCATAAATGGTTCGGAAGCTCACCATAAAAGTAGTTGGTCACCCCAGAGGATGGCGGAGCACCCGTTGGGTGTTTTGGCCCTTTAATGAGCTTGTCGATCAAGGGTTCCAGGAACTTCAACTGCGTGGACCTCTGTCTTTCATCCTCGGTATCAAATACATGGTTCATATGATTCTTGTTCTCCCTTAAGACGGGGTTCTGTGCATGCAAAAAACAATCGTCTCCCTATACACGGTGGAGCTATCTTTTTCACCATCAAAGTTCGGGTATATTTGCTCTTTGTGGAAAGAGAGAATACGGGGGCAGGTGTTAAAATGACGGGTCAAGGAGTGAACGGCTCGCTAGCTTCTAACAAAAGGAAAAACGCCCCAACCGCAGATTCTTCGGCTACGCCTCAGAATGACACATCAGAGAAGGCGAATCTGAACTCAGGGCAAGCGGTCCCGCCTGAGGCTGCGCCCGTAGGGCGGGCAAGGCCTGAGGGAAGATGAAACGCACGCTAACCCCGCCATACCGCATAACCCTGGTCCCGGAGGTCTTCTGCAAGTTGTCGTTCCATCGCCTTGGAGTCTTCCCAGGTCATTGCCGGGACGTGCTCATACAAGTGTGGCAGGAGCCTGACGCAGTACTTGTAAGCATACCTGCTGCTCTTGTGTCCCGACCGGTGATTCTCAAAGCGCTGTTCGGCCGTCAGCCCGGTTTGCCCAACGTAGACGCACGGCAAGTTTGGATCATGGCCTGGATTAGCGGCAGCGAACTTTGGCTCGTCGAGAACCGAGTCGTCGAGCTCAATGACGTAGACAATGTGGTGAAGATCAGGTACCATCGTTCGTCTCGGACAAATTGGTCTAACTATGTTCCTGTGCCGGTCGGGTCCCCCGACCCGACCGGGACTTGCCGCCAGGTCAGGGGACCTGGCGGCCACAAAAGAATGAATGGGTTATTTTGCACTGTCCGTTCTCAATTCTTCTAATTCCCCGTCTCTGCGATGATACCCGGTCTCCTTAATTAGCCGCTCCGCTTCTTTAAAATGCTCCCTAAACC
>JBARPX010000255.1:0-13158 GCA_049643405.1 Candidatus Zixiibacteriota bacterium
TCGAAGTGCCGACAACCTGGGAGTTGTTAAAAGAAGCCGGCTTCAAATACGATGCAACTTTTGGCTACGCTGATTGTGTGGGTTTCAGAAACGGCATGTGCCACCCCTTCAAGCCCTTTAACCTGAACACAAACGAGTATATTGACATACTGGAAATTCCTTTGGCCATCATGGACTGCACGCTGGACGGTTACATGCGATTGGACTGGGAAGCCGCCTGGGAAATCGCCAGGCGGCTTATTTGTACCGTTGAAAGATATAAAGGCGTTTTGACCATTCTCTGGCATAACACATCTATGAACGGTAAAGAACTGGAATTCTATGAAAAGATCTTGGAATGCTGCTGTAGAAAGGGTGCCTGGATGACAAGTGGAGAGAAAATCTGGGAGTGGTGGGTGAACAGGGAGTAGTTTGAAATGGTCAGTGCGGGCAAAGTCCTTTTGGCAATAAGAAATCCACGGCTGTTCTCCGTCAAGTTGTATAACTATGTCAAAAAAAGGTTCTATGTCAATGAGACATTAGTTCTCTTTCGACATAAGGTCATGACTGAGCAAAGGGCTCCGGTTGAGATTCGATATGCTTCCCCGGAGACTATTGCAGATATCTTGAGTTTTCAGCCGGAAAGATATGTCAAGGTTTTTGAGGAATTCTTGTCCTCAGGCGATAGAGGGTATTTTGCGTATCTCAACGGTAGGTGCGTCCATCGCTCATGGGTAAAGCATGCACCGCAAATAGTCCACCTGCATCCTTGTTTACCCATGCGTCTCAAAGAGGATGAAGCATTCATCCATTATTGTGAAACGGCTCCCGAGGCGAGACGAAACAATATTTACCCGTACGTACTGACGAAAATTGTGGATGATTTCAAAGATAGGAAGAAGATATTTGTCAGCGTAAATGCAAAAAACGTCGCATCCATGAAAGGAGTTGAAAAAGCCGGTTTCCGAGAGGCAAGAAGATGGAAACTCTTGGTAGTCCTTGGAATAAGAATAAAACCTTTTAGAATGCTCGTGAGTGTCGTCTGAAACCGTAGCCGGTTTTACCGTACCACCGATGAACTCCAAACAAAGATACAAAGAACTCTGCGAAGAAGAGAAAACAATACCGATATTTTCAAAGGATTGGTGGCTTGATGCGACGGCAGGTGAGGACAACTGGGACGTCGTGATAGTCGAAGAAAACGGAAGGGTTGTCACAACATTTCCTTACTCCTCAGGAAAGAAGTACCTGTTCAGATTGATCACCATGCCTCCGTTAACACAAAAATTAGGTCCCTGGATAAAATATCCCAAAGGTCTGACACATTATGATAGGCTCAACTTTGAAAAGAAAGTGATGACCCAGATCATCGACAGGTTGCCCGAATTTGATTGGTTTCTACAGAGTTTCGATTACGCCATTACAAACTGGTTGCCGTTTTGCTGGAGAGGTTTCAGTCAGACAACGAGGTACACATATGTTATTGAGGATCTGACTGATCTGGATTCTGTATTGAGAGACTTTGAGTATTCTAAGCGAAAAAACATCAAAAGGGCTGAAAAGATTGTGGAAGTGAAATCTGATCTTGCAGCGGGAGATTTCTACGAAAACCATAAGATGACGTTAGCGAAAGAAGGCAAAAAGATCGCATATAGCTATGATGCGTTTAAACGAATTTACGAAGCTTGTTATAATCATGATTCAGGGAAAACCATATACTGTGTAGATAAAGCCGGCAATTTGCACAGCGCTCTTTTTGTCATTTGGGATGAGAATAGCGCCTACGACCTGATAAGTACTATCGATCCGGATTTTCGAAACAGCGGCTCTGCTTCATTATTAATCAAACAAATAATCAAGTTTCTCTCTGACCGAACCAAGAACTTTGACTTTGAAGGCAGTATGATTGAGTCCGTTGAACAGTCTTTCAGGCGATTTGGTGCGGTTCAAAAGCAATACCATCAGATAAGTAAGATCAATTCAAAACTGTTGAGATTGTATAAATTCCTAAAAGGATTCTGAAGATAAAATACTGGCATGTTGGTAAAAAGAGCTTTAGCTTTATGCCAATAGGAAGAACTAAAATGTCTCTTTTGAAAAGAAATCGGAGACCCGGAAGATGCCCAAAGTGACGTTGAACCCCCAGACTATGTTGTTTCCACTTCCGACGGTCATGGTGAGTTGCCAAAAGAGAGGGGAAAAGCCTAACATCATCATACTTGCCTGGGTGGGGGTGGTTTGTTCCGAGCCGCCCATGATCGGTATAGCCATAAGGAAGAATCGTTTCTCGTATGACATCATAAAAGAATCAAAAGAATTCGTGGTCAATGTCCCTTCGGGCGCATTGCTCAAGGCGACCGATTTCTGCGGAACCACCTCAGGAAAGGACACGGACAAATTCGCCGAGGCAAAGCTGACTCCCGTGAAGGGCACAAAAGTAAATGCTCCTTTGATCGCCGAATGCCCGGTGAATTTGGAATGCGTGGTCAGGCATATGCCGGATCTCGGCTCTCATACTCTTTTCATCGGCGAAATCGTGGCCACGCACATAGACTCCGAGTTCTTGAATGACGAGGGCGAGCCGGACGTGGAGAAGATGAAGCTTTTCTGCTATTGCCCCAAAGCCCACCAGTATCGAGCCATCGGAGAGGTGTTGGCCACCTATGGGCGCGCCTGAGAAAATCGTGTCCGGAAGCGTATGGTGTTTTTCAATGTAGTCGCCCGATTATTCGGGCCGAACTTCGCCCCATGAATGGGGCAACTACGAAGACGAATCGGGGGGCCTGAGTGCCTCGCTCTGTGATTGACGTTTAACGGTTCACCATAGTGGCGGGAATTGATCCCGTCACTAAGTCAAAGGAAGTCCCGGTTGAACGATTTCGAATTCAAGGTAGTCAAGAAAGACACAAAGTCCAGCGCCAGGGCAGGGGTGATAAAGACTCCCCACGGGGAGGTCACTACTCCGGTCTTCATGCCGGTAGGCACTCAAGCATCGGTTAAGACCCTCTCCTCGCAGGACCTCGAAGAGGTCGGAGCGGAGATCATTCTGGGCAATACCTATCATCTCTATTTGAGGCCGGGGCACAACCTCGTAGCGAAAGCTGGCGGTCTGCACAAGTTTATGAGTTGGGACAGGCCGATCCTCACTGACAGCGGCGGATTTCAGGTATTCAGCTTGAACACCCTCACCAAGACCATGGAAGAGGGCGTCAGATTCCAGTCGCACCTGGACGGATCTTACCATCTCTTCACTCCGGAGAAGGTGGTGGAGATTCAACGCGCCCTGGGTGCCGATATCATAATGGTTTTAGACGAGCCGATCTCCTATCCTGCCACCTTCGAGCAGGCGGATAGAGCAAACAAGCTGACCCTAAATTGGGCACAAAGATCAAAGCAGACACACCGGGAGTTGGAGGAGAAAGAGTCCAAACAGGGGCAGGCTTTGTTTGGTATCATTCAAGGTAGCACCTATCCGGAGGTGAGAAAAACCTCGGCCGAGGCCCTGGTGAGAATGGATTTTCCGGGATATGCTATCGGAGGGCTTTCCCTGGGAGAGCCCAAGACAACGACGTTTGAGATGGTGGAGTTATGCGTCTCACATATCCCGGAGGAAAAACCAAGATACCTGATGGGGGTGGGAACACCCGAAGATATGGTGGAGGCAATCTCCAGAGGAATCGACATGTTTGACTGCGTGCTTCCCACCCGAAATGCGAGAAATGCGAGTCTTTTCACCAGATTCGGCAAGCTGATCATAAAGAACTCAAGTTATGCCGAGGACTTTTCTCCGGTGGACCCGGATTGCCGCTGCTCGACCTGTCAGAATTACAGCCGGGCATATCTGAGACATCTATTCAACACCGGAGAGGTCAGCGCACTAAGGCTTGCTACCATCCACAGCCTTTCTTTTTATATTGACTTGCTGAAGATGGCAAAAGATGCTATATTACAAAATTGCTTTTCGGAGTGGAAGAAGGAGTTCTTGAGCAAATATCAGTCGACGGAAACGAAAGAGGAAGAGAGTAAGGAAAACAATTAAACAAGAGAGGGGAGATGAAGAAGTTCGGAGACGAAGTTAGGAAAGCGATTTTCTTTTTTGTGCCACTCCTCCTACTGGGAGGGTTTATCACGAAGGCCGCTTATGCCATGGGGACGGGCGGCGGTCAACAGGGGGGAGGAATAGCCGGCTTTCTGCCTCTGATCGCCATAGTGGTTATATTTTATTTCCTTTTGATCCGACCTCAGACCAAAAGGTCGAGAGAGCATAAAACGCTGCTCTCCACCCTGCGAAAGGGAGACAAGGTGGTCACCAACAGCGGCATGTACGGCACCATCGTAGGGATGGACGAGAAGGAAAACAAGGTAGTCCTGAAGGTGGCAGAAAATGTCAAGATCGAGTTCCTGAAGAGCTCCATCGCCGGACGAGTCGAAACCGGGGAATGAATCTTGGTCTGACCAACCCGGAAACGTGATCAGGAAAAGATTTTGGTGAGGGAAAAAAGAGGAAGAGATGGCCGCATTGTCCATAAGGATATATGGTGACCCGGTCCTGCGGAAACGCGCCCAAGAGATCACCGGCGTGGATAAAAAGATAAGGAAGCTCGCATCTGAGATGCTCAGCACGCTGAAGGATGCAGGTGGAATGGGGTTGGCCGCCAACCAGGTGGGGGAAGAGCTGAGAATATTAGTGGTGGATCGCTCGCGATTTCAGTTGGAGGATTCGCCTCTGATTGTGATCAATCCGGTAATCGTGGAAAAATCCGGCGAGCAGACGGAAGAGGAGGGATGTCTTTCACTTCCCGGCACCTATGCAGACGTCACCCGTCCTCTGGAGCTGACAGTCAGAGGAATAGACTTAGACGAGAAGGAGATTGTGATCGAGGCAAAGGGCATTTTGAGCCGGGTGCTGGCTCATGAAATCGACCACCTGGATGGAGTTCTTTTCGTCGACCATCTCGGTTCCCTCAAGAGAAGACTCCTCTCCAAGAAACTGAGCCAGCTTTCTACCGGAAGAAGCCCGTCCTAACCGCAATAAGAGGGGTCTATGCGACTCATCTTCATGGGAAGCCCGGAGTTTGCCATTCCCAGTTTGGAAAAACTGACCCAGAGTAGGCACGAGATGGTTGGGGTGGTGACCGTCCCGGATAAACCCAAGGGGAGAGGACAAAAGCTCTCCGAATCTCCGGTGAAGATGTTCGCCAGAGAGCATGATCTGAAGATACTTACCCCGGGGAATTTGAAAGATGAGGGATTCGTTCAAACGTTGAGGGAGTTGAGCCCTGATCTGATGGTGGTGGTGGCCTTTCGTATTCTCCCGGAGGTTGTCTTCATCATTCCTCCCAAGGGTACCATTAATCTCCACGCCTCTCTTCTGCCCAAATACCGCGGCGCGGCTCCCATCAACTGGGCCATAATGAACGGTGAGACCAAGAGTGGACTTACCACATTCTACATAAAGAAGAGGGTTGACACCGGGAACATGATCATGCAAAGGGAAGTCGAGATTCATCCGGAGGAAAGCTTCGGAGAAGTGCACGATCGTATGGCGCAAATCGGTGCTGAGGTTCTGTTAGAGACAGTGGATCTGATCGAAGGGGGGGAGGCTAAAGCGACAAAACAGGAGGATTCTCTAGCGACACCCGCTCCCAAGATCACGCCTGAGCACTGCCGGATCGACTGGTCCGGGGAGGCGGTTGACATCAAGAATCAGATACGCGGGCTGGCGCCTTCTCCGGGAGCGTTTGCCCTTTTCCGGGGAAAGATCCTGAAGGTCTTCAAAACGCAGTTAATCGAAAGCACTTCTTCCTCCGGCAATCCGGGAGAGGTGGTGGAGTCAGAGCAGAAAGAGGGTCTCTGGGTCGGAACCGGACGCGGGAAGCTGAACCTGCTGGAGGTGCAGCCGGAGGGAAAAAGAAGGATGAGCATCCAGGAGTTTGTCAGGGGATACCGGGTCCGGCCGGGAGAGAAACTGGAGTGAGCCTTTTTCACGAAAGAAGGAAAACAAACTCCTACCAACTTAGTATAATAGGTAAAGAAGGAACCGGAGTGCCGTCCACCCCGGTCTACTCACCGGCTACGTTGTGACAGTGTGGTTGTTCATCCGGTGGCAACTTGCAGACGATTAGGAAACGATTCCCGCCCGACCGAACGCGGGACAGCAAGATTGAGTGGTGAAATAATCTATGTCTTATTCGGAAGAAGAGTTCAGGACGCAGAGCAAGTGGACTTTCCTGGGTTTGTCTATTCTGAGCCTGGTGGCGCTCATGATCGCCAGCTTATTCCTCTGGTATTTGATCTCTCCCCGGATCAATGCTGCCAATCCGGTTTTTAGCCTGTCGATCAAGATTGCTGTGCTCCTGATTCTCGTCACCGTGTCGGGAGGTCTGTTTCTGATAGTGCTGTCGTCGGCATTGGAGAAGGACTTCTTGTTTCCTCACGGAGAGAAGCAGATAACCTTGAAGGTTCTGTTTCCCGTCAATCTTTTCCTGGGGCATCTTTTCGGACTGTCGAAGGATCAGGTTCGCCAGGCGTTTGTGCAGGTCAACAATTCGCTCTTTAAGGCGACCCAAAAGAGGATAAAGAATGATCGCTTAGTGATCCTTCTGCCTCACTGCCTGCAGAACTTCGATTGTCCGCATAAGATAATCGCCAACCATGACAACTGCCGGCGGTGCGGGGAGTGTTTAATCGGCAACATAATCGAGCTTAAGGAGAAACACGAGATCGACATCTCCATTGCCACCGGGGGAACCCTGGCCCGGAAGGTGTTAGTGGACAAGAACCCGACGGTCATCGTCGCGGTGGCCTGCGAGCGGGATCTCTGTTCGGGCATTCAGGATGCCTATCCCATTCCGGTTTACGGAATACTCAACGAGAGACCGCAAGGTCCCTGCATAAACACCCGGGTGGATATGGCAAAACTCGACCTGGCAGTGCGGCAGGTATTGAATGGAGCAAAGGATGCAAAAAGATATAATCATCAACGTGTCGGAATATGAGACCCGGCTGGCCGTTTTAGAAGATCTGAAACTGGTAGAGCTTCTGGTGGAGCGCCCCGAGGCAGAGAGGATAGTGGGCGACATCTACAAGGGAAAGGTCAAATCCGTCCTCCCGGGAATGCAAGCGGCCTTCATAGACGTGGGACTGGAGAAAACGGCCTTTCTTCACTTTTCAGATATAGGAGATTCAAAAAGTCAGCTTGACCTTTTGTACGAAGCCGAGTTCTTAGACGAAGAGGAGGAGCCGAAAAAGACCAGGAAGGCTCCGGAGAGTATTCAAGAGGTCCTGAAGGAAGGACAGGAGATTCCGGTTCAGGTGACCAAGGAACCCATAGGCACCAAAGGATGCAGGGTTACCACTCACCTTTCTCTTCCCGGCAGATACGTGGTCTTGGTTCCCGGAGAAGATCACGTCGGGGTGTCGCGCAAGATCTCGGATTGGGCGGAGAAAAAAAGGCTGAAGAGGATGGCTTACGAGATAAAACCGGACGGGTTCGGATGTATCGTGCGCACGGTGGCTCAGAGAAAGCAGACAAGAGAGCTGAAATCGGACGTGAAGAACCTTTCCAAGCTGTGGAAGAACCTGACAGGCAAAGCGGAAAAGACCAAAGCCCCGGCTCTGCTTCTCAAGAACATCGGCATGATCTACAGCATAATACAGGACATCTTAACCCCGGAAGTGGAGAGCGTGGTGGTCGATTCGAAAAAGGAATACAGAAAGATCCTTTCATATCTGAAGACCTCCGCCAAAACCCTGCGCTCCAAGTTGAAACACTATGACGGGAAGGTGCCCATCTTCGATGCCTACAATATCGAGCCAGAGATAGAGAAGATGCTGGACCGGAAGGTGTGGGTGAAGAAGGGGGCTTACTTCGTCATCGACCAGACCGAAGCCATGGTCACCATCGACGTCAACACCGGCAGGTTCGTGGGGAAGACCACCCAGGAATCGACCGTGCTCAAAACCAATCTGGATGCCGCCAGGGAGATTGCCCGCCAGATTAGATTACGCGACATCGGAGGCTTGATCGTCGTCGACTTCATTGACATGGAAGTACTGGGGAACAGAAAAAAGGTTTTTGAGGAGTTCAAGGCTGGTTTCAGGCACGATCGCTCCAAGAACAGCATCCTGCCCATCTCCGACTTCGGCTTGGTCGAGATGACCAGGCAGAGAATCAGACCCTCCATACTACATACCCTAAGCGAAATCTGCCCGTGCTGTGGAGGTATCGGAAGGGTGGTCTCAAAGGAGACCACCGCTACGAAAATCGAAAGGTGGTTCAGCCGGGCCAAGGTGGGCTCCCGATGCAGGAATTACCGGCTGCTGGTGCATCCGGACGAGGCAGGGATTCTGAGGGAAGGAAAGACTAACCGTATGCGAAAGCTGAGCAAGCAGCTAAAGCTGGACATAGAGTTGGTGAAAGACCCGGACATGACGTCTGGCGAGTTCAAGGTGCTTGATCTCGACAAGAACATGGACGTGACCGACATGTTCAAGTCCAAAAAATAGGTGCGGAGTTACGCAGTATGACGGGAAAAACGGCATGCCTGACAAAAAAAGCTCGCAGGATATCGGTGCTATCGTATATCATTGAGGTATAGCTTACAAATAGAGGAGGAACTCCATGTATGCCATCTTCGAGAGTGGCGGGTTTCAATTCAGCGTAAAGGAAGGGGAGAGGGTGAGAATACCCAAGCTCCAGGTTGGGCCAAAGGACAAACTGACCTTCGATAAGGTGCTTTTCATCGGGGGCGAAGAACCGCTGGTGGGATCGCCTTATGTGGAAAACGCCAAAGTGGAAGGCGAGGTCATCGCTTCAGGCAAGGGGGATAAGGTCACGGTCTTCAAGTTCAAAAGGAGAGTGAAGTACAGAAGAAAAAAAGGGCACCGTCAGGAGTTTGTCGAGGTGCAGATAGAAAAGATCGTGCTACCCCGCTGAGGGCCGACCGGAGAGGCGCGACAAGTTTATCCCGTAACGGACACTTAACCTCAAAAAGGGTTCGGTTGTGCACGTACTGAGAATTACTGCAATCGTCTTTGTTCTGGCAAGTTTAGTTCTTTGCCAGACCTCCTCTGCCGCGATTATTGGCAAGGTTGAAGTGAGCGGCAATCGGAGCGTGAACCAGTCCCTCATCGTCAATATGTCCGGCCTGGTAATCGGCTCCGAGCTGAGACCTGCCACCATCCAGGAGGCCATCAAGAGAATATATGCCATGAATCTCTTCTCGGACATACAGATTGAGGGAGAGGAGCAGGCGGACGAGGTAAAACTGTTCATAGTGGTGAAGGAGTTTCCCCGGGTCAGGGAAATCGAGATCTCCGGAAACCGCAAGATAAAGAAGCAAGATTTCGACGAAAAGATCAACATCACGGCAGGCAAGGTAATAAGTCAGGTGGACGTGAAGTCCGCCGTGGACGGGATTAAGTCACTCTATAACGAAAAGGGATACCTTTCGGCCGAGATCCGATCAGAGCTGATCTTAACCGACACTCCCGGCGAGGTGATCCTGGCTTTTGAGATCGACGAGGGCAGGAAGGTCAAGATCAAGAAGATCTACGTGGAGGGCAACCAGGCCTTCAAGGCATCCAAGATCAGAAAACAGATGGAGAATAAGCAGGATAGCTGGTGGCGGGGCGGGGAGTTCGATCCGGATCAATATGAGGAGGATAAGGAGGCGATCATAGAGTTCTACAAGAGAAAGGGGTACCTTGATGCTCAGATCGGCTCCGACTCCATGTGGTATGGACCGGACAAGAAGAACCTGTTCATCCGGATCGGCTTGGCGGAGGGGCAGAAGTACAGATTCGGGGAGGTCAGCTGGGAGGGGAACAAGCTCTTTGACTCAGATAAGCTCATGAAGCTGGTGAGATTCAAGGAAGGCGACGTTTACTCGCAGGAGAAGTACGACCAAACGCTGGGCGACATTTACTTCCTGTACCAGGAAGACGGGCATCTCTACACACAGGTGGAAGACCAGACTACCACCCGGGAGGACGTGGTAAACGTCACCTACAACATTACCGAAGGCGTGCCGGCGAATGTCCGCTACATAAACATCAGGGGAAACACCAAAACCAAGGAGAAGGTGATCAGAAGAGAGCTCTCGCTTGTACCCGGGCAAAGATTCCGGCGCTCTTTTCTGATGCGCAGCCTGCGCGACGTCAACTATCTGAATTACTTCTCCAACGTTGAGCCGGACTACGAGGTCCTGCCAAACGGTGACATCGATCTGATCATCAAGGTGGAGGAGAAACCCACCGGCCAGATCATGTTTGGGGCCGGTTACAGCGCCCGGGACAAGCTGATGGGAAACATAGGCCTGGGGATTCCCAATTTCCGGGGAAACGGCCAGAACCTCTCGCTCAACTGGGATTTCGGCAAAACCAGGCAGACCATAGAGCTGTCCTTTACAGAGCCCTGGTTTAGGGGTACACCCACATCGGTCGGTTTCGACATCTATCAAGTCAATCAAAAATGGTATGATGATTTTGCTGAAGAGAAGAAGGGATTCGGGCTGAGATTGGGCAGGAGGCTTTCCTGGCCGGATGATTATTTCAGAGTATACTGGCGTTATCGCTGGGAGCAGATAAGTTATGATGATTTTGAGCCTTCTGGGTGGACGTGGAAGACCGACTCTACAGGAACACGATATGACTCTACCTACACTCCCCCGCATTATCTGGAGGCGGTGGACTGGCCTCGAAACAGTGCCACCACCTCCTTCACCATAGTCAGGGACTCCAGAGATCTTCCTCAATTCGCCACCAAGGGATCCGTCTTTTCCTGGAGGACGGAATTGGGGGCAGAGCTATTGGGAGGAGACTTCTCGTACCATAAACACATCTTCGAGGCCAGCCACTTCAAAAAGCTCCTCTGGAATTTTGTCTTGGCAACGCACCTGAAGGTGGGAGTGCTGGACGGCCGGGACCGGGAAGCGCTCGGAATTTACGCCGAAAGATTCTCACCCGGAGGCACAGACCCGGACGGGATGATCCGGGGATACTCCGACGGCAAAATTGGCCCGAGCGACCTCTCTGGGTTTGTGCTGAGGGGCCGAAGCATGCTGGTCTATAACGTGGAATTGCAGTACCCGCTGGTGGAGCAGCAGATGTACCTTCTCCTCTTTGCCGACGCCGGAAACGCCTGGCGCAGCGGCAGGAGTATGAAGCCCTTCGCACTAGAGCACAAGTCCGACCAGGACCTCTTCAGGTCGCTGGGTTTGGGGGTGAGGCTGATGATTCCTGGAATGGGGCTCATCGGATTCGATTTTGGCTATGGTTTCGACCACCCCGACAAGGGAGAATGGAAACCGCACTTTCAATTCGGAACGACGTTTTAAGAAACCACCCGACGAAAAGTAAGAAAGCTCATTAGAGGAAAATGCGTGTCTGTCAAACCCGATCACTTTAAGGAGGAAACGTGGTGAAAGGGAAAATCATCGCTCTCTTTACTGCACTCTTATTTTTGACGGGAGTATCTCTCTTCTTCTGGGCAGGCGAGAGTTCCTCCCAGGAGGGGAAAATCGGTTACGTGGACTCCATGAGGCTCCGCACCGAGTTTAAAGAATTTGCCGATGCCCAGGCTGAGTTCGACAAGGACGTCAAAGTATGGCAGGAGGAGATAGCCGAGTTGGAGCGGACCATCGACAGCCTAGAAGGAGATTTAGACAAAACGAAGCTGCTCCTAAGCGAGGCCAAAAGAAAAGAAAAGGAAGAAAATCTCAAAAACCAGGATCTGGAATACCAAAGGCTCACCAATGACGTCTTCGGTCCCGGTGGAAGGGCGGAAAAGAGGAACGCCGAACTGACCAGACCGATTCTTGAAAAGATCAACCAGGTCTTAGAGAAGATCGCCGTGGAGGAGAATTACATAATGATCTTCGACTCGGTGAACGGGAACGTAGCCTATGCCAAGACTGGTCTGGATCTGACCGATCTGGTTTTAGAGGAGCTCAACAGACTGGAGTAACGCGTTGAGTCAAGAAATCCTGCTTCAGCCGCTGCCAGGAGACTTTGAAGAATGGAGAAGAGCTTAGCCGAGATCGCTGAATACCTGGAGGGGGAGTTGGTGGGTGATCCGGCCACCGGGATCGTCGGAGTCGCGGCAATCGAAGATGCTCAGACAGGCGAGTTGGCCTTTCTGGCTAATCCAAAGTACGCCCCTTTTCTCAAGACCACATCCGCTTCAGCGGTGATCGTCGGCAAGGAGACCAGTACTGAGGGCGTCGAAGTACCTCTCATAAGGCACCCTAATCCCTATTTGGCCTTTGCCCGGGCAGTGGAGCTCTTTGTCGATGTCAAGAAGGTTTAT
Source organism: Candidatus Zixiibacteriota bacterium (assembly GCA_049643405.1). GTDB lineage: Bacteria > Zixibacteria > MSB-5A5 > MSB-5A5 > SM1-73 > SM23-73-3. The sequence goes on from JBARPX010000255.1 coordinate 12,290, forward strand.
CCGGAAGCCGTTCATCCAACAGCAGTTTTGGCCGAAGACGTAAATCTGGAGAAGGGAGTGCACATAGGGCCCTTCGTGGTACTGGAGAAGGGAGTACGGTTGAAACGCAACTCCGCCGTTCTGGCCGGCAGTTTTATCGGAGCCAATTCGAGCGTCGGAGAAAGCTGCTTGATTTATCCTAACGTCACCCTCAGGGAGAACGTGGAGATAGGGAAGAAGGTGATAATTCACTCCGGCACGGTGATCGGATCGGACGGCTTTGGCTATGCTAAGGAAAGGGGAGTCCACCGAAAGGTCCCCCAGATAGGCGGGGTGAAGATCGAGGACGATGTGGAGATCGGCGCGAACGTGACCGTAGACCGTGCCGCCCTGGGCGTCACCCGGATAGGGAGGGGGACCAAAATCGATAATCTGGTTCAGATCGGGCATAACGTGGACATCGGAGAAAACTGCATCATCGTGGCACAGGTAGGAATAAGCGGCAGCACCAGGGTGGGAGATAACGCCGTTCTTGCAGGACAGGCGGGACTGGTGGGGCATATCAAGATCGGCAACAGGGTGGTGATCGGAGCTCAGTCGGGAGTAACCAAAGACGTGCCCGATGGCACGACCATCTTTGGTTGTCCGGCGCGGGAGATTCATGAGATCAAGAGGATCGAAGCCCATCTCTCCCGTCTCGATCTTTATGTGCAAAGGCTAAAGGAAGTGGAAAGGACATTGAATAAGATGCGGCAGTCTTCACGTTAATTCGTAAACTCCTGGAGGCAAAAGATGAGCGAGACCATTGAATTCACTGATGGCAATTTCGAAGGCGAGGTGCTCAAATCGGACAAACCCTGCTTAGTCGATTTCTGGGCGGAGTGGTGTGG
>JBARPX010000256.1:0-31244 GCA_049643405.1 Candidatus Zixiibacteriota bacterium
GACGCTAAGCGCATGATCTCGTGGAAGCTCATCTTGCTGAACCACTCCCCATTAAAGTGCACCTCGGTCTTGCTCTCGTCCACCACCTTGAAGAACTGTTCCTGGTAGGTTTGCGCGTTCCTTCTTATCTCGTCCTCGGTGAGCTGCGGACGGGTCTCCGAGCGCCCGGATGGGTCTCCAACCATGCCGGTGTAATCTCCTATTATCAGGATCACCTGATGCCCCAATTCCTGAAATTGCCTCAGCTTTCTTAAGCAGACCGTATGTCCCAGGTGGATATCTGGAGCAGTAGGATCAAAGCCCTGCTTTATTCTGAGGGGCTTATTTTCCTGAATGGATCGTTTGAGCTTGTCTATGAGTTCCTCTTCTGGGATGATCTCCACCGTTCCCCGCCGGATGACCTTCAGTTGTTCCTCTAAGCTCAGCATTAAACCTCCAAGCGACACTCGTTACAGTCGGTTCAATTTGACTTCTCTCAAAAGAAATCAACTTGGTTATTATAAGGGTATGCAAGCTTAAAATCAACTCAATTCTCTTCAGCCATCTGGGAAAGGTAAGGGAGAGGGGATTCCTGCCGAAGGCGCCCCGGTTCTCCCAGGCTCAGAATGTCCCTTCAGAGGGGCCCGCCAAGACGGAGCACTGAAGCGGACCCTGAGAGCAACCGGGCATCTTCCGCTGACTTGTGCAAAACACAAAGACTTCTGCTCAACCCTAACTCTTTGATTGACCCAAGGTGACGTTCCAGGTTTCGTCACATACATTATAAGTATAGAACTTAAGGAAAGTCTTAAAAAAACAGGACAGGATGTGTCCGAGTTGCCCGGTATAACCTCCTGAGAGAACGGAGGTTGGACTCCTGGCGGAAAAATCTGGGGCTGGAACTGATTTTTTTTCGGTTTGAGGGGAAGATTACCCGTAGGTACACAATCGCTCGGCGCGCGCGGTGGAATCTTCACACGGAAAGAAGAAAGCCAAAAAAGGCAGAAGCTGCGCGCCCAAAGCGGCAGCTTCTGCCCGCAATAGGATCTGTCTTTAACTTACCTTCTGTTCAGTGTCTTCCTTCTTGAGGTTGAGGGCTTTAACGTTCTCCCGGAGGACTTTCCCTAACCTCTTGATTCCTTCGCGAATCAGATCCGGGTTGGCATTGGAGAAATTAAGCCGCAGGGTGTTATCTTTATCCTCATGGGGATAGAAGGGCTTCCCCGGCACATAGGCCACCTTCTCTTCAACTGCCACCGGTAGCAGGTCTGTGGCGGAGATACCTTGGGGCAACTCCACCCAAAGGAAGAGCCCTCCCTCCGGCTCGTACCATTTGACGTCTTCAGGAAAATGCTCTTTTAAGGCCTCAATCATCACTCCCCTTCTCTCGCTGTAGGAGGCTTTGATCTCCTCAATGTGGCGGTCCAAGTTTCCTGCCTTTATGTATTCGTACACCACGTACTGGGCAAAGGTGTTGGTGTGCAGATCAGCGCCCTGCTTCAGGCGCTCAAACATGGTGGTGATTTCAGTGGAGATTATACCCCAACCGATCCTCAAACCGGGCGACACGATTTTAGAAAAGGTGCCCAGTTCTATCACCAGATCCTTACCCATGCTCTGAAGCGAGGGGAGAGGTTCTCCCACGTACCGGAGCTCACCGTAAGGGTTATCGTCGACGATCGGAATCTGGTACTTCTCCGCCAGCGTCACCAGTTGTTTCCTTCTCTTTAGGCTCATGGTTATGCCGGATGGATTCTGAAAATCGGCCACCACGTAAATGAACCGGGGATTGTGCTCCTTTATCTTCTCCTCTGCCTGCTCTACGATCATGCCTTCCTGGTCCATCTCGACGGTGACATACTTTGGTCTCATGACATTAAACGCCTGGATTGCTCCCAGATAGGTGGGATTCTCGCACAGCAGCGCGTCTCCCTCGTTCAGAAAAACCTTTGCTACCAGATCCAGACCCTGTTGGGAGCCTCCGGTGATGAAGAGATTGTCTATGGTTACCGGCAGCCCTTTCTTGGACAGGCGCTCGGCCAGGATCTCACGTAATGGAAGCACTCCCATGGTGAGGCTGTACTGCAGGGATTTGGGTCCATGGGTATCCAGGACCTTGGCGCAGGCTTTTTTCAGCGCCTGGATGGGGAAGAGCTCGGGTGCGGGCAGACCGCCGGCAAAAGAGATGATGTCGGGTCTTTCTGTTATCTTCAGTATCTCGCGGATGGCGGAAGATTTCATCTCCCGCGCCCTGGCTGAAACGGTCCAGTTAAAACTCACTTTATCCTCCTTTTAAAGACAAAAAGTCGCTTGTTGTTCAACCATTATATCTACGTGTAACCTAAACGAAACGTTCTTTAAAGTCAAGGAGTTTTTGGGATGGATGAAAGCAGGGAAAGGTCTTGGACGGCGACCAGCAACTGACGGTAAATCGCGCTTTCAGATGGTCTTTCCGGCTGCTGTTGTAGTCTAAGGCGAAAGATCTCTCACGCCAGCGAATCGAAACTGATGAAGACCCCGTTGGGGTCCAGTGACCTCTTGATGCGAGAACTCAGGACTACTTTGGGGTCGTCCTGGTTCCTGCTCCTTTCTCTTGTCGGCTGCTCAAATGCAACAGCAGGATAGTCTTTCCTTTTCCTTGCAGGAACCAGTCTTAGGCTTATTTCACTTATGAAACCCAAAGTGCCCCACGACCCGGCATAAAGCCGGGGAAGATCGTATCCGGTAACCGACTTGAACGTCCTTGCGCCCACTCTCAGAATCTGGCCCTCGGGATCGACGATCTCCAGCGCCAGAACGTACTCGCTGGTTTGAAGGGTTTTCTCTCCCGATTTTCCTTTGAAGTTGGCGGCTACGGCTCCCCCGATGGTGCCGGCAGAACCGGCGTCGGCCAGCGGATAAAACAGCTTGAAGGACTCAATGTGCTGGCTCAAGGCTTTCAGAGGAAAACCCGACTGAAGAATCACGTATAGGTCCTCGGGGACCACCCTGGTGATCTTGTTCAGCCTGTCAGACCTCAGAACGACCACCTTCTCAGCGGTGAATTTCGAGGGATCCAGAATCGAGCCCGAGCCCGAGGGGAATAACCTGAATTTCTGCTGATTGGCTAATTTCACCACCTCGGATACGTCCGAACTGCTCTCCGGCGAGATGAATACTCCCTGCAGTTCGACTTTGAGATTTTCTTTTCCGACTATTCTCTCCAACTGATCTATTGGTATTTCGTTCGCCACTATCCACCTTGCCTGTTTTTGGAATTCGCAGACTACTCTCAGGCCTTCAAAAACTCGCCCAAATATATGGTCGAGTGGCCAGACTGTCAAGTCAATTGTCTGAGGACTGGCAAAAGGTGAGGAGGGGAAAACGGTTGTTGGAGTGTCAAGCCCCGCCACGGCGGGATCTTCGACTTCAGCTTGACTTAAACTGACGAACTGGGTCAGGAGCTTCGCCAGGTTCACCTAAAGGTGGACACTCCATATGATGAGCCCCCCTCTCCCTTGAAGGAAAAGGGCAAGGTTGAAAATCTGGCCACAGGGGGGGAATCAACTAATTGCCCCGTCATTGCGAGGAGCCGAGCGACGAAGCAATCTCATTGAGCTGCCACTACATGGAGATTGCTTCGCCCCCCGTCCGGGGGACTCGCAATGACATTCTATCCGATGTCTTGATGTCCGAAAGGCTTCGCCATTTCGGACAAACGACGCTGACCAAAAGAATTCTCTTGACAAGGAAAGACATTCTCTGTTAAATGCTCTCTGACTCGAAGACATAAGTCAACCTCTTAAAATGAGGAGGGGATATGAGAGGTATGAGGCTTTTGGTGACCACGATCCTGGGGTTCATGTTCGGGGTCGTTTGCTGGCTTCTGGCCTCCAGCGGGCAGCCGGAGATGCCAGCGGCCATGTCCTGGTCCATCATCTTCAGCCGCGCACTGTTGGGCTTCGTGATCGGAATAAGCGCCTGGAAGATCAACCACATGATTCATGGAATCATCCTCGGTTTTATTGTCTCCATCCCCATGGCCTTGGGGGGACTCGCGTTCCAGGGCTTTAAAGTCTTTCTGGGAACCCTGATCATGGGAATCATCTACGGATTCTTGATCGAGTTGATCGCGCATCTGATAGTCAAAGAAAAGGAGGCCGCACCGGAGACGTCCACTCCTTAGCCACAACTTATTCCAAGACTCACCAGGTATTGCCAAAAAAGCAAACTCGCTTTGATTCAGGATTGGAGAGTCCTCCTTGACGGGAGGACTTTTCACTATCTCGGACCGGGATTTGAGCAGGGAACCACCACAACCCCGGGGCAAGCCGCGTTCCAGCTTCTCGGCATAGTCAGGGGGTTAGGGCAAAAAAAAGTAGGCGGGGAGGAAGGAAGCTGTGTAGAATAACTAATAAGGAAAAGATCTTTTTGTTTCTCGGCCTGCTGTGTCGTTTTTTCTTGACTCGAAGGAAGCGGTTTCGTATTCTTTATGAGTTTTGCATGGATGCTTGCATCGAACGTAAGGTGAGGCAGCTAAAGAACCGAAAAAAGAAGAAAGGTGATCTAAAATTGTATAGCCCCGCCGTCATACTTTTCTTGAGTCCCGCAGGCCCGTTCGAGGGCACCCTCTGGGGAATGATACGGGACATGGATCTCTTTGCCCAGATCGTGCTGATCATACTCCTCTTTCTCTCACTGGTCTCGTGGGCAATCACGTTTCAGAAGATAGCGCTTTTTCGCAGGACCAATGCGGAAACCCAAAAGTTTCTCTCACTCTTCAGGCGAAGACCCTCCATCCCCGAGGTTTACATCTCCTGCATCAAATATAGGCATACGCCCTTGTCCAATATGTTGGAGGCCGGCTTCAAGGAGTTGGATGAGCTTCGCGCGGAGAGGAAAAACCCCGGTGGGAACCCGGAGGTGGCCGCGGTGGAGGAGGTTGAGCCGGGCATCCGAAAGGACAAGTTCGACGTGATCAGGATGACGCTGGAGAGAACCGGTCAGGAGGAGATGAACCGTCTGGAGAAGTCCATAGTCTTTCTGGCGACCACGGGAAACGTAAGCCCGTTTTTCGGTCTTCTGGGAACGGTATGGGGGATCATGCACTCTTTCGCTTCCATCGGGGTGAGAGGCTCGGCCAGCTTGGCCGTGGTGGCGCCGGGAATCGCCGAGGCGCTGATTGCCACCATCATGGGACTGGCGGTGGCCATACCGGCGGTGATGGCCTATAACTTCTTCAACAACAAGCTCAAGGTGATCTCCACCCAGGTGGATAATTTCGCCCTGGAGTTTCTTGCCGCCGCAAAGAAAGAAGAGATAGTCCAATAATCCGCTGTGCGGCCGCGGACGGCGGACCGTAGACGGCGGACGTTTTTGGGGGTTAAAGTTGCCGCGAAAGAGAACATACGATGCGCTGCACGACATAAACGTCACCAACTTGGTGGACGTGATCCTGGTGCTTTTGATCATCTTCATGATCACCGCGCCCATGATGCAGAGCGGAATCGACATAACCCTCCCGCGTGCTCAGGCCACGCCCGAGGATATGGGAGAGGGCGTGGTGGTGACCATCACCAAGGCGCAGCAGATCTACATAGACGAAAGAGTCAGCAACCTGGACCGGTTTGCGGGAATCTTAGGTGACGTGACCCGGAAGAAAGGCTCCCGATCGGTATTCTTGAGGGCTGATAAGGACGTTCCCTACGGCCTGGTGATAGACGTGGTGGGGAAGATAAAAAGCTTGGGGATTGAAAATCTGGGGCTGGTAACCGAGCCGGCCAGATAAAGAGATAACGCGGTGAATCCGGATCCAGTATGAAAAGAAGCCTGATCCTATCCACGATTGTGCACATGGGTGTCATCGTGGGATTGTTCTTGTCCTCCCCGGTGAAGCCCATGCTGCAGGGCTACCCGACGATCTATCGGGTGGGTCTGGTGAGCATGCCCAGAAGAGGTGGGGGAGGGAAGGGTTCTCCGGGAGAGGCAACCAAGGCCAAGCTCACCGTCTCCAAGCAGAAGGAGAAGGGAGTCTCGGTAAAGGAACTCAACAAGAAATCTTCCAAGAAGAAAAAACAAACGAAAAAGACCACTCCCGCGAAAACCGGAACGGTGAACGCCAAGAAGGATACCCCCAAGAACAAGGAGACGGGAAAGATAACCCAGGAGGATGAGTTTGGCGCCGAATACGGGCTGGGCAACGGCATAAGCGCCGCCACCGTGGATGGAATGGGCTTCGGGTCGTCCTATTATCTATCCTTAGTGTTCGGGAGAATCCGGAACCTGTGGGATAACCCGGTGCAGGCGTCCGCGGTCCTGCGGGTAACCCTATATTTCAAGATATTAAAGGACGGGCGAATTCTGGATGCGCAGGTGGAGAAGTCCTCTGGAATAGACTTGTTTGATCAATCGGCCATGAGGGCGATATTAAGCAGCGTGCCTTTTCCCCCGCTCCCGACGGAATATCGGGGGGAATATCTGGGAATTCATCTGGAGTTTGAGTATATTCAGTAAAGAAAGATTCACCCGTGGGTCGCAACCGCACCCACAGATGCATTGGAGCACACCCGGTATGATCAAATCAAGGAACCGTTTCACGGGCTGGAGACCTTCTGAGAAATTTCTCTTGCTTCTTCTAACTTTAGTTATATTATTGAACCGATTCGAAGTTGGCCTGGCCCAGACCGAAATCGAAGCCAAGATCACCAAGGGCGCAGTAAAGTACATAGAGGCGTTGGACATCGCGGTAGTCGACTTCTCGCCGGCTGAGTCGGAATACGCCGGGCGGATCACGCAGGTGGTGCGGGACGACCTGAGTTATTCACTTTATTTCCGGGTGGCGGAGATCGACTCATTCGTCCTGGCAATTTTAGGAAACGACATGTATAATATGGATGGCTGGTATCAGCTTGGAGTGCACTATCTGCTTGAGGGGTCGGTTCGTATTGAAGAAGAGAAGCTGAAAGTCGAGATCAATTTAGCGGACGCGGTAAGGAAGAAGGTGATCAAGAGCTTCAGATTCGAAGCCAAGCCGGAAAGCTACCGGGCCCTGGCGCATTCCATCTCAGATGAGGTGGTTTTGAACTTTACCGGACAGAAGGGTATCTTCTCTACCAAGATCGCTTACGTCCACTGGATGGATGGAGCAAAGGAGATTTACATCTGCGATTATGACGGCAATAATCCCCACCCGGTAACCAATGATAATTCCATCAACATCTCTCCGTCCTGGTCGCCGGACGGAGGCAAGCTGGTCTACACGTCATACAAGCAGCGTAACCCGGATTTATGGGTAACCGACCTCGCTGCCAGCAAAAGCGAGATTCTGGCCTCCTATCCGGGCCTCAACTCCGCTCCGGCCTTTTCACCGGACGGGAAGTACCTGGCGGTCACCCTGACCAGGGACGGAAATCCGGAGATATATCTTTTGACGCCGGAGGGGAAGATAGTACGCCGGTTAACCTATGGCCGGGCAATCGATTCGTCGCCCACCTGGTCGCCTAACAGCAAGGAGATCGCTTTTACCTCCGACAGATCGGGCTATCCTCAGATCTACGTTATGGATGCGGAGGGTGCGAATCTAAGGAGGCTCACCTATACCGGAGACATAACCGACTCCCCCTGCTGGTCTCCGCGGGGGGACCGAATTGCCTTCGTTTTGAGAGGAGGGGGAAGGCTGGATATCCATACCATGGACGTGACCGGAGAGAACATGAGCCGGTTAACCAGCCAGGGCTCGAACGAGAACCCCCGCTGGTCGCCGGATGGCCTGCACATCGTGTTCGGCTCCAACCGCACGGGAAAATATGAGGTCTACAGCATGCACTGGGACGGCTCATCTCAACGGAGAATAACAGGAGAGGGGGAGAACTACAATCCTTCCTGGTCCCCCAGATTCTGAGGCGTTTAATTTTTTTTTAAACATGGATGGTTTGTGCTTGCTTTTTGTCGATAAACAACATACTATAGGGACTAATAATTTAGAGATGGGGAGAATCGGCAATAGGAAATGTAACCTGTCCGAAGCGAAAAACTAAAAATGTAATATCAAGGAGGTGAAACATGCGTATATCAGGCGTCATGCTTGTGGGGATTCTGGTTTTGTTTCTGTTCAGCTTTTGCGGCAAGAAGCCGCCTCCGGTGGAGGAGCCAGCGCCTCCGGTGGTCACCGAACCGGAGACCCCGACCACGCCGCCAGTAATTCCGGAGGAGGAGGTGATCAAGGAGGAGATTACCCAGGCGGATTTTCAGCCCATCCACTTTGACTTCGACAAATATGCTCTCCGGCCGGAGGATCGGGAGATCTTAAGCGGGAATGCACAGGTGCTGAAGGAGAATCCTGCGGTTAAGATCAGAATCGAGGGTAACTGCGACGAGAGAGGCACCGTGGAATACAACCTGGCTTTGGGCGAGAAGAGAGCCCGTGCCGCCATGGACTACCTGGTCAATCTGGGCGTCAGCGCGGATAGAGTCAGCATCATCACCTACGGCAAGGAAAGAGCCAATCGCTGCCATAACGAGGGTTGCTGGTCTGGGGACCGCAGAGACGATTTCATGATCGTGTCGCAGTGAAGTAGCAAATAGACTTATAGTTCATGTTGGAATTCAAGATGACGATTTTGTTAACAGACGCTTTCATTCCTTAATAAAAGGAGAGGGGAGATGCGTAACGCAATTGTTTTACTCGTGGTCCTACTTGTGACCATGCTGATTGCTGGCTGTTGCCAGATGCCCGAGCCCTGGGTGGAACCGGAGCCGGTAATCGAACCGGAACCGCCACCACCGCCACCACCGCCGCCGCCACCACCGAAGGAGATACTCCTGCAGACCGTCTATTTCGATTACGACAAGTTCGCCATACGCCCGGGTGACGCGGACATCCTCATGAAAAACACGTCCCAGCTGAAGGATAACCCGGAGGCGATCATCAGGATCGAGGGGCACTGTGATGAGCGGGGTACGGTGGAGTATAATCTGGCTCTCGGCGAAAAGAGAGCAAGGGCGGCCATGCAATTCCTGATAGACCAGGGGGTCGATCCCACTCGGTTATCCATCGTCAGCTACGGAGAGGAGAGACCTCTCGACCCGGGACACGACGAGAAGGCATGGGCCAAGAACCGAAGGGCCGAATTTATCCTGGTGTCGCCGAAATAGTTTAGGCCGCGAGTTTTTGAACAGATAAAGGGGGCAGATCTATTGATCTGCCCTCAGTTGTATTTTCCCGGCAGTAAGCCGGGAACTCAAGCGAGGTGAGAGGATTGACCAGGCTCAGGATAGCTTCTGCTGTCTCTTTCCTGCTGGTCGTGCTGCTTTTCTCCGGCTGCGCGTCCCGGCGGGAGATAGTCCGGCTAAAAAACCAGGCTGACTTCCTCGAGCAGAGCAACAAAAGGCTGGAGGAGCGGACCGCCAGGCTGGACAGCCTGCTCGAGGAGCAGATAGAGCTGACCAGCCGGATGAGAGCCGACCTGGCCAGTACCCTGGGAGGCATGGATGAGAGAATGGGAATCGTGGAGAGCAAGCTGGAAGATTTGGGTCACAGGTTCCCCGAGCTTTCCCGAAAGATGGAACAGGTGAAGAGGGAGATCTCCACCCGGAAGGATACCGGGTCCGTCTCCGACACCTCCACCGTGATGGTCAATGTCGATCCTAAACAACTCTACGACGCCGCCTATCTCGACTTAACCAAGGGGAGCTACGATCTGGCCATAACCGGCTTTGCCAATTACCTCAAATACTTCCCTGAAACGGAACAGGCCTCCAATGCTCAGTACTGGCTGGGAGAATGCTATTACGCCAAGAAGAACCATACCAAGGCTGCGATTGAGTTCCATAAGGTTCTGGAGGACTATTCCACCGGTGCCAAAGTCCCCAGCGCACTTTACAAGTTGGGTTTGTCCCTCCTCGAGCTCAAGAGCGTGCAGCAGGCCAAAAAATACCTGCAGGAGCTTGTAGACAAACACACCGGCACCCAGGAGGCCGAGCTGGCCAAGCAGAAGCTCAAGGACCTTGAGAAGTAATCCCCCCAGTTATTATCTTCCGTACTTGAAAGAAGCCATCGCGATCGGCTGACATCTCTTGGGCTGGGTTGTTACTGTCGGCTGTTGCTCTGTGGCTGGTGATTCGGGGTGCCCTCCCAGGCGGGTTTCTCTCACCCCTAACCTGACTTGCTGCGCGGTAAGAGCTTGCCCTGAGGGCGCAGGCCGTAGGGCTTGCCCTGCAACAACAGTCTTCTCTACTTCAGCCATCTCGGCGGGATGACGGAGACCCGTTTGGGAATTCCCGCCGCTATCAGAAAAACTCGCTATGTAATAGGGGAGGACATTTGGCCCTCCCCGGTAGTACTCTCTACTTGAAAAGAGAAGAGAGATGTGAATTTCTAGGTTCCCAGCTCCCAGGCGGCCAGATATTCCTTCTGTTCGGGGGTAAGGCGATCGATTTTCACGCCCAGAGATTTTAACTTCAGGCGGGCTATTTCGGAATCAATCTTCTCCGGCACAGGATATACCCTGTTTTCCAACTTAGCGCCATGATTCACCAGGTATTCCGCCGACAGCGCCTGGTTGGCAAAGGACATGTCCATCACGCAGGCAGGATGCCCCTCAGCCGCGGAGAGATTAACCAGCCGGCCGTCGGTCAGAAGGTTGATCCGCCTGCCTTTAGGCAGGGTGTATTCGGTCACGAACTCCCTGATCTGCCTTTTCTTTCGTGCCATCTTCCCCAAACCGGGTATATCAATCTCGACGTTGAAATGCCCGGAGTTGCACACCACCGCGTTGTCTTTCATCACCCGGAAATGCTCCGGCCGGATGACGTTGACATCTCCGGTCACGGTGCAGAAGACGTCTCCCACTCTGGCAGCTTCCGCCATAGGCATGACCCGGAAGCCGTCCATGATCGCCTCGATGGCCTTCAACGGGTCCACCTCGGTGACGATGACGTCCGCCCCCATCCCCTTGGCCCTGGTGGCCAACCCTCGACCGCACCAGCCGTAGCCGGCTATCACCATCTTTGAGCCCGCCAGGAGGATGTTGGTGGCTCGAAGGATTCCATCTATGGTGGACTGACCCGTGCCGTAACGATTGTCGAAGAAATGTTTGGTCTTGGAGTCATTAACGGCTATCAAAGGGCATTTCAACACCCCGTGCTTCTCCATGCTTCTCAAACGAATGACCCCGGTGGTGGTCTCCTCTGTCCCGCCGATCATGTTCCCAAGCAGCCCCTTTCGTTTGGAGAGCAGGGTTGAGACCAAATCCGCGCCGTCGTCCATGGTTATGTGCGGCTCAAAATCCAGAGCGCTCATGATGTGCTGGTAATAGACCCTGTTGCTTTCTCCCTTGATGCTGAAAACCGGCGCCCCCAGGTCCTTGACCAGGGAAGCGGCCACGTCGTCCTGGGTGGACAAAGGGTTGGAAGCGCACAAGACCACCTTTGCGCCGCCCGCCACCAGAGTGTGCACCAGATTGGCAGTCTCGGTGGTCACGTGAAGACAGGCGGAGATTCTTACCCCTTTGAGCGGCTTTTTCTTTTTGAACCGATCCCGGATCAATCTCAAGACCGGCATGTTTCTCTCCGCCCACTCAATTCTCAGCTTACCCTGTTTGGCCAGCTTAATGTCTTTGATATCATATCTCATCATTCTTCTCCTGACTGATTGTGTTACCTGGTCGTAGAGGCTGCTGCAACCAAGGATTGCCTCGGTTAGTTAACTCTTACGCATCTTTTTTCAGATCCTCCACCTTATCGGTCTTCTCCCAGGTGAAATTCGGCTCGCTTCTGCCGAAGTGACCATAGGCAGCGGTCTCTCTGTAAATAGGCCTTCGCAAGTTCAACATCTCCATGATTCCGCTGGGTGTCAGCTGAAAATGCTTTCTTATCAGATCCTGAAGCCTCTGGTGCGGGATCTTCAGGGTTCCGAAGCTGTTTATCATGATGGAGACCGGTTCGGACGCTCCGATGACGTAGGACAGTTGAATCATCAGCTTGTCTGCCAGCCCTGCCGCCACCACGTTCTTTGCGATATAGCGGGCCACATAGGTGGCAGAGCGATCCACCTTGGTGGGGTCCTTTCCAGAAAACGCTCCTCCCCCGTGCGGCACGGTGCCGCCGTATGTATCCACGATTATCTTCCTGCCGGTCATCCCGGTATCCGACTGGGGGCCGCCGATGACGAACTTTCCCGTTGCGTTGACGAAATACTTGACCTTATCGTCTAAAAACTCTTCTCCGATGGCGGGTTTCACCACCTTCTCTATTATCTCCTCCCTTGCTTCCCGGCTCATCAGCTTACCGGACGAGTCCAGAACGTCTTCCGTGTGCTGGCAGGCTATAATCACCGTGTCTACCCGTTTGGGCAAACCCTCCTCGTACTCCACCGTCACCTGAGATTTCCCGTCGGGTCCCAGGTAAGGTAAGATCTTCTTTCTTCTCACCTCGGCCAGCCTCCGGCAGAGCTTGTGAGCCAGCATGATGGGTGACGGCATGAGTTCAGGGGTTTCCCGGCAGGCGTACCCGATCATCAGACCCTGGTCTCCGGCCCCACCGGTATCCACCCCCAGAGCGATGTCCGGAGATTGTCTGCCTATGGCATTGAGGATGGCACAGCCTTCGGCGCTGAATCCCAGGTTGGCATCGGTGTAGCCGATCTCCTCCACCAGATCTCGCACCAGCACGGGAAGATCCACGTAACCATTGGTGGTTATCTCTCCCCCCACGATGACTAAGCCCACGGTTACGAAGGTCTCGCATGCCACCCTGGCGAGAGGATCCTGCCTTATCAAGTCGTCCAAGACCGCATCGGAGATCTGATCGCACATCTTGTCCGGATGTCCCTCGGTCACCGACTCAGAGGTAAGGAAATAATTTCTCGCAGGCATCTATAGCTCCTTTTCATCAGGCTGGATAAACTTGATCTATTTAAAATCCCCCACAAAAGAGAAAAACTATGACAAATCGATCTCGGATGAGTCCCCCACATTGACCGAGCCGGAGACCCCCTGGATTCTGGCGCCACTTCCCACTAAGGAGGAATCCAAGGTCGAATTCTCCACGATAGCTCGCTCTCCGATTATAGAATTCTCTATCTTGCAGTTTCTCAGATGAGCCTTCTCTCCCACGGACACGGCTGGACCAAGGACACAGCCTTCCACCCGAGCCGATCTAGCCACAAAAACCGGAGGAATGATCGTCGAATCCTTAAGTCTTCGCACTTGCTTCCCTTTTGCCAGAAGTCGCCGGTTGGTCTCCAGTAACGTCTCCGGCTTTCCGCAGTCATACCAGCCCTTTACGTTAAACGTCCTGAACTTCACCCCACCATCGATCATCAACTGAAGGGCGTCGGTAAGTTGGTATTCGCCTTTGGTCACAATCTTCCTGGTGACGATCTCATTCAAGCTTGCTTTGAGGAGAAGGCTGCTTGTGATGTAGTATATCCCCACCACGGCCAGGCTGCTGGTGGGCTTTTCCGGTTTTTCGATCAGCCTGGAAACAAAACCTCCCTTCTTCTCCGCCACGCCGAAACGGCGCGGATCCGCCACCCTCTTTACGCCCAGGGAATCATATTTCCCCTTGATAACCGGCAAAAGATCAGCATCAAAGATGGTGTCTCCTAAGATTATCAGCACCGGTTGGTCGTCCTCCAACTCCGGCGCGGCCATGTTTATCGCGTATCCCAGACCTTTCAGTTCCTTCTGTTTTATGAACTTGCATTTGAATTTATAATTCTTCCTGACGTACTCGACGATCCGATCGCCCAGAAAACCAATTATAAATACAACCTCCTCAGGCTTGAGCCGCCGGACGCTATCCAGGATATGCGCCAGCATCGGCTTTCCGGCCACCTGAAGCAGTACCTTAGGAACGGTATAGGTATGCGGCCTGAGTCTGGTCCCGATCCCCGCTACCGGAATTATCACCTTCATGTTGATCTTCCCCTTTTCTCCGAAAGGTCGATCCGATCAAGAAAACCAATTTAAAACTTTTATCCGACTTGTCAACTTCTATTTTCCAAAGACCTCGAGGCCTGCGACTATGGTGGGGGTTTCCGGGTTCGCCGGCTTTCACCCTTTCTGCTTGACCGGGATAAAATCCCTTGCCTTTTCGTTTCAGTCTCTTATATTCCGTTCGAATCGCTCAGCAAAAGGTCGAAATCTGGAAAGCACCAGGTGTATGTTTTCGGGCTCTTTATTCGTCGCGGTTCTCTTGGCGTTTCGAAACTTAAAGCAATCTAATCCGTACGAAATGTAAGTGCTGGCTTCAAAGCGGAGGATCTATGCTTGGCCCGGTCAAACTGAAGACCCTCACCTTTTTCCTCACCGCCCTGGCGGTGCTCTTTCTGTTCAACTTCTCTTTTGGAACTCAATTCAGGTCTGCGGACAACTTCTTCTTCCCGGATACCGCCATCGTTCACGATGATCTGGTGACGACCGGAGGTAATATCAAGCTGGATGGGATAATCGAGGGGGACTTGATCTCCGTCTCCCGCTCCTTAGTTCAAAACGGCCTGATCCTGGGAAGCCTGAACGCGGTGGCGCAGGATGTGGACGTTCTGGGGGAGGTTAAGGGCAGCGTAAGAGCATTTGCCCAAAACATCAACGTTAATGGAACGGTGGATCGAAACTTAATCGCTTTCGGTTACTCGGTGGACGTAAAGCCGGGTGCAGAAATTCGCAAGGATGTCAACGCCTTCTGCGGAAAAATGACTTTAGATGGTAAGCTGGGGGGAAACCTGAAAGGTTCCGTGGGCGAACTGGTCATCTCGGGGGTAGTGAACCAGGACGTCTCGGTTGAAGCGGATAAAATCACGCTCATGCCCACGGCCAGAGTTCTGGGAAACCTCAAATACAAAAGCGGAAAAGAAGCCAAGATCGAGTCGGGAGCTCAAGTTTCCGGAGAGACCGTCTGGACCGAACTGAAAACTACAAAGGAAAAAAAGCCCGGGAGCATATTCACCGGAAAACCCATCATTCCGGAGATACTCTTCCTTCTGGCCCTGATGGTCACCGGCGTCGTCTTAACACTCATCTGCCGGAAGGACGCCTACCAGGCCAAGCAGGCAGTGGCGGATTCCTTCCTCAAGACTCTGGCGCTGGGCTTTGTGGTCATGGTCTGTGTTCCCATTGCCGTCATTATACTGATTGTTAGCGTCATCGGAATCCCCATTGCGGCAATAGCATTCTTCGCGTACGCCGTCTTGATCTACATTGCCAAGATCCCCGTTGCTACTTTCGTGGGAGAGAAGATCATAAAGGCCCTGGGAAAAGAGGGGCAGCCTTCCCTGATCTGGTCCATGCTTTTCGGGCTGGTGGTTTTGACCTTAGCTTTGAACATCCCCTATCTGGACTGGCTTATTTTCTTCCTGGTCCTGTTCACCGGCTTTGGCGCCATAATAACCTCCCAGAAACGTTCAGCCACTTAGTGAATCGTCTTAAGAGGATAGGTGGAGCTAAAGCTCCGTCCCTACAGGTCTCACTCAATTTCAAATAAAAAAGGCAGCCCCGGCCCATCTGATCGAGCTCTCCCCAAATCTGTCTCTGATCCGATCCATGACCGGATAGACTTCCGTCTTCTTGTTCCGGTATTCCTCCAGGGGAAGGCTGCGTTGCAGGGAATACACCTCTCTTGCAAGATGGGAGATTCTCACCTCTAAGAACCTCAACTTCCTGCCGGGTGTTGTGATGCCTATCGCCAAATTCTGAGCTGTCTTCGATATGACGTGCTCGGAGTCGGTTGGTGAATGGATGGTCTCCGACCGGGTCAGATCCACGAAGTCTGAGTATCGCACCCTTAGGAAGATGGTACGTCCCACCAGTCCCTTTGCCCGGAGCCTCCTGGCCACCATGCTGGAGAGGCTTAAAAGCACGGAGGATATCTGCTCCGGCTCTGATATATCCTGTGGCAGGGTGCGTCCATGTCCTATCGACTTCTCCACCACAACGCGAGAGAACACCGGGGAGCAATCAATTCCCCTGGCAACAAGATGGAGCCATTCTCCGTTCTTACCGAATCTATTCCTCAGAACCTCTACCGGATATGAGGCGAGCTCCCCCAGAGTATGGATGCCCAAGCCCGAGAGGATCTTTGCCGCCTTGTCTCCTATGCCGCAAATCCTGGTGACCTTCAGAGGCTTTAGAATCCTTTGTACTTGATCTTTGGAAATGACCATCAAACCATCAGGCTTGTTCAGGGAGGAGGCCAACTTGGCTAAAAGCTTGTTCGGAGCGATGCCTGCCGAGCAGGTAAGCCCGATCTCTTTTTTGACCTTCTCCTTCAATTTCGTCGCCAGTTGGTGAGGTAGTCCAAACAACCTGTCACAGCCGGTTATATCCAGGAAGGCTTCGTCTATGGAATAGGGTTCGACCCAGGGGGTAAACTGATGGAAGATCTCCATGCAAAGCGAGGAGACATACTCGTACTTCCCTCCATAGTTCCCGACAATGAAGATCGCATGGGGGCAAAGTCGTCTGGCGGTTAGAATGGGCATTCCCGCGCTTATCCCGTATTCTCTTGCCGCGTAGGAGGCGGCGGTGACCACCCCGTGTCTTTTTTGTGGATCCCCTCCCACCACCACCGGTTTTCCCGCCAGCCAGGGACGATTCTTTTGCTCTACCGAAGCGTAGAAGGCATCCATGTCCACGTGGAGGATCGTCCGTTCCCTTTGAAAACTCTCAGGCTGGATCCTGCCCGTCCCGGAGCAATACGAGCCATCATCAACCCCACCTGATTCCTGCATTCTCAATTCTGGAACAATCATCCTGCTTTCACTCCATCCAAATCTTGTCTAAGAACCACTCGCCAGTCCTCTCCCAGTAAGAGATCTGGCAGAACTGCGAGTTCTTATCTATTACAGCGAAGTGTTTTATCTTGAATTTACCCTCATTGCTCTTCCACCAGCCAGTCACGCGGGCTATCTTGATCACTCTTCCGTTCCATCTGAAGCGCACCGGGACCATTCTTCCTTTCTGAAATACCGCGATCACGTCGATCGGCTGATCTATCTCCTGATCCATGATTACCAAGTCCAACAAATCATATTCAGTAGAGAAAAGCCCCATCAAAGACCTCTCCCCTCTTCCCCCTCTCCATAAAATGGAGAGGGAGAAGCAGGGGGTGAGGTAAATATCCCGTAAAACTGATCCGAGCTGTAGGGAGGAATTCAGGAGGCTCTCCGGTTCCCCCGAAGCTATCCTTCACATCTTCCTCAACAGCCCGATCACTTTTCCCGCAATGCGAAAATCCTCGCTCTTCCGATCCACCACAATCGGCTTATAGGTTGGATTAGCCGGCTCCAGCCTCACCTTGTTTTTCTGCGGAACGTATTTCTTTACCGTGGCCTCCTCGCCGATGACCGCCACCACGATGTCCCCTCTCTCCGCTGTGGACTGCATCCTTGCCAACACGTAGTCGCCGTCAAAGATGCCGGAATCTCTCATGCTCTCTCCCTCCACCCTCAAGGAGAATACGTCTCCGCCGGGGAGAAAGGATCTGTCTACGGCGATCGAGCCCTCGATGTTCTCCACAGCCAGGGTGGGCAAACCGGCGGCGATCCTGCCAACCAGGGGAACCGCCACGTAGACCCTCGGCTGGGCAAAGTCGAACAAAATCCTTGCCTTCTTGGCCAGTTCAATTCCGCGGGAGACCAACGGTTGGCGCCGGATGTATCCCTTGCTGCTCAAAGCAGAAAGGATGGCCCTCACCCCGTTGGTTGAAGTTATCTTGAACCTTTCCCCTATCTCCCGGATGGTGGGCGGGAATCCCTTGCCTTCGATCGTCTCCCGGATGAAATCCAGAATCTCCCTCTGTCTTGCGGTTAACTCCTTTCCCATGGAACCTCCTTTTAGGCTAACCTTCCAGCCATCATTCTCAATCCTGACTCTTCTTAACCTATTCCCACCAACAATATACTGCCCATCTGTGCAGTTGTCAAGAAAAAAATGTTGTCCGATCCGAATTTTCTGCTGGGAAACTCACTTAGCTGCTATTAGACTTCCGGTGAACGGTGCGTGGCAAGATGAAACCCGAACGCCGATTGCGCCGTAGTGAGGGAGGATTAAGAAAAATAACCGGTATAACTACCGAACGATAAATGGAGGTAGTGCCGCATGAAAAGAATGGTCTTTGCGCTTTTGGTTCCTGTGCTTCTGATGGCTTTGACTGGTTCAGCCAGCGCACGGGAAATCAAGAAGGATTTCCACGAGAGCTTCGACGTTAAGGAAGGTTTCAGGCTCCACCTTGAGCATGGAGACGGGGACGTCACCATTACATCCTGGGACAAGGACGTTCTGGACGTGAAGGTGCGCTACAGGGCCGAACTCAAGTCGTTTGGCATTGGAGGAAAACACTACTTCGACGTCCAGTTCAGACAGCGCGACAATGTGATTCACGTGATCGGCAGGGTAAAAAGCTCCAGCAGCATTGGTTTTCGTTATTTCAAGCGGCACGAGTATACCTATACCATCCGCGCCCCCAAATATCTTGAGCTTGATCTCGAAGGTGAGGATGGAGACGTTGAGATCGAGAACTGGCAGGGTAGGATAGACTGTACGCTGGAAGACGGAGACGTCGATTTGCGGGACGTCATCTCTGATAGAACCAAAATAAGCATAGAGGATGGAGACCTGCACATAGATCACCTCGAGGGCGACCTGCTGGTCGACGGTGAGGACGGGGACATTGTTCTGAGGGATGCTAAGACCCGGCAATGTCGGATTCGCCTGGAGGATGGTGACGTAATAATCAAGCAATCAGAGGGCGATTTCGAGATCAACGTAGAAGATGGAGACGTCGACTTGGACCGGGTGCGTGCCGGAATGCTTGAGGTATCCGCCGAGGACGGCGACGTAGAATTGGACCTGCTCAGTGTTGACCGGATTGATCTGGACGTAAGGGCTAACGACGGGGACGTCACGGTCAATATCGAGCCCGGAATATCGGCCGCCTTTTCAATCGATACCCATGACGGCCGGATCAGGACGGACCTGCCCAGTGCGCGGGACATCAAGAAGGGACGCGACAGAATATCGGGCAAAATCGGAGAGGGTGAAGGGCGAATTCACATAAGGACCGCCGACGGCAACGTCACCCTGAGAGAATCCAGATAAGAATTGGTGTAGGGGCGAATCTTCCCTTCGAATTCCTCAGGGCGGTGAGCAAAGTCGAACCGCAGATTCGCCCGATAGTCCGCTGGTGGGACTGAAGCCCACCCCACGATTGCCGTCTTGCAGCCGATTCCACAAGACTCCTGAACCGAATCTGGACAATATAACATTTGGGGTGCCCGGCATGACTCAGGGCAACCCCAGACGGCTAACCTCGATGGCGACCGTACTCTTGCCTATGTCTACTTGTCCTCTCCGGGAGACTCCATCTCCTCGGTCATTTTCATGATCTTTTCGTACGGAAGAGCCAGCCAGCTCTCTACCTGAGCAGCATAGGGTCGGGTCAAGAGCGATACCTTGGCGGCCATCTCCTCGTCCGGAGCCTCGTAGATGTGCATGGAATCCCAGTAACCCATCAGAGCATAGTGGACCTTGAACTTCACTTCCGGGCACTTCTCCTTGATCTCATTCAGCCAGGCGCGCCCGGTTCTGGACCGGTCGGATAGCTTGGCGCCGATCTCAGTTATTGACGCGTCACCTGAGGCAAGCTTGGTCACCAGCACGAACGTCTTCATACAACACCTCCCTGCACGCTTAAGCACCAGATGGTGCCAATGACATTTTCGTAAAATAGAATCGTAACTGAACCGAAACGCTAAAGATCGCGACTCCGATCGCTGGCATTCATAAATAATATATGCCTTTTCCGGGGAAATCAAGAAAAAAAATGGGTGTAGACAAGCTGGAGCAGATCAGATAGGATACGCCTGAGGGAGGCTCACCGCTGAGTCTATTTCTTCGGGCTCGCTAACTTCATTTGCTTGCTGCCCTCCCACACTCTTGCCATGGTTTTGATATTAATCATCTCCAGCTCAAGCTGGTGGTAGGGTGAACTGCCACCTTCGGTCTTGTCGCTCATCAGCCTGATTGCCCCAGCCAGGATGAAGTTTGCGCCGGTCTCGGTTTTGATCCGCCCGACGGTCTCCGGGGAGACGAATTCCTTCTGATGGCCGCCTTTTTCACCGCCCTGGCCCCACTGGCGCTGGCTGGCAACGAACCTTACCTGGTCGGATTGCGAAAGCTCTCGTTCACAGTTTGCTGCGAAGGTTTTCGTATCAATCTGTTCATCTGTCCAGTTGTGAATAGGGCCAACCGTTACCACCGGCTTGCTGCCGGTCACGCCCACATAGGCCGGTATCCAGGCGCGGGAGAGACAATCAGCCGTCATCTCGCCAGCCACACGGCTGGCGGACGCACTGCTTCCCTTCTCGCCTTCGCCGGTGCGAGCCTCAGGCTGGGTGGCAGGTTCCGGCTGGACGCGCTCGGCCTTTTTGAATGGGCCACAGGCAAGCACCAGGCAAAACAGCAAGGGCATAATGGACGCTACTCTCATTCTTTCCTTTCTTTGGCGATTCGGCAGGCGGATAGAGTAATAATCCCTCTGGAACACCCCCACTCATACATAATCGGAACAAAGAGGTAACAGTTGAACGATTTTTCGGCGGTAACTTCGAGAAGTTCACGCAGGAAAAAGTCCTGTCCGGGCGTTGCACTATGTCCTCCTGAGGCCTACCTCAAGCGGGTCGACGAATCTAAGAACGAGATGCTTCGCTTCGCTCAGAATAACAGCCGGGACTTCCATTATATCCATTCCTCGCTCAGATCTTTCCATTGCGGATTGACCGATTCAATAAGCGCGATCTTCTTTCTTCTCAGCCAACCCTTTATCTGTTTTTCTCTCGCAATTGCAGATGTCACCGCACTGGTCACTTCATAATAAACAAGTCTGTCGATATTGTATTTCTTTGTGAAACCGTTGATGAGTTTGTTCTTGTGTTCATAAACCCTGCGCATAAGATTGCTGGTGACCCCGGTGTATAGTGTCCTCGACTTGTTTGTCATGATATAAACATAGTATTGCCGCATGATAGATCAGCTTTCACTAAGGAACCTACCGCACGTTGCTTCATAGCGTGTCATTCTGAGCCCGTAGGGCGAAGAACGACGAAGGGAAACGTATGTTGTGTCATTCTGAGTCCGCAGGGCGAAGAATCTAACGCCGGAATGATTCACTGCGAAGAGATTCTTCGCTTCCCGGACGGGAGCGTCCGCTCGCTCAGAATGACAAAACAAAACGTATATTGTGTCGTTCTGAGGCCCGCCTTGGGCGGGCCGAAGAATCTGAAGTCGAGATGCTTCGCTGCGCTCAGCATGACACGGTGCATTTGCGCGCACGGCCGAACCTTGCGTTTGCCCGGATGTTTGCTGAGGTGAACTCCACCCTACGAGTTTCTTCTAATCACCCTCCTTTCCGCCACCCCTCTCACTCCCCTTGCGGCGGTGTGAACGTAAAGCCGAGCTGCAGCAACAGGGATGCCTGGTTGTAGAAGTCCCCTACCTCGGCTATTTTTCCATCAACTATCCGGCCGATGGAGATTCCCGAAAGGCGCACCTCTTTGCCCGTGGCGGGCGCCTCGCCCATCGGACCGGTGTTGGTGCCTGTCAAGGTCCAGTGCCAGACAATCTTGTCACCTTCCATGATCGTTTCCTGAATTATCATGTCTATATCAGGGAACGCGGAGCGATAGAACTGGAAATGACTCTTCAGAGCGTCAAGGCCGCGGATGGGATGAGGCCATCCGGCGTCGTAGCGCACAACCTGAACTGTATAGACCTCGTCGACTAAGGCCAGGTTGCCCTGGTTCCAGATCTGCAAAATGCGTTCATTGAGCGCGTTCAGCTCCCCCTGCGTGATTGCATCCCTGCTCTGCTGCTGACAGCGAAAAATCAAGCAGAGCATAAGCAGAAGTACAAGTGTGGTGAATCTCTTGAGCCAATGAAATGATCTCCTCATTCGCTCCTCCTCATAAGTTACGGGGTGCACGGCCGAACCTTGCGTCTACCCGGATGCGGGCGGAGGAGAACTCCGCCCCTACGCTGATTTCCTTCCCTTAATTATATATATGTCCCCCGAACCACACTGATGAAACTCGCCCTCCTCAACTTGCCGTCGCATAGCGGACATGATTCTTTCATCCAGCTCCTCGTAGCGGTCAAAATCTCCTGGTTCACCCCCTCCGGCCAGAAACCCCGCTTTCATTCGGCCCAGCCATGTCTTGCGCCGCTTCTGGTTTAACCACTGTTTTTTCACATGGTCCAGGTGGTACTGCTGGAGCATACCTTCGTAAGGCGGCTCAATGTAATAGGCACGGTCATTTGTGCGAACGCCGATATCGGTTAACCCCAATCCCTTCATCATCCGGGGAACCTTCCGGCCGATGCTCCAGTCGCCCAACCCCAGCTTAATTCGGCCCTTGTTGTAGGTCAGAGTTATCTTTGCGATTAACAGCAGCTCATCGATTTCCAGTTCCGGCAGGGAGGGATAGCGTATGGTCAGCATGGTGGAGACATTATCCGGCTCCTTGCACATGACAATTCCGCCCGGTTTGGCCACCCGGATCATCTCCGCCAGAGCATCTTGGGGTCTTTCCAGGTGCATCAACAGAATCTGGCACATGACCAAATCAGCAAAATCGTCTGGAAAAGGAAGCTTATATGCGTCACCCACCTTGAACGAGGCTTCCCCACCTCTGGCCCACTCTTGCGAGGCCTTCTGGGCATCTTTCACCAACTCCGGCGAGATGTCAACGCCGAAGTACCTGCCGCCTTTGCCGAAATAGGGCCAATAGGTGTAGCCCAAATAGCCCAACCCGCAGCCCACGTCGAGAGCGGTCATTCCGGGCTTCAGGCCCAGCCAGGCGGCCAGCTTGTCAAGCGTATCGTCAAGCCACAGGAGTCTGCGCTGGTAGACCAGCATCTCCTTCCAACACTGATCCGACCAGTCTATTTTCTCCTTGTCCTGAGTCATGATGTCCTCCCTGATCGAATCTAACCATTTTGCAGTACATTCGCAAGACGAAAGGTTAGGGAGCCGCTTTGGCGGGCTTGTCCGCCTATGGCGGAATGGTTCGACAGGCTCACCACAAGTGGGAGGGAATACAAGGGAGGGTGAGCGCATTTTGCGCGCAGGGGCGAACCTTGCGTTCGCCCGCATGTGGGCGGAGGCGAATTCCAGCCCTGCGCGCTCCTGTCACCCCAAATTCAGATAGGGCATGCCGGCAAACAGGCCGGGATTCCTTGTGTCAGGGCGTAGCACACGATAAGACATCCTAGAAAAACACGTAGACAGCCTTGATAGACCTGGGAGAAAGGGCAATCTGAAACCCTTTGCCTTTTCCCGAGCCGTGTGGGCCCTTTGTGCCCGCGGAGTTGTACACCTTCGCCGCCTTGTGTACTTTGGAATTGCCCACGATATCCATGGTCAGCCCGGTTACGAACAAAACCCCACCAGCTACCCATAGGCTTGGCTCAGCTTCCCTGCCCCCCAATTCTGTCCCAAGATTCCACCCCAGCAAAGCGCCCCCTGCGCCGCCACATATCTGCGAAATTATATTGAGAGAGCGAGCTGAATTAACCAAGCCCAACGCTTCCTGGTTCTCCTCTACCACACCTTTCAGGCTACTCCATCCCTTGCCGAACTCGTGGTAATTGACTCCGTCAGTGGAGTATTTATAAGTGCCCGTAAACCAGTGGCGCTTAACGGAGAGCTCCTGAGCCGCCGCAGTGGATGATAGACATACGAAGACCGCCAGAACCACGAGGAATGATGATTTGGACCTCATGCTACCTCCTATTGTGTTATGAAGTTATCTCGCTAATCAAATATACTGGCCGAGCCCAGTGTGTCAAGAAAGAAATGATATGGACAGAGACCCCGCCATGGCGGGATTTCGCAAGCTCAACAAGTCCTAAACCGTACGGTTCAGGACAAGTCCTGTCCCCATGTTGTCAAAATCGCTCTCTCCCATAAGAGGGAACTCCTCCCTTCCTTGGGGTGAACCATACGGTTCGCACCTTGATGGTTCGACAAGCTCACCACAGGTGGGAGGGAATAAAAGGGAGGGCGAGATAGACAACTCATCCTTTTTTGATTTTGAGGTTTTCCCCATGCCCAGCCGGAGGGGCCAAGGCCTTTAAGTTTCATTAGCTTGAGTGCAGGATCAGCAATCTGGGATGCCGTCGCCATTAGGATCACACGGGTCAATCCCTCCTCTGTACAGCCAGTTAATCAGATAGATTAAATCCGAGATGTTCACCGTGCCGTCACAGGTAACTTCACCTGCTGAGACTGGGTCTGGAGGATCTCCTCCCCGATACAGATAGTTGACCAGGTAGACCAGGTCACCGACGGTGACTACGCCGTCCCCATTAGCATCGCCGCATTTCACTGGTGGCACGTAGACCGGTGGGAGAAGCACATCGTCAATGTAAGAAACATAACCGATCTTCGAGGCATACCTAAAAGCGATCTTGACATTATCACTGGAGCTGGAGAGACTAAAGGCTCGAACCACAAAATCGTCATCCGACGTGGAATCGGGTGTCCATTGGGCTAATTGCGTGGGCCAGGTGGAACCACCGTCCTCCGACATTAGAATCTCCAACGTGTCAGGAAAAGACGCCGATGCAGCGTAGAATCTCTTCCAGAACTGTAGAATGCCGCCGGGCTTGGCCGAAAGATCCAATCTGGGCGTAATCAACCACTCATTGGTGTATCCTGAAGATGAATAATTACCGCACGCGGAGTAGGTGCCGGTATGTGCATGCGTTGAACTTTTCGTCCATGGGGCCGTGTAGGTTCCTTTAGACTGGAGTGTCCAGTCCGCCGGCGGAAAAGTGCCCTCCAAGCCTTCCGTGGTGTAACCCGAGTGGATACCGGTAACAGTGATAACCAGAGAGTCATCGGCAGGATACTCATCGCCTACCAAAGCAGTTTTTACGTTGATGGTGTAGCTGGCAAAACTGTTAGGAACTGTCCAGTCAGGAGCAAATATCATCTGCTGAGTTTGACCCTGAACCAGAGTACCTGTGGTCTCCGCATCGGTATAGGTGTAGCTAACCCCGTCCGATATGGTCAGATTCACCGGAACATTGCTTTGGGTGTTGGTGGCAGCGTTCATAACGGTAGCTCTTATAGTAATTGAGTTATTTCCAAAGAGAGTACAACCAGCAGCGGGGTTGTCAATGGACAAAGTCTGCATGTTGTTGGCTATGACGGCGCTCTCTTGTACTTCCCAGATGTTGCGGTTACCGCCGACCGCCAGCTCGTCGCCAGGGCGGTATCGGTTCACGTTGCCAACGGCCACACCATAGTTATACATACCGCCGGTGCCCATTATCTTTTCATTGTGCCAAGAAGTTCCAGACCCGTATATCAGTCTGACTTGATTGGAATCGCCACTGCCGCTGATTGCCGCGATTTCTGCTCCGGCATTACCGGCATAGAAATCTCCAGCCGCTATCTCAGCGAAGGTACCCCAGTCAGAGGGGCTATAGAGATCTCTACTACTCCAGTTAGTGCCGGAACCGTATAGTTCAATCACCGCGCCATGCGTAGATGTTGAGTAATGGCTACTGCTAAGAGCGATCTCATCGCCGGGATTAGAAGCATCGAAGTCGCCTACCGTTACGTCATAGACAGATGGCGAGCTGTCATAATATATGGTGAGTGTATCCCAAACCGCACCCGTCCACCTGATCCGAAATGCGCTTGACATCATGGTCACAGCGACAATCTCATTTCCTGCATACTGAGCATCGAAGTTGCCAATTGCGACACCATAAGTGCCTATGCTTGATTTCAACGTGGTTGTGTCCCATGAAGCTCCGTTCCAGTGGACCCGGAACACAGCGTATGCGGTAGCAGCAATAACGTCATCATCGCTTCCGTCATTATTGGCATCACCCACCGCAATGTCATATATCGGATACGGTAATGTAGCGATGGTTGAGGTTATCCACGCGCTTCCGTTCCATTTGGACATTCTAAGCCGGCAAGGCAAATCACAACGTCCAAAAAGAAGCTCATTTTGGCCGTCTCTATCCGGATCACCTATTGCGACGCCTATATTCCCGGAGGCGTCGGTATAGACGATATCCGTGACCCAGTTCATTGGCAATGCCGTTGAACGATCCGTGAAGAGCAGTACTTGGTAAGGTGAGTGGTATTGGGTGGTGAAAATCCGGACAGTATCATCAGAAGCACCCTTTAATTTGCTTCCCACAGCGAGATCATACGTTTGAACCGTTCCGGTGTAGACCCTGGTGGAATCCCAGTCAGCTGCTTGCGCAGGAACCACAAGTGCCGCTGAGGCCAGAATCATAACCAGGATACAACAACAAACGTTTTTAGTGTATAGCATGACAATCCTCCTCTTGCAGGACACTATTAGTAACTCTAAATGACATTAATTATCCTTCATCTTTATGTACGGATTAAGAAGTTTCAGTATTTTGCAGCGTATCGAAATATAATTATGTGACAGCCTTTATGAAGGCTATACATGTGTCCGAACACCTGTTACCCTTCTCTCCGGTCTGTACACCCACCTGTGGTGAGCTTGCTTGCAGTGAGCGAAGTCGAACTGTCGAACCCATAAAAGGGAGAGGGAACTCTTCCCTCCCTTTATGGGAGGGAATAAAAGGGAGGGCAAAGCATTTTGCGCGTACGGCCAAACCTTGCGTTCGACCGGAGGTGGGCGGGGGCGAACTCCGCCCCGGCGCAGTCTGGTATGTTCGCAGAGACACTCCTTGTAGCTGCCCGCTCAGTGCTTCATTTACCAACTGTCCTTCTCACAGAATCCACTAGATCGTGAATATAGTAAGATGGATGAGCAAGGCAGAATTCATTCAGTTCACTTCCAGCCTGAACCAGGCCGATTAGCCAAGCGTGGTGAGTTCCTGGCATGAGCGCGAGCACTGGGCCACCACTGTCACCGGGGCGAGACGTAATATCTAGTACCAACCACTCGGCCGAGATGGGCCCCGTGTAAACGGAGTCGTCGCGCGGCCGGGTTACCCGGAATGTCAGTCTTTCGTTGGAAAAGAGCGCCACGTGCCCGAATCGACTTATATGAAACTGGGGTCTCTGAGAAGCCATAAAGGAGAAGCCGATTATCTGAACTGGCGTCCCGTCCCTTATACTTAGTCGCTTCATATCTTGGCGGTCAGCCACCATGTCCATCGTGAAGGCGAACAGCCACTGCGAGTAGTTGGTGGGGTTGAGTACAGAGGTGTCGCCCACCGGAAACGAGCCCAGCGAGACAAAAACAAGGTCAACATTCGGATCTTGATGTTCGAAATACAATGTCCGATCCTCAAAAGACAGATATAGTGTCCCTTTTTGCTCTGTGGCAATGACCTTGCCCTGCATTGACAGTTCGTTCTTTCTGACAAACACGCTGTCGAAGTACTGTTGTGTTTTGCGAGATTGAAGCACGTGTTTATTCGTAACCAGGAAGTATCCCAACGACGTATCGCTGAGCACGAACCCCGTTCCTAATCCGTTCGGGGTTTCGATCCTCACTATTGATCGCTTATCGAATTCTGCCAAGGATTGGCCAAATACCACGTGCGTGGCGATCAAAAAGAAACCTGCCAGAGAGACTAAGACACAGCGCATTTTTGGTATGTGTTGTAGAAGGAGTACCCCCAATGTGCGGACTGTGCACCCTCGGTCAACGGCACCAAGAGCAGAGCAGGGCATTCCGCGAGTTGCGCAAAGAGGCTGCCGACCGAACTAGGAGCAGCTGGGTGAGCTTCCCTCCTCGCTTAGAGGGTACCCGAATATTACTTCAAAACTGTCTCTTACATATTCGTGCGGTAGCTCCGTTATTATCGCCTGTTTCCTGTTACTCTTTTCAGGGTCGAAAGTCGGATTCTCCTCACAGAACACAAAGTTTTGGGTCGCTTGCTGCTTATGCACAAACTGATACTGCCTCGACAAGAGAAACAAGGGGGACAAAGAGATCCTCGGCCGATATGAAGTGAGCAGGTAGGTTGTATTTCTCTTCTCGTGAGGTAGTTCATAGGCTTCATACTTGTCAGTTATCAATGCGTTGAGCGGTCCCACGTGATCCAAAGGAAGCATTTTCCCGAGAGGCGCCACAACTACAACATACTGAGAGTTCTTGATGATGTCTACCTTGAAATTGAAATGACCCTCGCCTCTCGCGCATATCTGGACACTATCATGGCCTCTGCCCCCAAGCAACCAGTTGGCAGTAACGACGCATACACTAGTGATCTTACTGCCCAATTCCCGCTGTTCGTGCCAGATGTCCTCTAGCATCCTTTGCGTCAATTCCCCCGTTGTCGCTCTGTATTTGTTCAGCGGCCGTCCTCCTATAAGGTTAAAATCTCGCTCGGTGAGTGCGTGCTTCTCGGTCACATCCATTTTGTGTATCTCATCAATTCCCGCAAGATTGTTCGTGAGAATCGCCACCTCCACCCCTGGCTTGACCGAGATACCCGAGCCTATCAGGTGCGAAAATACTGGGGTGATGGTTGTACCGGAGTCCAGAATGATG
Organism: Candidatus Zixiibacteriota bacterium; assembly: GCA_049643405.1. Classification (GTDB taxonomy): domain Bacteria; phylum Zixibacteria; class MSB-5A5; order MSB-5A5; family SM1-73; genus SM23-73-3. Next base: position 28,478 of record JBARPX010000256.1, read on the forward strand.
TTGATTCGGCATAGGTCAGCGTTGGCCTCGCAGATCTGAGTCACAAGTCTGGGCAGGACCTGCTCAACCAGAACATGAGCCAAGAGCTTCTTTTCATCCACGAAGTGCTGAAGGCGTGCGAAGTACTGATTCTGTCGCCATGAGAATCCGAAGAAATCGATGAGTATCCTGTCCGCGGTTTCGAGTCTGGATGTGTTGTCGTCAAAAACCCTGCGCAACTCCTCGAATCGTTCCTTGAAGAATCGCTTCAGATTGAAAAGAAGCACAAACAAAAGCAGGACAATGATGGAGCCGAATGTCAGCAGTAGTATGGACAGAGGATCACCGAATTGGAGTAGTAGACTCACCATCCCTACGAATAGCGAAAACAATGTTGCAGCAACCATGATCGATTCACCACGGAATCGACCAATAAAGTCTCTCATCCGTTCGCGAATCACCAATTCTTCCTCCCTCCGCACAAAGCGTTATGGTAGCCCGGAAGTAATCCGCTCTCATTTTGTTTGATGACGAAGACCAAATTTACCATTTTCCGTTCTTTTGAAGCGATACAGGACCACATTTTACTTGCTGGTTGTGCTTCAATTCTGGCAAAAAGCATCAACAAACCAGACTATCGGTTATTGCATCAAACTTTTCGCTTTAGCATAGCAAATACCCATTATTTTGTCAAGAGAATTCATACAGTTAAATGTAAATTACTGACGAGACATGACACGCCTCAACTGTGACTATCCGAGTTTGACGCAGAAAAGAAGCTATTCAGTTCTCGTACGGCGGAAGAGGAAGTACCCCAGCAGTGCGAAGATGGCCAAAGAGAGGACATCACCGAGGGTTCCTGGCAGGAGGTTGCCCACGCCTTTTGGTTTTCCGAGGAAGAATGCGTACAAGGCTATGCCCACGCCAAGCAGGCCTTCGCCTGCTATGAGTCCGGAGCCGAAGAGAATTCCCTTTTCTCTTCTCTGGTTCAACTCGGCTTCGTTGTGCTGGTGTCTCTTCTCAATGAAGCGCCTTATGCATCCTCCCACGAATATGGGGGTCATGGTGGAAACCGGCAGGTAAAGCCCCACGGCAAAAGGAAGGCTGGGTAGGCGGAGAAGCTCCACGACGGCGCCCAAGCCCGCTCCGGCTATGACAAAGCTCCAGGGAATCTTGGCCTGAAGGACTCCCTCGATCACGGTCTTCATCAGGGTTGCCTGAGGCGCGGGCAAATCGGTGGAGCCAAACTGGTAAGCGCTGTTTAAGATCACCACTGCACCGCACACGGCAAAAGCGGAGGTCACGGCGCCGATAAGCTCTCCTATCTGCTGTTTGCTGGGCGTAGCACCGACCAAGAAGCCGGTCTTCAAATCCTGGGAGGTGTCGCCGGCTATGGATGCCCCCACGCAAACCACGGTGCCCACGGTGAGAGCCGTCACCATGCCCACCTCGTCGGTCCAGCCCAAAAGCACAAAGATCAAGCTGGTGCCCAAGAGGGTCATGATGGTCATGCCGGAGGTGGGGTTGGATGAGACGCCCACCAGCCCGACTATGCGGGAGGATACCGTGACGAAGAAAAAGGCGAAGATAGCTATGCAGGGAGCGGCAACCAGCCTGACAGTCATGGATTCCCCGGTGCCGAGTATGTGAGGCACTAAGGCGAGTATCAAGACTATAATGCCGACTCCTGCGGCAACGTAGGTGAGGGGCAGATCAGCCTGGGTTCTATCTATCTTCGGCGGTGCAGTTAAGGTCGGGCCTCTGTTCATCCTCCCTCTCACCTCACCCACGCTCAGCTTGAAGGATTTGATCATCACCGGAATCGACCTGATGATGGTGATTATGCCTCCAAAGGCCACTGCGCCCGCTCCCACGTATCTTATGTACCTGTTCCAGATCTCCGATGGGGTCATTTCGACAATCAGCTTGGTGGTCTCAGGAAATAGCGGGGTGGTCATCCCCTGGCAGAGATAGTTGATCAGGGGAATCAATATCACCCACGAGATCATCCCCCCTGCTACCATGATCAAGGATATGCGAAATCCGAGGATGTAGCCCACGCCAAGGAGCGCCGGAGTAGTCTCGATTCCCAACTGCGCCTTGGGCAGTCCCGGAATGAGAGAGGTTACCTTGTCTTTCCAAAGGTGCAGGAAGCCAATGAAGAACTTGTAGAACGCTCCGATTCCCAGGCCCAGGAAGACATTGCCCGCCTTTGCTCCGCCTGCTTCGCTGGCGATAAGAACCTGGGCACATGCGGTCCCTTCAGGGTACGGCAGCTTGCCGTGTTCCTGGACTATCAGGAATCGTCTCAGCGGGATCATGAAGAGAATGCCCAAAAGCCCACCCAGCATGGCTAAGCTGGCCATCTGCACCAGCGAGGGACTCAAGCCCCATAAGAAAAGTGCGGGGATGGTAAAGATGACTCCCGACGCTAAAGACGAGCTGGCCGAGCCGATGGTCTGCGACATGTTGTTTTCCAAAATGGTGGTGCCCTTGCCGAAGAGGGCTTTGGAGAAACGGAAGAAGGCCACGGTCATCACCGCCACGGGAATGGAGGTGGAGACGGTCAGACCGGCTTTCAGTCCCAGGTATGCGTTAGCTGCACCAAACAGTATCCCGAAGATGGCCCCGGAGATCAACACCTTGACCGTGAACTCGGGAATGACCTTGCTCGAAGGAATGTACGGCTGGAATCCTTCTTCAGGACTCTGAAGTGAATTGTTCTTTTTGCTCCGCATTCTCGATTGATTTATCTTGCCATCTAACACCACAGACGAGGAAACAGACG
>JBARPX010000257.1:0-2683 GCA_049643405.1 Candidatus Zixiibacteriota bacterium
CCGTGACTCTGCGTGTCCCATTGTACAAGGACAACGCGAAATTGTACTATGAGCCGCCTGGCGGAATCGATGCAGTGTTGATTCCTATCGACCAAATAGCACTCGGAAAGGCGCGCATGAAAGCTGGGGTAGCTCTCCCGGTGTTCATTAGCCTTCCATATCGTTTCTATGCCAACATGGATTCTCTATTCGCAGGACAGTCAGTGTTGTTTCCTGGCTACCCTTTGGGGATAACTCTCGACGGAGGTAAGCCGCTTTTGAGGAAAGGTTCCATAGCAGGGATAGATAGGGGGACGAAGACTATTTACCTGGACGCTGACGCTCTCGGAGGTTCTAGCGGCAGCCCAGTCTTTGTGGATCTTACTTCTCAGGCTAACGTTGAATTCTTTAGATCCTCCAGGCAGCTCCTGGTCGGCATGATAACTGGTTACATGGCTGAAAAGCGACAAATGGCGGAGGCACCAGAAGAGGACGAGATTCTACATGGAGGAATCGCAATAGTCGTTCCAGCAGAGACAATTAGGGAATGGGCAGATTCGTGTCTTGCCAATCAACGATGACTTGTTCGGCACGGACATTCTGTCCGTGACGTAACGGTTTATGGTATCCGATTCATCCTGATCCCCCGCCAAAGGCGGGGGAGAACGGACAAAGTGTTCGGTTTCACGCGGGCGCATGCGGAGGGTATCTTAGAAAATGGACGCGGTAATGAGAATGCTTGTTCTTTTGCTGGTAATTGGCGGTATCGTGTTTGTTATCTTTGCTTGGGCAAAAGGGTGGCTAAAGGGTTCGGGCGCAAGAGGGTCTTTCACCAGCCAGGTGATTATGCATGATATGCTCGACCAAAGCAAACAGAAGGCTATGGAATATGTTATAGATGAGGAGGAGGAAAGGGAGAAAAGGGACGCTTCTTCGGGGGAGGACAAGAAACCGGGAGGTCAAGAGGAGAAGGACCAACGACCTTGATAGTTGCCTCGAGCGCAAGATGTTCCGTTTTCAGTAAGCCGCTTTAATTTTAGGAAGCGGCTTGTTTTTTCTTCTGATCCAGGAGAACTGAGCAGGTGCTGCAGAAATCCTTTGACTTGAAATCGACCTCTTCGGCGTAAGTGTATGAATGCATCACGCACTCGGTTCGACGGCAGTGCACTAGGCCAAAGGTGTGTGCCAGTTCATGGATAGCTTCCTTCTCCAGGCGTTCTTTCAGCCGTTCCGGATTTCTGGGCAGTCCGTACAACTCGTCTCTGAGCCGATAAGAGGACACTACCGCCGCCTTGCCCTGCAACTGAGCCTCGCCGAAGACAAAGGTTAATACCGGGACGAACAAGTCCACGGTGGTTACGCCCAGGATCTTACAATCCTCGTTTGGAGCTTTCTCAAGAAGCTTGGACAAAATCCAGGTGGAGTTGTACTGGTTCCGAACCGGATCGAAGCCTTCCTCTAACGAGAAGGACTCTTGCAGGAAGGAGACTGGAATCTTGAAAGCCTCGGAAACGACAGAGGATAAGTGCTCCAGAAAGTCGTTATCTGTGAAAAGAAGAGGCAGGATATATAGCTTCACGTCTGTTTTCGTAGACCATACTTTTTGATTTTGTGATAGAGAGTGGCCCTGTCGATTCCCAGCATCTCGGCCGAGCGGGTTATGTTCCATCCCAGCTCCTCCAACACATTCTTTATATGGACGCTTTCGACCGCGCCCAGGCTCTGATCCTGAGCATCAACCTTTGAAGTGGAAGGAATGGGAAGGTCGTCCACTGTGATGGTGGGACCTTTGGCCACTACTATGGCTCTTTCGACTGCATTTCTCAACTCCCGGACGTTTCCCCGCCAGTCGTGTGCCTTCAATCGCTCCAGGGCTTCCGGTGCAAATCCGGTGGTGGGTTTGTTTATGCTGCTGGCCAGCTTCTGCAGGAAGTAATTGCACAGAAGGACGACGTCGCTGCGCCTTTCCCTCAAAGGCGGGATGGAGATGGAGAAGACGTTCAGCCTGTAATATAGATCCTCCCGGAATTTCCCCTCCTTGACCGCCAGCTCCAGATCGCGATTGGTGGCACATATGAGGCGGAAGTCAACCTCGATGATCTCATCCCCCCCCACCCGGGTGAATTGCTTGGTTTCGATCACTCGCAGAAGGTCGGTTTGGGCTTTCGCGTCGATATTTCCCACCTCGTCTAAAAAGATGGTGCCTCCGTTTGCCATCTCGAACTTCCCCTTGCGGCGATAGAGCGCTCCGGTAAAGGCTCCCTTCTCGTGCCCGAAAAACTCGCTCTCGGTCAAACCTTCAGCCAGACCGCCGCAGTTGACCGTGATAATCGGGAAAAACTGTCTGGAGCTGTTGGAATGAATGGCCCGGGCGATCAGTTCCTTCCCGGTTCCGCTCTCTCCCCTTATCATCACCGAGGTATCGGTGGGGGCAACGGTCTTGATCAGGTCGAAAACCTTCAGTATGGCCGGGCTGTCTCCCACGATCTGGTCTATCTCGTAGAGCTCCTGGATTCTCTCTTTGAGTTGGATGTTTTCGGAAAGCAGCCGCCTTTGTTTCACCACGTTGGCTACCAGATGAGAAAGGTAGTCCGGATCCACTGGCTTGGTGACGTAATCGTGTGCCCCCTCTTTTAGAGATTTGACTGCCGTGTCCACCGTGGCGTAAGCTGTGATCATTATTATGGTGGCGTTGGGATCGATA
>JBARPX010000258.1:0-13696 GCA_049643405.1 Candidatus Zixiibacteriota bacterium
GCGGTTGACAATCGGGGTCTGGAGAGTTTCCATGCAGATTCGGTTACTCCGTACGTTGTACCGATCTGCCCTAATGAGCCTCCGGTAATAACGGCTGTCTGGTATCCCGACACCAACTGCGTGTGGCAGGGCAATCTCTTCCCCATAATGTGTACGGTCCTCGATACCACGGACTTCGTCGACTCTGTTTTCCTGTTCTATCGCCGTGGTGGAGAGATCTCCTATGAGGACACCGTGATGGAGGATCAGGGAGGTGATGAGTACTTAGGCGTGGTACCCGGCTCTTTCACAGGACCGACCGGGATCGACTATTATATCCGTGCGGTGGACAATTTCGGCTTAGAGGGTTTCTACGCCAGTGCTGCCAATCCGGTACACGTAGACACCTGTCCTCATGAACTCCAGCCGCCGGTCCAGGTGCCTTTCGATACGTGCGTCTATCAAGGCAGGATCACCTGCATTCCTGTACTCATAGACAGCCTGCCGCCCTATGATATCTTTGTCGTTCACATGGTCATGTTCTACGACGATACCGTGATTCAAGCCACACATGCCACCACGGAAAACAGCATCGCTGAGTCATGGGGCCCGCCTACGTACGCAATCGGCCCCGACTCCATCTACATCCGGATGAGCGGAACCCCGGCCCTGGGGGACACCGGAGTCTTGGTGTGGGTCTGTTTTGAGGCAACCGGCGAGATAGGTGACACCACCATGCTCGAGTTCAAGGATGATTCCATCCACTTCAATCGAATCCCCTACCCGGCACGCAAAGGCATCATCCGTGTCTGTGAATGGGGCGTTACGGTTGATTTCGACATAAAACCCACATCATGCCCTAACCCGTTGAACGTGAAGGCGGGAGGCGTTCTGCCGACAGCCATTCTGAGTACCGACGAGTTCGACGTGAGCGACATAGACCCGGAAACGGTGCTTCTCGAGGGGGTTGCTCCTCTCAGATGGGAGTTCGAGGACGTGACCGCGCCGGTTGATCCGAGAGAAGATACGTGCGACTGCACCACTGAGGGACCTGATGAGTTTATGGATATGACCTTCAAATTCAGCAAACAGGAGATCGTGGCTGCCCTAGAGGCCCAAGAGCCTCTCGAGGATGGCCAGATAAGAGTTCTGACCATTACTGGAATGACTTATGACGGCCAACCCATCCAGGGTCAAGATTGCGTGTGGATTCGCAAGAAGGGGCCGGCTGCCGCTCCGCCGGTGTCCGGGTTCTGCCTGAGGGAGAACTATCCCAACCCGTTCAACCCGGAGACCGACATCTCCTTCACCCTGCCAATAAGAACCCACGCTTCCCTGACCATTTACAACATCGAGGGAAAGAAGGTCAGGACCTTGGCGAGCAGGGAGATGGATGTGGGAACCCATACCGTTCACTGGAACGGCAGGGACGAGGCCGGCAATCCGGTAGCCAGCGGCATATATTTCTATCGCCTGAAGACGCGTGATTTTGACCAGACTCAGAAGATGGTTCTGATGAAGTAACCCCTTTAGGCCAGAGTTCTTCTAAACGAGGGAGGGGAGAGCAAATTCCCCTCCCTTATTTTTTTACCGTGTCCCTTTCAGGGATTACGGGTGTTTTGAGCATCCTTGCTCTGCCCCCGTCCGCGGACAGCCTTGACCCAACCGCGACACAACTGGTGAACTCCTCGACAATGTCCCTGACACATCACTCGTTTATCAAGTTCGCCGGTCTTTTCTTCTCAGGATCAAAAGAAGTTCGCAACGTTTGGCGAATAATCATAATTCCTGAGTTCTATTCTGGTTAGATCGGAACCGGACTTCTTTTTGCCTCTGAAGTCGTGGAATATGGCGAATCAGGCAAAGTTGGACCATCAGACCAACGCCGCATGAGAGTGCCGAGAAGGGCCATTCTGTTGCCCAATTTATGCTTACATTTGAACCGAATACTTCGGTTGGCTGGGACTGACCGGGCATGATACTTGCACGGCCAAGAGAATGTAAGAAACATCTTGATGCGGACATAGCATAGGAGGGGAGTGGTAGCTCTTGAGAGGAAGACGGTGGATCGATCCTCACTTCTCGAAGGAGGCGTTTATGGGAAGAAGACTAATGATCTCGTGCTTCTCGGTCTTGATCGTACTGATGGTATTCGTTCCTCAAGCCGGAAGCGATTTTCAGCCCGCTCTCTGGGGAGAGCTGATTCAAAACAACCGTTACGTGAATATCCATGTCGGAGACGGCGGACTTAGGATTCACCAGCGCGTTGAGATGAAACTCAAGAAATTTCTCAGCGACGATTACACTTACACCTTCATTACCTCCTCGACCTACGGCCAATTCGACGAAAGCGCTCTGAAGATTACTGCCCCTTCATGCGGTGTGGAGGACAGCATTTTTGACTACGGATGCAGATTAGATTATCTGAGCGAAACTACCTTGGAAGAGACACTGCAAGTGGTATTTGAGTACGAGTACCAATATCCTTATCAGGAGATCAAAGAGATAGTCTACGAGAGCAGGGAAGGGTCTCGTGGGTTTGCCACAATAATCAATAACAATGAGCAGATCGACATCCGATGCAACCGGATAATGGAGGTGAAGACGAAACCATATTATTCCTCCACCTGGACAAGCATAAGAGGGATTCACGTGGTCGTTCGCCCACATTACTATGGAATGCTGAAAATCTGTCTCTCCACCGAGGGAGCGGTGGAGTGGCTGGAAGACACGACCTTTTTTGAAGCGGTTCCGGTACGCCTTCGGGACATCCCCAATCTGATCAAGAATGAGTTCATAACCATCGAAATGAGCGACACCTTGGACGGACTGTATCATTACCGCCTGTCCGGGACAATAGAATTGGACCTAAAGACGGCCACCCTTTTCGATCCCCTTTACGCCTGGTTTCCCAACGATGAGACCCGCGCCTTCGTGGCGATGATGGGGAAGGTCGCATACCCGGGCGAGAACTCTTCACAATGGCGGGACTGGACCAAGACGTTGGAGGTCAAACCAGCTACCTACGAGGGGCAAAGGGGTTTTTACATTTTGATTCCTCAGTTGACCCCTTCCTCATCGGGGTGGCCCGAACCGTATGGCTGGAAGCAGGCTACGCTTCATGTCAAGATTGACGACATCCACGTTGGGAATCGCAGTGACTTCTTTTTGGTAACTGCTCCCCAGGAGTTTTCAAGCGTGGAGTTCAGGATTCCGGAGAGGTTTGGCTTCGGGCACTGCTACTCGCCCTTCGAGCACGAAGCAACCTATAACGATAACGGATTCCACGTGAAGACGTTCTACGGCAAGTGCCTCTCCACCGGAGTCGCTCACGTTAGCTGGGGTACCGTGCCCTTTCCTGAGGACTACTTCGTCCTGTTTCAGAATTCCCCGAATCCGTTTAATCAGGAGACCATCATCAGATACTCCCTGTGCGGAGACTGCGATGTCAAGTTGTGCGTGTATAACCTTTTGGGGCAACGGGTCAGGACCCTGGTGGACCAGGTACAGAGGGCGGATGATTACCAGGTAAGCTGGGACGGAAAAAACGAGCAGGGCCAGGACGTTGCCAGCGGAGTCTATCTTTACAAGCTTGAAACCCAGTGGCGAAGCGATAGGAAAAAGATGGTGGTAATCAGATGAGGCTTGGTATGAATGAAAGTACGTAGAGTCTGCGACCAGTGCCTCAGCCGGATCAGTTCACATTCTTATAGTGGTGCATCGCTTTTTTCGTATTATCTTAAGAGAAGGGTAAGTCATGAAGAAACCTATTGGAATCATTTGTCTCCTGCTTCTGGTAACGGCATCCCTCTCGCTTTTCCCGGGATGCAGTAAGAAATCGACCAGAAGCTGCGGCGGGGGAGAACTCATTGCTTTCCTCTCGGATCGTTTTGGACAGGAGCACATGCTCTGGACCATGAGATCGGACGGGACGGAGCAGAAGATGCTGGAAGGAGCATGGTCGATTCGTACCCTTGGTCGAGGTCCGCTTGTTTCCCCGGACGGAGGAAAAATAGTCTTCGCCCAAGCTCACAAAAGTCACGGTTGGGCCATGATTGTAAATGCTGATGGTTCTGGACTGGATACCCTGGTGCCAAAGTCACCCGGTTCCTATGTCTGTCTGGGAGACTGGTCGCCTGACGGAGGCAAGCTGGTGTACCATCTCGAGTTGTACGTCACGCCAAAGATTGGAGTCTGGGTGATCAATCCTGATGGCTCGGGAAGGCTGAGACTGGACGAAGGGTACAATCCCAGGTTCTGCGGAAACGATAAGGTGGTCTACTCTCTGTATGGCGGCATCTACGTGATTGGGACAAATGGAGAAGGCAAGCGGAGGCTTCAGGAGGCGCTCTTTGGGAGCACTTTGCTCAAGCCGACAGGTTCACCGGATGGAGAGAAGGTTGCCTTCTGGCGGAGATTAATCGTCCCGCCTCCGAACCAAATCTGTTGGCTGGAGATGATGAACCCGGACAGTTCGGGATGCACCAAGCTGGCTGAAATGTATGGCTTGTCCACGATATCCGAGATAGAATTCTCGCGCGACAGCAAAAGGATCTTGTTTCTCGCCGTGGGTGAAACGAGCGCTGAGATATACGTCGTGAATGTGGATGGCTCAGACCTTCGCCCGCTGACCAATAACAGCACCGAGAGGCATGGACACGCACGCTGGTCACCGGATGGCAGCCGAATCGTCTTCACGTCGACGAAGGATGGGAATCGAGAGATTTACACCGTCAACACCTCCGGGCCTCCCCTGATGAAGAGACTCACCAGAAACCTGGCAGATGACTGCAATCCTGACTGGTAAAGAGAAGGAACAGATTAGAAATTGGAAGATCTTTTACTTGAGCGGATTGAAGCTATTGAGGATTTTCACTTCCCATTTCTCCTGAGGCTCCAACTGGAGCTTCCAGTTGGGGAATAATACCACACTCTGCTGGACCTTTTCAAATCCCTCCTCCGAGAGCGAGACGGTATGGATGGGGAAGCGCCAGAGTTGAGACTGGCGGTCGAGCTTGAAGTTTATGTCCAGCTTGAGATGATCATCTCTTATTCCGAATTCATTGCACCTGGCCGCATTGCCCATCATGACCGACTCCTTGGTCTTGACCTCATGATCTTTGACGTAGGAGAAGCTCTTTGCATCTTCCTGCCAGGGAACGGCAATGCCAAACTCAACCCCGAACCACAAATTAACCTTGCCCGGGGAGTTGTTTATCAGGGTGTAGGAGAGAGTCAGGTCGGATCCTCGGGGGGCCAGGGAGATCGTCTTTACCACAGTGATGGGAGCCTTCTTCTCCCTGATCCAGACAAATCCGTCCCGGTACAGGGTAATGTCAATTCCCTTTTTTGCTTTTTCGATCTTACACCGGTAAGGCTGATTGACGAAGTCACCCTGTTCGGAATATCCGCAGGCGGCGAAATTCTCCAATTTGGTCCCTTCGCCCAGGAAGTGATCGATCAGAGAGCCGCGGCGATACCAGTCATAGGTTAAAAACTCCTCCAGCCCCTCCTCCTTGGTCACGACCAGATCGTGGATGCTGGCGACCGGCCCGTTCCCCTCGTCTTCGCGTTTCTCCTGTGAGTCCACAAGCCTCTTATGATAACCCTCCTCTCGCCTGGTCAGGGTGTTAAGGATGTTTGCGCTCTTCGGCTTGAAATCGAGTTCGAATAAGTTTCCGCCGGAGGAAAGAGAAAAGTAGAGGCCAAAAATCGGGCTGGAGACCACCAGCTCATCATTGCCGTCCCTGTCAAAATCGAAGATTTGGTGATCCACCCAACTCTTGGCAGTATGAGTAAGCTCATCTGTTAGCTTCTCTGCTTCGATGAGATTTCTGTAAACCGCGGAACGAAGATGCGGCAGATACAGACCGCCGAAGACTCCGTGCCAGTAGGAACAGTTACATTGCCCCTGCCACAGAAGGTCTCTTGCCTTGCTCAATTTAGTTTTACTCGTTCCTTTCTTACCCTCGAGTTTTTCGATTCTCTGGCTAAGCTGGAGCATCTTTTTGTGCATGTTGTTCGCCTCGGGATATTTTGCCAGGAAATTTCTCCAGAAGCCGCCCCTGACGAATATGCCGAATCGTTCGTCCAGATTCTGATCCTTGAGGATACCCTCGAACTCCTCGTACTCCCGGAAAGCCCCCGGAGGCAAAGTCCACTGCATCATCTCGTGATAGGAGGCGGTGGGAAGATAAACTCTTCCTTTAGGGGGAAGTAAGCTTAGGACATCCTTTAAGTGAATCATCTCGATCCAATCTGAATTGCGCTCGATCTCGTCGAGGAATCTTTCGATCCATCGATCTCCGAAGCAGTGCTGGTAAGTCTTGGGCCAGACCCCGAATTTCTCGCCATCATCGCCATACAGGATGAGGTTATCCCCATCCTCGGTGGCAATCTTCTTGAGGTATTTGACGGTCTCCTCCGGCTCCTTAAACGGGATGGAGTAGCGCAGGAATTTGGACGAGGGGAACAAGGCCAGAGGATGTCCCTCCTCCTCGGTGACATAGTAACCCAGAAGCTCATCGTCGGAAAGCCCGGAGAACTTGAAGTGAGAATCGTCCACGATGGTGTATTTGACGCCGGCTTGAGAGATCGATTTGGGAAGATGGGGTTCCCAGATTCGCTCCGCCAGCCACATCCCCTGCGGCTCAGTCTCGAATTGCTCCTTTAAGAAATCCGTCAACTTCTCAATCTGCCCGATCTTGTCTCTATCCGGTATCACCGCAAGTATGGGCTCATAGAAGCCTCCGGTAAGCATCTCCACCTGGCCTTTTGTGACCAAGGCTCCCAGCTTCTCGAAGACCTCGGGATGATGCTTTTTTATCCACTCGAGCAAAATTCCGGAGAAATGCAAGCTTATCTTGAAACGAGGATGTCTCTCCAGTATCTTTAGAAATGGGAGATAACTGTGGGTGAAGGCGTGTTCGAACACGTGCTCAAAGTTCCCCACCGGCTGATGATTGTGAATGGCGAAAGCGAATTTGATTTTTTTCATGAGACCTTCCGATAGTTTATCCTGCGTCTTTCAGCTTCGAATCGCGAGCAGCGGATGAGATGATTTTGTCAATGTCCGATCGTTCCGCGTCCCCCGGAAAACCGGTTAAGACGGGGAATAGAGTGTCCACCTTCAGGTGGACAAAAAAGAACCAGCCACGTCTCAGGTCGTTTCTGATCCGGCTAAAGCGGAGGACTCCAGAGATACGATTCTGCAATCTGGTTCCGGGGAGATCCGGCAACGGGTTCTCACCGACGAGCTATTCCTTCCTGAACACAAAACCACGCTTGCCCCCTGCAGGTCCAATCTGCTTCTTTGGAAAGGCCACGGATCTTGGTTAAAAGATGCTGAACTTCAGATACCTCTTGGGATGTCTCTTCATATCCAATATTAATGAATCGACATTCTGGGCGGTTTTCTTAATCTGGTCATACAGGATGGTGTCGTTCATAAGCTGCCCTAAAGTTCCCTCTCCGCTTTCGATTTTAAAGCTCAGCTTCTTCAGGGAGATGGACAGAGAGTCCAAGGTGGTGGTTATGTTGTATAGTTTTTCCGAGGCCGAACTGAAATTATCCACCGTGCTTTGGAGCTTATCTTTGTTTTCTCCCACCATCTTCTTCAGCTCGGCGGAGGTATACGACAGGTCGTTCATGGTTCGATCGAACTTCTCTTGGTTCCGGTCCAAGAGACCATTGGTCTTATCGGTGATCTCTTTCAAATTCTTTATCACCTTGATCAGTGCGTCCTGGGAAGACTTGGTTCCCACGATCGCTTCTAAGTTCTCTGCCAGGCACTTCACCTGAGTGATCATCTCGCCCATCCTTCCCATCACCTCCGGAATGCCGGTGTCGTAATATCCACGAATGGGCTGGGAGAGATCCAAAAGCGTGTCCGAATAGCCGGTCTTAACGGCGATGAATCTCTCTCCCATCAGGCCCACGTTCATCACGGTGAACACAGCATCCTTCTTCAGCACCACGTCCTGGGTTAAGTTGAAGGCGACCAGGACGTCCCCCTGGTATAGCTTTATCCTCTCCACCTTTCCCTTGGGCACTCCGGAGACCGAGACCGGATCACCCACCTCCAGCGCGCCCACGTTGGGGAAAATGACTGCGTACTTGTACCGGGTTTGATCAAACCTGATTCCCTTCACCCAGATCAACCCCAGAATCAGAATGGCGCAAGCTAAAAGCACCACCACTCCGACCCTCAGTTCCACGCTTTTATTGCTCACTTTTGTCCTTCATGTTTTGGAGTTGAAAACAAAAGTTTTGCGTTCCTGTGTAAGTTTCCTTTCGGCCCCGGACAAACCGCCGAGGCCCGATTGCGGCTAAGCTGTGAAACAACCGGTGCCCTTCATCCACTCTTAACAGATCGATCCCGCTCCACCCTTAGTTTAGGGTTTAATCTTCGTATTTTTTCCCTTACGGTTTCTGATTCTCAAGCAATGCAGAGAGATCGTGTTTCTCCGCTAAGGGCACGTCCCGGCACTCACATTTCACTCCGGCCGAAATCATCTTTTTGAAGGCGGAGATCTCCTCCTCAGAGAGGAATAGATAGGGCAGAATCTTCTTTCGCCCTGCCCTGGAATGAATCCCACCAACATTTACTGAACCGATCTTCACTCCTTTTTGCGTCATCCGCAGGATGTCAAAGGGGGAGTCAACTAAGATAAATGTCTTTTTTCCTTCGAATCTATTTTGCAGTATCCTTTTGGTGGCTTCGTCAACCGAGAGGATGGTGGCCTTGATTTCCGGGGGAACGCAAGCCAAATAAAGCTCTCTTTCCCAGGCATTGGAAGCAACCTGATCGTTGACCAGCACCACCTGGTCGAACTTCAGGCTGTTGCCCCAACCCACCACCACCTGGCCATGGATCAACCGCTCATCCACTCTATATAAGACGATCGGCATTAAGTTTCGGCTCGTATTCCTTTCTCCCCCTCCTGCTTGATCAGAGGAACCAGTTGGTCGAAGGGAAGGGACGCCCTCTTGCTGAAGAACTTGACCAGCATGGGCAGATTCACTCCGGTGATCACGACGCTTTTACTTCGATAGCCGCCCGCTTTAGCGAAGACCTTCCTGGCCGTCTGCCAGCAGCTGGTTCCGAACATGTCTACAAAGATAACCACTCCGTCTAAGTCGGCCGCCTCATTCACATTATTCTTCAAGGCTAAAAACAACTCATCTCTTCCCAGGCCGGAATTGGATATGACTGAAAGTCCCTCCTGTTTTCCCATTATTCCTTCCACGGTGTCTCTCAGCGCAGAACCGAGATCACCATGAGTTAAAATTACGCATCTAATCATAAAGATGAGTCTTTTCGCCCCTGATTTTGACCGGTGCGCGAACGGTCCGGACCGACGAAGGACGAGTTGGCCGTATCATCTGTGGAAAGATTCACTCGAAGTCGCTTTCCATGAACTCTCCCACCATCTTCCTTCTGTAGATCTCCTCGGCGTGTCTTTTGGAAAATTCCCTGGCGCTGTCTTCCCCGTAGACCTTCAGCATGTGATTCATGGCGATGACCTCGGAGATGACGGTGATGTCCTTTCCCGGGGATACCGGTATGGTCACCACCGGAATTTCCACTCCCAGGATGGTGGTATACTTGTCCTCCACACCCAGCCTCTCGAACTCCACCTGATCTTCCCAGTGTGCCAGGTTCACCTGAACCTCAACTCTCTTCTGCATGCGGATGGCCCGGATGCCGAACAGCTTCTCCATGTTTATGATTCCGATGCCGCGCACCTCCATATGGTGCCCCAGAAGCTCGCTTCCGGTGCCCACGATGACCTGGGGCGCCTTTCGGATGATCTGGACCACGTCGTCTGCCACCAGACGATGTCCCCTTTCCACCAAGTCAAGAGCGCACTCACTCTTTCCCACGCCGCTTTTGCCGGTGTAGAGAAGTCCCACCCCGTATACGTCCACCAGTGTTCCGTGGATGGTGGTGTGGGGGGCGAACAGGTTGTCTAAGTATACGCCCAGCCTGTTGATGAACTCCACCGTGGAGAGCCGGCTGGAAAAGACCGGCACCCCTTTTTTGCCGGCAACCTCCAGAAACTCGATAGAGGGAGTGATTCCCTTGGTCACGATCACGCACGGCAGATCGAATCTGAAGATATTCTCCACCGCCTTTCTTCGTCCCGATTCATCCCGGGCTGACAGAAAGGACATCTCAGTCTCCCCCAGAACCTGCGTCCGCTGACCGGCAAACCTGTCTACAAATCCAGCCAGGGCCAAACCCGGGCGATGAATCTCGTTGCCGGGAACCACCCTTTTCAGCCCGTCCTCGCTGGTCAGCAGGGTGAGCTCCAGACCCTCCTTTCTCTCCCTATAGATTTTTTCTACCGTTACAATCTCCAAAGACAAATGCTCCTTTCGCTCTCGGACCGATGGACTTTCCGTTCCGCCGGACGGCCCGCCTGTTCCCTCCGGTTTAGGCTCACGTCTCCTCTAACTCCTCTTCGGGAGAGGCGGCTTCTGTGCCTCGCCTCAGGGGCGAAGCTTTTTGGGCTTTCTTGGCCTTCTTATCCTTGAGCCTCTCCTTATATCGTTTTAGCTGAATCTCCATCTTATCGATCACTCTCTCCACGGAATCGCGCATGTCAAATGATCCATGTTTGCTGGTCAGAACGGTACCGTAAACCTTCATTTTCAACTCCGCAGTCATCCTCGACTTCTCCATCTCCATGATCAGGTGCGCGTCGATGATCTGATTGAAGTATCTCTCCAACTTGGCTATCTGTTTTTCCGCAAAGTCTTTCAGGTCGTCGGTTAGGTCGAAATGGCGCGCGGTGGTTCTGATCTGCATGGGGGTTCTCCTTTCAGTTTTTTTGTACCCTCGAAAAGTGCGGAGGTTAAAGAAAAAACAAAAGAAGCCTGGCTTTTAGAATTCCGTACGTTTTGGCCCTCCTTGGGTTTTGAGCATCTTTTGATGGAAGATTTGACAGGGGATGGAGACAATGACATCGGTTTGAGAAAAAGCACACTTTATCTTGAATCTTTTTAAAAAACTCTCTGATTGAAGCATCCACCTGATGGAAATCAGATTCCCTTTCGGACACTGAGGCCCTCTTCAACGGGCTCACCACAAAGACGGATTTAAAAAAAGAGAACCCACCCCGCTGGAAAGCTGGTCTTTAAGTCAGATTACCAGAGGGGAGGTTTACACCTTCCTGTTCGGAATCCTTGGTCTGGGCCTTAACCATCCTCTTGCGGAAGCGAGCCGGCAGCATCTTCAACTCCTCTCGATACTTGCTAACCGTTCTTCGGGCGATGTTTATGCCCTGCTTCTTCAGCAATTCATAGATCTGTTGATCGGACAGAGGAACGGAGGGATTCTCCTTTCTGATGAAGTCGGAAATAAACTGCTTTACGTTCCGCTTGGAAAGGTCATCTCCGTTTTCCCTGGGGACTCCGGTGTTGAAGAAGTATTTGATTTCAAATATCCCCTGCGGGGTCTGAACGTACTTGCCGTTGGATACCCGGGAAATGGTGGACACGTCCATCTCGACTCTCTCGGCGATGGCCTCCATGATGAGGGGCTTGAGATGGGAGGGACCGTGTTCAAAGAATTCCTTTTGTTCCTCCACGATCTTCTCCATCACCTTGATCATGGTGGAACGCCTCTGATTTATCGCGTTTAGAAGCCAGCGAGCTTTTTCCAGCTTTCCCTCCAGGTAGGTCTTGGTCTCGCCGGAACGGAGCGACCCTTTCTTCAGGAGCGCCCGGTAGGCGCCACTGATTCTGAGCCGGGGAACGTTCTTGTCATTGTGAAAGACCACGAATTCATCCCCGATCTTCTCCACCACCAGATCGGGCATCACCGGGGTAGCCGCCTGGCTGAATCTGCCCATGGCCGGTCTGGGACTTAAGGTCTTGATGAAGTCCATGGCGGTCTGAACCTCTTCAAAGCTCACCCCCATGGTCCGGGAGAGCTGGGTGAAACTCTTCTTCTCTAAGTTGTTTAGGTGATCCCTCACGATGCGGTAAGCTAAGCTGTCCTCAAACCCCTTTTCTTTAAGCTGAATCAAAAGGGATTCCCTGAGATCCTGCGCTCCAACGCCTGTAGGGTCGAAGGTTTGAATGTGGGAGAGCACCTTTGAAACCTGCTCGGGAGAGGCGTCCATGGCGCTGGCCATCTCCTCTGCCGAACAGGCAAGATAGCCGTTTTCGTCTATGTTGCCGATGATATACTCTCCGATCCCGACTTCCTCTTTGCCCAACCTGCTGAGATGAAGCTGCTCCATGAGGTGTTCATACAGGGTCTTTTCCCTCACCGGGGTGCGCTCAAGCCTCTCCTCCTGGGGCTCCCTTTCCCGTCTGGGGTGAAACTCCCCATCGTCCCTCAAGTAGTCTTCCCAGTTGATCTTATCCAGTTGAGGATCGGCCTGATTCTCTTCCCCCTCCACCGAGGTGTTCGTGGTCTCGTCCGCTTCCTCTGTGGTCTCGGCCTCCTCTAAAAGAGGGTTGGTGGAGAGCTCATGCCTTACCAGTTGTTCCAATCTCAGGATGGGCATCTGCAGAAGCTTCAGCGATTGAATAAGCTGAGGAGCCAGTTTCAACTGCAGCTTCATGTGCATTTCCAGCTTCATGATCGCCTCACCTGAATTTTCGATTCCTCCACCTGCCAGACCTGAAGTCAACCTTCGGCCTGCCTGGTGAATCGGTCTATTCCCTATCGAACTCCACTTTTAAAATACGCACAAACAGCCGCTTGGCCAAGTCTTTTTTAGTTATATCGGGAACAGCACACCTTTAGTTTAATTTGAACTTCTCGCCCAAGTATATCTTCCGCGCCTCCGGGTCAGAGGCCAAAAACTCCGCGGTCCCGGATTTCAATATCTCTCCATCGCACATTATGTAAGCCCGATCGGTGATGGAGAGGGTTTCCCGCACGTTGTGATCCGTTATCAGTATTCCCAAATTCTTCTCCCTCAAGCGGTAGATGATCTTCTGGATATCCTCCACCGCTATGGGATCTATTCCGGAGAAGGGTTCATCCAAAAGCATGAATTTGGGTCGGGTCGACAGCGCCCTGGTTATCTCCACCCTCCTCCTCTCGCCGCCGGAAAGGGTGTAAGCCTTGTTTTTTGCCAGATGAGATATGTCCAACTCGTTTAAGAGGGCCTCCAGTCTCCTTTCTCTTTCCCCTTGGGGGATTTTCTGCATCTCGAGGATGGCCATGATGTTTTGTTCCACACTTAATTTACGAAAGATGGAGGGCTCCTGAGAGAGGTACCCGATTCCCCGGCGAGCTCTTTCGTACATGGGAAGCCGGGTTATATCTTCCTGGTCTATAAGAATCTTGCCGCTCTCCGGTTTGATGAAACCTATGATCATGTAGAAGGTGGTGGTCTTCCCTGCTCCGTTGGGTCCCAGAAGCCCCACTATCTCCCCCTGCTTGACTTCGATGGAGACCCCGTTGACCACTTTCCTTTTTCGGTAGATCTTTACCAGATTCTCTGACCTCAACGTCAGCAGAGCGTCACTCATCTGTTCCCCTGGTGAATTTTTTGTCGATTATTCCTCTTATTATGCTTTTACGCTTCAAGAACGAATCTGTAATCCTGTGAAATCATAAGCTATCCTTTAAGTCTTCCTTCGGCAGCTCTTTTATCTCTCCTTTAACCTTTTTTTTGATCACGAAATGCTTCAGCTCCTGATCCGCCTCCAATCCATATCCGGTGATCACGTCCTGACCCTTGGTGATGGT
>JBARPX010000259.1:0-31186 GCA_049643405.1 Candidatus Zixiibacteriota bacterium
ACCCAGTAGAGCGATACATAGTGGAACTCAGAAGAAGAATCATACCCATGAGATCCTTCATCAACTGTAATAGCGCAGAGAGAATCATATATGGTCTAATCGCTTATGTCATAAACCAACCCCAGGATATGCCCAACTACGAATTTACACAATTAGCTTGACACAATGGCTGCCTTAGCCTTCTGAAAATTGAATTGACTTATACAGAAGCGATAGATATAATTGAAATGGGAATTTGAGTTCATCTCTCGCGGGGCGCTGGAAACTGACGAGCGTGTGAGCAACTGAGAATCTCATTCACCGGGGAGGGTTTTCGCATGGACGAATTCATGAAACAAAACCTAAGGCACTGGAACGAGGTGACCCCCATCCACGAGAAGTCGGAATTCTACGACGTGGAGGGTTTCAAGGCCGGGAAATGCACGCTGATGCCCCTGGAGCGCGAAGAGCTCGGAGATGTGTCCGGAAAGACGCTTCTGCACCTGCAGTGTCATTTTGGCTTAGACACCATGTCCTGGGCCAGGCTCGGCGCAAAAGTGACCGGACCAAGCACTGGTCTCCGGACTGCTGGATTCTCCAATGCTGTGTGGATGAGAAAGGTCTAGAGTCCTGCTCCCGATGTGAAGAATTCCCGTGTGAGAAACTGAATCGATGGTCCAAAGGGAATAAGAGATACGGGGAAGCACTGGACCGACTCAAGCGTATGAGTCAGGACAACGAATCATAGGCTCGCCCGGAATCGGGAGCAGGAGAGAGCTTTGCCCTGAAGATATTGACAGAAAAAAAGCATTGATTCGAAAGGAGAATCTTTATAGATTAAATCTCTTAGGGGCAGATAAGCCCAGAGCAGTGAAAGCGAAGACAGAAGGAACGCATCCAAGGCCGTTCGGATAGCAAATGAATCTCCCCAACAAGCTGACCATAGCCAGAATCATCTTGGCCCCCGTCTTCCTGATCTTCCTTATGATCGACAACATGTATCTGCGCTATCTGGCCACCTTCATCTTTATCGTGGCGGCGTTAACGGATGTGTATGACGGGCACTTAGCCAGGAAGACCGGGGTGATAACCGGATTCGGCAAGTTCATGGATCCGCTGGCAGACAAGATACTGGTCTCCACCGCCTTCGTCTCTTTCGTCGCCTTGGGATACGTTCAGACCTGGATGGTTCTGGTGATGATACTCCGGGAGTTTTTCGTCACCGGCTTCAGGAGTTTGGCCGCATACAAGGGGGTGGTGATTCTCCCATCCTATTGGGCCAAATGGAAGACAGGCTGCCAGATGACGGTGATCATAATCATGCTGGTATACGTCAATCTCAAATCGACTCTTCTTCCCTTAGGCAACGACTGGAGCATCTTCACCACCGACTGGGTCTTCCGGATATTCGATGGGATGATCTTCATCACCATGCTTTTGACCGTGGGGACCGGAATCGATTATCTGGTCAAAAACGCCTTCTTGCTCAAAGGCGTGCTGAAATAACATACAAACTCTTGCTGTTCGAATTGAAAAAGGATCAACTGACTAAACTGGGCTGTACTTTTTTCTTCGCCGGGTATTTTCCGGTTGCCCCGGGAACTTTTGCCAGCTTCATCACCCTGGCAATAATTTGGTTTCTAATTCCGCCTGTTTTTTATATATTACTTCCTGTCGCCATAGGTCTTCTCTTCTTAAGCGTCTGGCTGGCCACCCGGGGAGAGGAGTTCTTCGGCAAGGATGGAAGCCCTATCGTCATAGACGAGGTGGTCGGCATGGTGATATCTTTAGCCTTCGTGTCCAAAGACATCAAGTCGTTTGCCGGAGCCTTTCTGCTCTTCAGGCTATTCGACATAATCAAGCCTCCTCCCGCAAGGGCCGTGGAGAAGTTGAGAGGAGGCTGGGGGGTAACCTTAGACGACGTGGCGGCTGGTATCTATGCCAACTTATGCCTGCATCTGATCTTATATCTCGCAGGTTGAGGACAGGTCAGGTTAGCCAGACTTGAGGAAATGATATGAAAGCGGAAATAATCACCATAGGAGACGAGTTGCTCTGCGGGCAGATCCAGGACACCAACTCCAGCTTCATAGGCGAGAGTTTGACCGCTGAAGGAATCGAGGTGGTTTTCAAGACCAGCGTGGGAGACGACATAAACAGGATAACGGAGGCATTCGACGTCGCCCGAAGCAGGGCGGACGTCATCATCGCCTCGGGCGGGTTGGGTCCCACCCAGGACGATCTGACCAAGAAAGCGGTGGTGAAGGCGTTCAAGAGAAATCTGATATTTCACCAGGAGATTCTAAAACAGATCGAGGAGTCTTTTCGAAAAAGGGGCAGCCCCATGCCCAAAATAAACCAGAACCAGGCATTGATCCCTCAGGGGGCCAAGGCTCTCTCCAATCTGTGGGGAGTGGCGCCGGGGATATTTATCGAAGATGACAAAACCCTCTTCTTTGCCGTCCCGGGAGTGCCAGCCGAGATGAAGTGGATGGTGGAGAATGAAATCCTGCCCGCCCTGAGAGAGAGGAAACCGCAGCATTTCATCCTTCACCTGAAGCTTAGGACCACCGGGATCTCGGAAACTGCCATGTATGAGAAGATCGAGAAGCTGATTGATCCGAAGGAGGATGTCAAAGTCGCATTCCTTCCCGGCTATCTGGGCGTGGAAATCAGGTTGACAGCGGAGTCGGGGGAGGAGCACCACGCGCAGGCCAAAATTGACGAGTTGGAGCAAAAGATCAGAGAGGCTCTGGGAGACTATGTTTACGGCACAGATAGGGAAACCCTTGAGGAGGTCGTGGGCAGACTGCTGTCGGAAAAGAAGCAGACCATAGCAGTGGCGGAGTCATGTACCGGCGGTCTCATCGGGGCAAGGATTACCAACGTATCGGGAAGCTCTAAATACTTCGAGAGAAGCGTAGTCACCTACAGCAACGAGGCCAAGACCCAACTTCTCAACGTCCCCAGCGAGACAATCAAACGGCATGGAGCCGTTTCAGAGCAAGTGGCACTCTTGATGGCTGAGGGGGTGAGAAAGCTGGCGAGGACCGACTATGGTCTATCCGTGACCGGAGTTGCGGGACCAACCGGCGGGACGCCGCAGAAGCCCGTAGGATTGGTGTTTATCGGCTTCGCCCACGAAAACGATTCCTTTGCCCAGAAGTTCATGTTTGGAGAGGATCGAAACAGCAACAGAGAGAGAGCTGCCCAGGCGGCTTTGAATCTGGTGAGATTGTTTTTAACAAAGGCGGTCAGCGGATTAAGCGCCCGGACGGGCGTCCGTCGGGACGGATGAAACGGATAGTGGCTGGATGAAGCGGAAAAACCTTAATACAAAATAGGAACTTCATGCGAACTTTCATTGCGGTTGAATTGCCGGAGAAGATCAAGAGCGAAATCGAACAGCTGCAGGCCCCGTTTAAAAAAACGGACACTTTCGTCTCCTGGGTTAAGCCAAAAAACATTCACGTCACCCTGAAGTTCCTAGGAGAGGTTCCGGAGGAGAGAATGAACGAGGTCTTCTCCGCCACCGAGAAAGCCCTAGAGGGAACAAGGAAGTTCACCATGAGTCTAAGAGGGACGGGCGCTTTTCCCAATCCAAGAAGACCGAGGGTGATATGGGTAGGAGCCGGTTCGGGCGGGGAGGAACTCTCCCAGATGGCAGTAAGAATCGAACAGGAGATGGAGAAGATCGGCTTCCCCAAGGAGAAGAGGAAATACTCAGCGCATTTCACCATAGGGAGAGTGAAATCTCCGAAGAACATCGAGAAGCTGATGGAACTGGTATCGTCGTCAGATTTTCAAACTGAGGAAATCGAGGTAAATGAGGTGGTGGTGATGAAAAGCCAGCTTGATCCTGGCGGGGCGATCTATACGCCGCTGAAGAAAATACCTCTGGTTGGATAGGTCAACGGACTTGTCCTGCACTTCGTCCTGCCTCGCACTGAGTGCGCTCGGCACGAAGTGAGACTCAGTGTCGAAGGAAGGGCTATGCCCGAAGGATGCAGCGGATTAAACGGATGAAGGCACTTGCGCCGAGTCGCGGACGGCGAACGGACTAATGGGGTTCATAGTTCATAGTCCCCACCGCACCACCCGGAATTAGCCGTGGACTGCGGACGGAACAAAGCGGTCAGCGGATTAAACGGATTAGACCTTGATCGATAACAGGATCAAGATTTTCCAGAAGGGATTCTTAAATAAAAAAGCTAAAATGGCCAGGAAAGTGAGGTGAGAAAGATGGCAGATGTACAGGAGGAGAAGAAGAGGGCCTTACAGCAGGCGGTTACCCAGATAGAACGGCAATTTGGCAAGGGCTCTATCATGAGGCTGGGGACAGAGTCGCTGGGGGAGAGCATACCGGTGATATCCACCGGCTCGCTGGGTCTGGATGTTGCTTTAGGCGTGGGCGGCGTGCCCAGAGGAAGGGTAGTGGAGATATTCGGACCGGAGGCTTCAGGAAAAACCACCTTAGCTTTGCACATCATGGCAGAGGCGCAGAAAAAAGGAGGCATCGCTGCTTTCATCGATGCCGAGCATGCTTTTGACGCCGCCTATGCCAGGAATCTGGGCGTGGATATCGACGATCTTTTGGTCTCGCAGCCCGACACCGGAGAGCAGGCTTTGGAGATTGCCGAGACCCTGGTGCGGAGCGGGGCGGTGGACGTCATAGCCGTCGATTCGGTGGCGGCCTTAGTTCCCAAGGCGGAGATCGAAGGGGAGATGGGGGATTCGCACATGGGGCTGCAGGCCAGGCTAATGTCCCAGGCCATGAGAAAGCTCGCCGGCACCATCAGCAAATCCAAGACCTGTTTGGTCTTCATCAACCAAATCAGGATGAGAATCGGGGTGATGTTTGGCAATCCGGAGACTACCCCCGGCGGCAACGCCCTTAAGTTCTACTCGTCGGTGAGGCTGGACATAAGGCGGATTTCCTCCATCAAGGAGGCGGACAGAATCTTGGGATCGCGCACCCGGGTCCGGGTGGTCAAGAACAAAGTGGCACCTCCTTTCAAAAGCGCGGAGTTTGACATAATCTTCGGAAAGGGGATCTACCGATTCGGAGAACTGATCGATCTGGGCGTGGCTCAGAAGGTGGTAGACAAAAGCGGCACCTGGTTCTCATACAAAGATGAGAGGCTGGGACAGGGAAGAGACAATGCCGCCAGGTTGTTGATGGAAAACCCGGATATGGCCCAGGAGATTGACCGAAAAATAAGAACGACGCTGGGGATGATCAAGGAGAAAGAAGAGAAAAAAGAGAAAGAACCGGTCAAAAAGTAGATCCGTTATGCTCCCAGGGATTTGGCAACTAAAGGCCGCATCGGACCATGGCGAAGAAAAAAACCATTACCCGGATCCAAGCTCAGAGGAAAGACCCCCGAAGGCGATCGGTGTTCCTTGATGGCAAATTCGCCTTCGGACTCGACGAGGAAGTCGTCTCCAGGCTGGGTCTGGAAAAAGGGAAAGACCTGACCGAGGGCAGGGTCAAGGAGGTCTTAAGCCAGAAGGCTGAAAGCGAAGCCAAGAACGCTGCTTTGAGATTCCTCTCTTTCCGCCGCCGCACCGAAAAAGAGATAAGAGATAAGCTCAAAAGCAAGGGCTTCGATGAAAAAAGCATCAAAAGCACGATTGGCAAGCTAAAAGAGTACGACTTAATTAACGACTCTGAATTTGCCGCCGCCTGGGTGAAGGAGAGGCTGGCTTATAAGCCCAGAGGCAAGAAGCTGCTGGCGCAGGAACTCTGGAAAAAGGGGATAGGAAAGGACATAATAGACCAGGTCACGGAAGAGTTGTGTCAAGATGAGGAGAGATCGGCCGCAGAGCTTCTGGAAAAGATCAAAGGCAGGTACAAGAACCTGGAGCCGAAAGTGGCGAGAAGAAGGATGTATGGTTTGCTCTTGAGGAGAGGTTTTTCGTACGAGACCGTCAAAAGCGCCCTGGCACTTCTGGTCTCTTCTGCCGGCCACGAATAGCAAAGCTGAATTACGTGGGATGGGCAAATCGTGCTCCTCCGCGGACCTACAGGTCGAAAGAAGGCATGCGGCTTAAACTAGAACCAATCGGCATAATTCACTCTCCCTATCAGAAGAAGGAGGATATCCCCATACAGGGAGGCTTCGGGACGGAAGGAGTCGGGACGATCGAGGTCTTCGACGAGTATGCGGAAGGTTTGACCGACGTGGAGGGATTCTCGCATCTTTTGATAATCTATTACTTCCATAAGTCGAAGGATTTCTCGCTCTTGGGGAAGCCCTTCCTGGAGGACAAACTGCACGGCATCTTCGCCATCAGATCGCCGCATCGACCTAACCATCTGGGAGTATCGGTGGTGAGGCTCTTGGAGAGAGACGGAAATACCTTAAGAGTCGGAGAGATCGACGTTTTCGACGGCACGCCGCTTCTGGACATCAAGCCCTATGTGCCCAAGTTTGACGAGCGGAAGAACGTAAAGATAGGATGGCTGGAAGGAAAACTGGACCAGTAACGAAATGGCGGAAATGAAAAGCGACCGGATCAGAAAGAAATTCTTAGAGTTTTTCAAGCAGAGAGATCATAAGATCACCCCCAGTTCGTCTCTGATACCCAAGGACGATCCCACGCTTCTTTTCGCCAACGCGGGGATGAACCAGTTTAAGGACATCATCTTAGGGAAAAAGAGAGCTGAGCACAAAAGGACTGCTTCCTGCCAGAAATGCATCCGGGTCTCGGGAAAGCACAATGATTTAGAGGAGGTGGGTAAGGATACCTCTCATCACACCTTCTTCGAGATGCTGGGTAACTGGTCTTTCGGCGACTACTTCAAGAAGGAGGCGATCATCTGGGGCTGGGAGTTCTTAACCGAAGTGTGCGGGCTGCCCAAGGAGAGACTGTACGTCACCGTGTTTCGGGATGACGATGAGGCAGAAAAGTTATGGCACAAACATACTGACATCAAAAAGGGACGGGTGATAAGATTCGACGAGAAGGAGAACTTCTGGGAGATGGGAGAGGTGGGTCCCTGCGGTCCCTCATCCGAGATTCACTACGACAAGGGTGAAAAATACAAGTGTGACCGTCCGGACTGCGGGGTCAACTGTCCCTGCGGAAGGTTCGTGGAGGTGTGGAATCTGGTCTTCATGCAGTATAGCCGGGACGAAAAAGGAAATCTCTCCGATCTTCCCGCCAAGGTGGTCGACACCGGGATGGGTTTCGAACGGCTGACCGCCATCATGCAAAACGTGGACTCCAATTACGACACCGATCTCTTTGTTCCCCTGATCAGGCAGATCGAGAATATATCTTCACTTTCGTATAAAGGCTCGGACCGAGAGGAGTCCTTCCGGGTGATAGCGGATCACATACGGGCGCTCTCATTTGCCATAACGGATGGGGCCATCCCCTCCAACGAGGGACAGGGCTATGTGGTGCGAAGGATACTGAGAAGAGCTGCCCGTCACGGAAGGCTTTTGGGTCTGCACAAACCTTTCGTCTACCAGCTATCCAGCGTGGTGGTGGATATGATGGGAAAGACATATCCCGAGCTTGAAGCCAAAAAGGAGCATGTAGCCCTGGTGATCAAATCAGAAGAGGAGAGATTTGAGGAGACTTTGGACCTGGGACTGGAACTGTTTGAGAATGTGTCGGAAAGAGTCCGCAAGGAAGGATCAAACACCATTCCCGGGGAAGAGGTCTTCAAACTCTACGATACTTATGGATTCCCCTTAGACCTCACTCAGGTGATAGCTCAAGAAAAGGGGCTGTCCGTGGACGTTCCGGGTTTTGAGGCACTACTCGAGGGGCAAAGAGAGCGTTCCCGGGCCGCAACCACGGGCGTTACCGTACCAATCATGGTGGAATGCCAGCACAAGAGTGGATTCGTGGGATACGAGAAAGTGGAGGAAGAGGCTAAAGTTCTGGAACCGTCGAACAAGCAGATGTTGATTCTGGATAACACTCCGTTCTATGCAGAAGCGGGCGGGCAGGTAGGTGATACCGGGGTCATCCTTTCGGAAGGCTTCCAGTTCGAGGTTGATCATACAAAAAAGGAGGGCGACACCATATATCACTTGGGGAAGGTGACCAAGGGCTCGGTTCAGGAGGTTCTGAACAAGACGGTTGTGGCAAAGGTGGATATGGACAGGAGGAATTCGATACGCAGGAATCACACCGCCACTCATCTTCTGCACAAAGCTCTAAGAGAGACGCTGGGCGAACACGTAAACCAGTCCGGCTCTCTGGTTGCTCCGGATAGATTGAGATTTGACTTCACTCATTTCAAAGCCATGGATGAGGCGGAAATCGCCAGGGTAGAATATCTGGTGAACCGCAGAATCTGGCAGAATTGTCCGGTAACCTGTGCCCAGGTTCCTTTTGAGGAGGCAAAGAAGCTGGGCGCCATGGCCCTGTTTGGTGAGAAATATGAAGATATCGTGCGCATGGTGGAGGTGGAAGGGTTCTCCAGGGAGCTTTGCGGGGGCACGCACGTGAACGCCACCGGCGAGATCGGTCTGTTTAAAATCGTATCAGAGACCGGAATAGCCGCGGGGATGCGAAGAATCGAGGCGGTTACCGGAGAAGGAGCCTACCAGTTGACCAAAAAGCAAAAGGAGCTTCTTGACGATCTGGCATTTATATTAAAGACATCGGAGGAGAATCTCAGGGAGAGGGTGGAGAGCCTGGTCAAGACCGGCAAGCAGTTGGAGAAGAAGGTCAAAGAGGCTCAGAAGGAATCGGCCAAAAACAGAATCGAGAAACTTGCGGAATGCTCGGTCAAGGTCGACGGCATCAGCGTCATCGCCCATCAGATGGAAGCCGAGACACGGGACGATCTTTTGGAGTTGGCAGACACCATCAGGGAGAAGCTCAAAGTCACAGTGGGAGTCTTGGCTGCGATCTTGGATGAAAAGATTGCCTTCGTAGCCGTGGTGACCGACGACTTGATCAAGTCGAGGAATATAAAGGCAGGTCAGGTGGTAAAGGAGATAGCCAAAATTGCGGGAGGAACCGGCGGAGGCAAGCCGCATTTGGCCCAGGGGGGAGGAGGGGATGTTGGGAAGCTAAAAAAGGCATTAGATAGCTTGCCGGAGATCGTAAAGAAGATGGTAAAATGAAAACCTCACCCCCAGTTTCCCCTTCAGGGTAAATCCCTTCAGGGTGTCCCCCTCTCCATGAAATGGAGAGGGGGACCAAAGGGGGAGAGGTGACCTGAAACCATGTCCATTTATCAAAAGCTCTTAGATGTAAGAGACGAAAAAGGCGCTGGATTCTTGGTCCTGCTGGATCCGGATCGGATGAGCGTATCGGAGATTGTCGAGTTGGCTCAAAAGTCCGAAAGGGGAGGAGCTGACGCATTCCTCGTGGGTTCCAGCCTGCTTCTTTCCACCAGGTTCGATGAGGCGGTAAAGGAGATAAAGGCTAACGTCAGCATCCCGGTGGTCATCTTTCCGGGAAATGCCAATCAGGTATCCAGGCATGCGGACGCCATTTTGTTTCTCTCACTTATAAGCGGCAGAAACCCGCATCTTTTGATTGGAGAGCAGGTGAAGGCGGCACCGGCGATAAAGGAATTCGGCTTGGAGCCAATCCCCACCGGATATATGATAATAGAATCAGGCGGAGCCACCTCGGTGCAGTTCATGAGCGACACCCAGCCTATCCCCAAGAACAAGCCGGACATCGCCAAAGCTCACGCTCTGGCGGCGGAGTATCTGGGAATGAAATTCGTCTTTCTGGAAGCAGGCTCAGGCGCGGACAATCCGGTGCCGGATCTGATCATCCGCGAGGTGCGGGACTTCATCTCTCTTCCCATAATAGTGGGCGGCGGGGTGAAGAACCCGGAAGCTGCCCATAGCAAAGCGAAAAGCGGCGCCAGTTTTGTTGTGATCGGAAATTTCTTAGAAGAAGATGATTCCATCATCGAAGAGTTCGCCGAGGCAATTCACATAAGCAAGAAAACAAAAGCTATTTAGGTTGACCGCCTCGATGTCACCATAATAATAGTATACAACGTCATTGCGAGGAGCGTAGCGACGCGGCAATCTCTACAGCCTACCATCACACAGAGATTGCTTCGTCCCGCCGTTGGCGGGACTCGCAATGACAGATAACCTGAACATTGCTTAGCAAACAGAGGTCTGGTATGGATGCAAGAACGAACGAAAAGATCAGTCTAATCAAAAAAGAGATTCAAGAAAGCGTAGAGCTGAAGAATCGCGTTAAAGAAGAACTCTCCGAGAAGATAGTCGAGGCTGCCCACGCTTTGGCGGAATGCATCAAGAATGGGGGTAAGCTCTTGCTTTGCGGCAACGGTGGTTCGGCCGCCGATGCCCAGCATTTAGCAGGGGAGTTGGTGGTGCGACTATCTTCGGATTACACCCGCAGCGCTCTTCCCGCTATCACGCTATCCAGCAATGACTATGTTCTCACCGCCTGCGCCAACGACTTTGGCTTTGAGCAGGTATTCTCCCGTCAAATCGAGGCGTTAGGGAAGCCCGAGGATGTTCTGTTGTGCATCAGCACCAGCGGCAACTCCCCTAATCTGATAACTGCTGCAAATAAGGCAAAAGAGAAAAAGATGAAGACCGTTGGGCTTCTGGGCCGAGACGGAGGAAAACTCAAAGAGCTCTCTGATCTCTCCATTATCGTTCCCTCAAACAACACCCCCCGAATTCAGGAAATTCATATCTTCATCTGCCATATCCTTTGTGAGCTAGTGGAAAAGGAGCTTTTCGGCTAGCTCCCCCCCGCATCCCAAGCAGAGTCTATTCGTTGCGTTCATTCGCACATTTTCAAAAAGTCTTGACTTTCCATTCGAAAACGCATAGACTGACAAACAAGGATTTCGTTTTGAAGAACTGAGAATGTCAGAAGAGCAGAGTCGACTTCGTCAGGCTACAGCATCCACTACGCTGCGGATACTGCGTTAACGCGACCGCGCAAAAGCAGCAATGCAGTTGTTTTGGCTTAACCATAATTCGCCAGCCTTTGGCCAGCCTAAGCGGAAGGAGGTGGTAATCGAGCAAATCAGTACCAAAAGGTTTAGCTGACAGCCGCTGAATCTACTTTGGTGGCATCGACAGATCAAGAACCGAAAAACCAAAGGAGGAACCACCATGCCCGGAAGAATCTTGCAGATCAATTTCAAGTTTAACGTTACCAGGGACGAGTACGAGCAGGCCGTATCTGCTCTGGCCCGCGATTTCGCGGCCCTTGCCGGTCTGCGCTGGAAGATCTGGATCATGAACGAAGCGGAAAAGGAGGCCGGAGGATACTACATGTTCGAGGATGCCGCCTCAGTGAAGGCCTTCCTCGAAGGACCGCTGGCGGCCGGGGTAACCAGTCATCCAGCCTTAAGCGATTTCAGCGTAAAGCAGTTCGACGTGATGGACGATTTGAGCAAAACAACGCGTGGCCCCATTTAATAAGAACGGCAGGGGTGCAGATTCGAGGAATCTCTGCACTCCTGCCACTGCTTTTCTTTCGCTTACTTTCATTCCCAAACTCTCAGAAAATCCCCTCATCAAAACGCCCTGCCTCAAGTCTAAAAACTCTTGACTTTTCATTTGCAATCTCATAAACTGAAAAACGTGTAATCTTCGGCGATACTGCAACAACGGCTTCAGGGAGAAATAAATGAAAAGAAGATTCCGGCTTCTCTTTATTTTGACGGTCATCCTCCTCCTTTTTTCTTGCGGAGAGCAGTGCTTCGAGGGAAGGGTGGCCATCATGTACGCTTTTGATGCAGAAGGGCAGCTGTTGAGAAGCCAGATGGCTTTGGAGGACAGTCTATTTTCGGTGGGGAGAGTTTTCTGGATAGGAAAACTCGAAGGAAAAGACGTTATAGTGGTCAACTCCGACGTGGGCATGACCAATGCCGCCATGACCGCCCAGCTTCTGATCGACAGATTCAAACCCACACAGATAATCTTCACCGGCATATGCGGGGGGATAGACCCGGAAAATGCTATCGGAGATATCGTGGTGCCAGAATTCTGGGTTACTCATGATTATGGATTATATAATCAAGAAGGCTTTTCAACCGGCGCGATCTATCTTCACCTGGCGGAAAAGGAAAAGCCGGACACTTTAACCTTCTTTGCTGTCGATGATGATCTTCTCAAGATAGCGGAAAACGTAAGGCCGGAGTTGAAGCCCATCCTCGGCAGAGTGCCTAAAATAAAAGTGGGTGGAAACGGAGCCAGCGGGAACTCCTTCATAGACCAGGTTGAGAAGAGGGAATGGCTCAAAGAAAAACTCGACGCCCAGATCGTCGACATGGAATCGGCAGCAGTGGTGCAGGTGGCAGGAATAAACGGAGTCCCTGTTCTCGTTGTGAGATCGTGCTCGGATTTAGCTGGCGGCTCCGGCTCGTCCACTGCCAGGGATGAGATACAGGAGTTCTTTGAGGTAGCCGCAGATAACAGCGCCAGCTTCGTGCTGGAGTTTTTGAAGCAGATGTAGAATGTAGGGGCGGAGCTTCAGCTCCGCCTTTAGTCGGGCGAACCTAAAGGTTCGCCCCTACAGGCCTTGAGCCATGGGGCGGGCACCATGAATGGCGCCCCTGCAAACGGGTAAATTCCTGAGCTATCAATGAGCGCAAAACGAAAGGCAGAAAGAATGGCGGTAGCCAAAAAGGGCGATAAGGTTAAGGTACATTACACCGGCAGGTTGGAGGATGGGACGGTATTTGACACCTCGGCTGAGCGCGGGCCGTACGAATTCACCATAGGTGGAACCCGGATCGTGCCCGGCTTTGCCCAGGCGGTGATCGGAATGAAGCCGGGTCAGTCCAAGACCATCGAAATCCCGGCGAAGAAGGCCTATGGTCTCCACCGCAAGGAGATGATCGCGCTGATCGAGCGGAGCAAACTTCCGGCTCACTTGAACCCGGAAATCGGCCAGCGGCTCCGCATCGACCAGGCGGACGGCCAGAAGATTCCGGTCACGGTGGTCGAAGTCTCCGATTCGACGGTGACGCTGGATGCCAACCACCCCTTGGCGGGGAAAGATCTGATCTTCGACATCGAGATGCTGGAGATCGTTTGACTTCTGGGTCTGGTAGTCCCTTCGAAACCTCTGAAGTTTTCCGTTAGAGTTGGAGGTGTCCGATGACCAGTTCTAAGATCACCACTGACTCCTGTGATGCGCAAGGCATGTCATATTACCTTAAGCTCAGAGATCTCATACATGGGGTAGACAAGTTGATCGCATCGGCCATTCACCAGAGCGTCACCATGATCACAGCAAGCCTGACTTTGGGCGTGGTGCTCTACGAGAAGCTGGGCGATCCCTTGAACGCCACCATCCTGGCCCTGCTGCTCACCATTGCTGCATTTTGGATAACCCTGAACGCAAAGAAGAGGATACGGTTTTACTCCGAGATATTGAACCAGGCGGTCAAAGTAGCGGGAGATATTGAGGATTCTCTGATTACCAGCGATGATATGAGAATCACCCGACGGATCGCAAAAGAGGTCAAGTACTCGGACATCGGAGGAGTTAACATCTACCTGGCCAGCAGCCACGTGTTTTTTGTAATCGAGGCAGCGCTATTTTCATACTTCTCCGTCAATGCGATTGTCATGCTTTGCAGGGCAGCAGCCTAAAGATACGGCAGACCCCGCGCCGGCAAGCAGTATCTCATCCTGTAAGGAGACATCAGAATATGAACAGCGCAGCGCAGAAATCATTGGCTGAATTGGAGGAGAAGGTTAAAACCTTCGTTCCTGATCCCGAGTATCAGGATGATTCGTTTATAATAATCGCATTACAGGAGGCCATTGCCGCCGCCAAGGAAGGGAATTTTGCCGTGGGCGCGGTTCTGGTTGGTGAAAATGGTGAGATCGTTGAAAGAGGGCACAACCGGGTGTTTAACCCGCACTTCCGGAGCGATCTGCATGCTGAGATGGACGTGATGACCAGGTTCGAAGAGCGCTTCCCTGAGATAGAAAGCATGAAGGGCTTCATTCTGTATACTTCGCTGGAGCCCTGCCCCATGTGTTTTGCCCGACTGATTACGTCCGGAGTGAGCAGGGTATACTATGCGTCGCCTGATGAGCATGGCGGCATGGTTCACAGACTGGAACATATGCCGCCCGCGTGGACAGAATTGGCCAAACGACAGAAATTTGCCAAAGCCCGATGCTCGCCGGAATTGAGCGATCTGGCGCTTAAGATTTTTCAGACCACGGCGGCTGAAAACAACAGGAAACTGCAGGAACGCTGAACAGATCATCTTTGCCTTCAGCTCCCCGGAGTTGGAAGCCTTGACTTCTGACTCAAAATCGGAAAGAATAGAAAGAATGCGCAGCGGATGTTTCGGAGGACCGATAGTTCGCTGCGGCAAAAAGGAGGCTTAACGTGGTCAGGTCGATTATGTTGTTTGTGTCGGTGGCACTGCTGATCTGTGGCACCGCTCAGGCGCAGGATAGCGGTTTTGGGCTGGGGATTATAATAGGTGAACCCACCGGAATAAGTCTTAAGCAATGGACAGGCAGCAGAACGGCAATTGATGGAGCAGTTGCCTGGTCATTCGAAAAGAAAAGCGCTTTGCACCTCCACGGGGATTTGCTTTACCACAACTTTAGTCCAGCCAGGATCAACCGGGGCAAACTCTCGTGGTATTATGGCATCGGCGGCAGGATCAAGTTTGAAGACGACAGCAAGGTTGGGGTGCGCGTCCCATTAGGCATGGATTACCTTCTCGGGACGGCGCCTTTAGATTTTTTCCTCGAGCTTGTTCCCATACTCGATTTGGCGCCCAGCACAGATTTCAGCCTGAACGCGGCCATTGGGATTAGATACTTCTTTGGGCAAAAAGCGTACAAGTAAGCGTGCCTGAAAACGGATATAGTACCTGAAAATCCGAATCAGTTCTTACACCAATGGGGCAGGTAAACGGAAGCACTATGAACGAGGTCGAACTCAGAAAGGAAATAGCCAGAGTTACCTGGTGGCACAGGATTGACCTGGGGCACGGAGTGGTTACGCCCAGTGTTGACGACACTACCGAGAAATTGAAGACACTCGTGCTTTCTGAAGATCTCATCGGTATGACCATGCCAGACTTCGGTGCCTACGACGATCTTCAATGCCTGCCGTTAAGTGGCAATCCTGATGATCCTGCAGCCAAACCCAAACAAGGTCATGGTGCTTTAGTCCATTCGCCATTAACCTTTGATCGGCTTTAAGACCGGACACTGTCTGCACCGGATTCAATGGCACCACCAATGTTTTACCTCAAAGTGGGAGCCACCTGCAATTGTCCGTCCAGAAGAAAATAGCAAAGAACGCCGTCCACAACTTTCTGGTAAAAGCTATAGTCCTGAGTTTCGGCTTCATCGCCTCGGTGGTGGTGGCGCGTTTTCTTGGCCCGGAAAAATACGGCATGTACGCCTTTGTTATCTGGGCTCTCTCCACCGCCGGGCTTCTGGCCAACCCGGGCATATCCACGACCATCACCAAGTACGTCTCCGAGTATTGGGGAAGGGAGGATTTTCCTGCCGTCGGCGCAATCGTCAGCCGCCTTTTCAGGGTGGAGCTGTTGGCAGGTTTCCTGGCGAGTCTGCTTCTGTTCATTCTGGCTCCCTCGATTTCCCGTTGGTATAATAACCCCGACCTTTCGGCCTACCTGAGGGTAGCCGCCTTAGTCGTCATGCCCCTGGGCCTGATGTGGTTTTACAACGGTCTCTTTACCGGGCTGCAGAGATTCGATCTGATAGCCAAGGTCAACCTGGTGGTCTCTCCGGTCACCGTGATAGCCTTTCTTCTGGTTATCTATTTTGGCGGAACCATCGAGTGGCTCGTGGCGGTAAGTGCGGTGGTCAACCTCCTCCTTTTTGCAAGCTACCTCTATCACAAAAAAACGAAGTTCTCCATGATCCGGAGAGGCCTGGCGGGGCGCGACTTTGGAGGCAGGTTGCTTAAGTTTTCCGCCACCGCCTTCGTGGTGCTGCTTTTAGATGCCATAATCTGGGAACGTTTCGGCATCTTCTTTTTAAGCATTTACAGCACCCCTTCGGAGATTGCCTTTTATAACGTGGCCTTCATCTTCTCCAGCCGCACCATGATTCTTCTCCCCGGTGCCTTAACCGGCATTCTGCTTCCGGCGATGTCGGAGGTGTATGGCGGAGGGGACAGGCAGGAGCTTGCCAGGGTTCATTCCAATTCCACCAGATACTTAGCCATGCTCTCCTTTCCCTTGTGCCTGGGAGGAATTGCCATCGCCGGGCAACTCTTCCCGGTGTTATATGGCTCCTCATATCAACCCGCCTCTTTAGTTTTTGTGGTGTTGCTCCTTGGTGGCACCGTGGGTTCGATCGGCACCTCCAGCTACATGCTCTTATATGCAGCGGAGCGTCAAAACGTTGTCCTGCGGGTGGGGGTCCTATCTGCTTCAGTCAGCCTTTTGGCCAGTTGGCTCCTGGTCCCGGCCCTGGGATCAAAGGGAGCAGCCCTTGCCGTTGGCCTGAGCCAATCCCTGGGTGGAGTGCTATTGATCACCTACGCGTACAAGAAATCCATGAGACAGCCATTTCCCGCCACGCCTCTTTTGCGCGTATTCTTTGCCTCCGCCCTTATGGGAAGCGCAGCATTAGTCTTATCAGAGAGCATAAGGGGACCAGCGGGGCTGATTCTGGCCTTGATCGTCTCGTTGCCCCTATATGTCCTTAGCCTGTTTCTTACCCGGAGCTTCACCTCTGAGGACGTTCACCTGCTGGAGGCAGCTCTTAACCAACTGCCGGGATCGTGGGGCAGGTTGATACAGCCTATGCTCGGATCGCTGGTCAAATTCTTTTATCGTAACCGGTAAACCTGTATGGTCAACAGCTTGAACAAAAAAGTCGGCATTCTCATCCCCAGATACTTACTCCACGGTTCAGCCGCGGCCACTTTGGCCACCGAGCTTTTGGAAATGGGAATCTTGGTACGACTGATTTCCAAAAACTTCGAGCTTCAATTGGGAAAAACCTGGATGTCGGTGTTAGCTGCAAATCTGCTGCCTCTTCCTGTTCTTTATGTGTTTGGCTCCTTTCATATCCTGGCTATAATTACTATTTTTGCGGGAGTCTATCTTCCATCTTTGTTCGTTTTCGGTTTAGTCTCCTTTGCAGAGCTAAAGAAGCCGCGTCCGGCAAGCCAGAAGGTTTAGGGGGTATGACAATGGATTCTCTTTATTCCCGTTTTCGCAGAAAAGAAGAGGTGGTCACCCAAAGACAACGGAAATACATCAAGTACTTCCGGAAAGGGGACCTGGTGTTGGATGTGGGATGCGGCCGCGGGGAGTTCTTGGAGCTTTTAAGGCAAAACGACATAAAAGGTGAAGGGATAGACTCCGATCCAGAGATGATTGATCTATGCGTGAGAAAAAACCTCAAGGCTTTCAATTCATCGGCGATGAGTTACCTTTCCCCTTTGAAGGAGTCCTATGACGGAATTTTCGCCAGCCACGTGCTTGAACATCTGCCCCCCGATTCGGTCACCGAATTCTTAGAGCATTGTTATCGCGCATTGAAACCACAAGGAAGATTGATTGTCATAACTCCCAACCCGGAAAACCTCCAGGTGATAACCTGCACCTTCTGGCTGGATCTGACTCACACAAGGCCCTATCCTCTGATGCTCTTAAGAGCCCTGTTGGAGGAGGGCGGCTTTGATATCACCGACTCCGGTGAGGATTTGGATACCCGAAGCGCCAGCCTGAAAAGAAGAGCAGCGACTTTTTGGGTGAAGAGCATGCTCGGCGCAAGACTTGCCCAAGCCCTCTATGGGGCTCAGGACATATTTGTCGTTGGGGAAAAATGAGAATCGGAATCGACGCGCGCTCCGTTTTGAAGCAGAGAACGGGAGTGGGCAACTACACCTTCAATCTGATCCAGCATTTAAGCCGCTTGGATCAAGAGAATCAATATGTCCTCTTTTACAGCCACCATCTGGACGTCAGATCAGCCATACCCCGATTTGAGAACCCCAATTTCCAAAGCAAGTTTTTCCGCTTTCCCAATAAGCTTCTAAATCTCTTGTGGGGAACGCTGAAGCTGCCCAAAATCGATTGGCTTGTCGGAAGGGTGGACCTCTATCACTCACCCAACTACAACCTGAATATTCTGGGCCATGGCAGGTCGTTGATGACCATCCACGATTTAAATTTTTTAGCCTACAGAGAGTTTACCCTTGCATCCGGCAGATGGCACTATGCCTTCAAGATAAAAAGCTACGCAGAAAAAGTGGATGCCATCATCGCGGATTCGGAAAGCACAAAGAATGAGATCATTAAGTATCTGAAAATCCCGGACGAGAAGATCCACGTGATCCACCTGGCATGTTCTGAAAAGTTCCGACCTCTCCCCAAAGGCGAAACTGAGACGGTAAGAGAAAAATACAAAATCAGAGAGGATTTCATACTGAATGTAGGCACTCTGGAGCCCCGGAAGAATCTAGGGGGGCTTATTGAAGCGTATGACAGGAGCCGGGCCAAGGAGGACTTCCTTCTGGTTCTAGCAGGAGGAAAGGGATGGAAGTACAAGCACATATTCCGCCTGGTGAAACAGCTAAAGCTGGAAGATCGGGTGGTCTTCTGCGGTTACGTACCCGATTCTGATCTGCCGGAGCTGTACAACAGTGCTTCCCTTTTTGTTTATCCTTCCATCTATGAGGGCTTTGGACTGCCCCCGCTGGAGGCCATGGCGTGCGGGACGCCGGTAATAGTCTCCCATAGCACCTCTCTGCCCGAGGTGGTGGGAGATGCGGGTATCTATGTGAGTCCCTTTGATATTGAGCAAATCTCCTTTTCCATCGATACGGCCCTCTCAGACAGCAAACTCCTGCGGACCCTGCGGGAGCAAGGGCCCAAAAGGGCCAAGCTCTTCTCCTGGGAAAAAACTGCCAGGGAGACCCTTAGACTCTATCAACAGCTCACCTCTTGACGAGAGCGAAACCTTGGGGCGAATTCGACCCTTAAAGCGGACGGCAGCTTTCCATATAATCCAGAATAGACCGCCTTGTATTCACCTCCGGGCACATGCAGCGAATGCCTTAGGTTAGGCGCAGAAGGAGGATTTTGGAGGCAAAGAAATGTTGACAAAAAACGTTTATTATGTATTATTGAAAACCGCGCACAAAAGATAATCTCTTGCCTGAGGAGGTCGTTGTGAAGGATTTTAAGATGGATCAGATAAGAAACGTGGGAGTGGTCGGCCATGGGGGTGTAGGTAAGACCTCCCTGGTGGAGGCCATGATTTACGATGCCAAGGTCACCACCCGGCTGGGCAGAGTTGATGACGGAACCAGCATGTCAGACTACACCGATGACGAGATCGAAAGGAAGATATCCATTGGTGCTTCTTTGCTTCACTTAGAATGGAAGAACCACAAGATAAACATCGTGGATATGCCCGGTTACCAGGACTTCATCGGGGAGGTCGTAGGAGGACTGAGAGTTGCCGAGACCGCGCTGATCGTGCTCTCCGCCCAGGCGGGCGTGGAGGTGGGCACCGAACAGGTGTGGAATATCGCGGAGAGGTACAAGCTGGCCCGGATTTTCTTCGTCAACAGGATGGAGAAAGAGCATGCCGACTTCGAGAAGGTTTTGCAACAAGCTAAGGAGAGCTTCGGACACAAGGTGATTCCCCTGCAGATTCCCATCGACCAGGGGCAGAATTTCAAGGGGGTCGTCGACTTGATAAGGATGAAAGCTCTATATTTCGATAAGGATGGAAAGGCGAAAGAGGATAAGATTCCCGCCGAGTTGGAGGCAAAAGCCAAGGAGTGTCGGGAGAAAATCGTAGAGGCGGCGGCTGAGACGGATGATGCGCTGTTGGAGAAGTTCTTTGATAAAGGACAGCTTGCCGACGATGAGATAAAGCAGGGATTGCGAAAGGGGATTGTTGATAAGTCGATCTACCCCGTGGTTTGTGGATCGGCATCGGAAAATATCGGTGCCACTGCCCTGCTGGACTTAATAGCGACGTACCTCCCCTCGCCCGCAGACGTGGCTCAGGTTGAGGGAAAGGTACCGGAGTCGGATAAAGAAAAAGTCATGAAAATAAGCCCGGATGAGTCCCTATGTGCCTTTGCTTTCAAGACCGTGTCCGAGCCGCACGTGGGAGAGCTCACGTTCTTGAGAGTATTCTCAGGAAAACTCCAATCCGGGATAGACGTATACAACTCCACCCGTGAGGACTCCGAGAGGATCGGTCAGATTTATGCCTTAAACGGCAGGGAGAGAAAGGAGATCGGAATAGTAAACGCCGGAGACATCGCTGCACTGGTCAAATTGAAGAGCACCAAAACTGGCGACACTTTCTGTGACAAGAAAAATCCCGTGATATTGCCCCCGATCGATTTCCCCACACCGGTAATCAACATGGGGATCAGGCCCAAGAATCGAGGAGACGAAGAGAAGATCGCCAGCGGATTCGCCAAGCTGCGCGAGGAGGACCCCACCTTCATCCTGGAGGTGGACGCCGACATCAGGCAAACCATCATCTACGGGCAGGGAGAGTTGCATCTGGAGATAATGGTGGATCGGCTGAAGAGAAGGTTTGGGGTGGAAGTTGAATTGGAAAAGCCCAGAATACCTTATCGGGAAACCGTCACTACTAAAGTGGAAACCCAGGGAAAATACAAAAAGCAGTCGGGGGGAAGAGGACAATACGGTGACGTCTGGATTCGGCTTGAGCCCCTGCCCCGGGGAGAAGGATTCGAGTTTGTGAATAAAATCGTGGGAGGAGCCATCCCCTCCAAATACATCCCGTCAGTTGAAAAAGGAATAGTGGGCGCCATGAAGGAAGGGGTTTTAGCCGGCTATCGTGTGGTGGATGCGAAGATAACCCTTTACGACGGCACCTTCCACGACGTGGACTCATCTGACATGGCCTTCAAGATCGCCGGTTCCATGGGATTCAAAAACGCCGCCGCAAAGGCAAAGCTTGTGATGCTGGAGCCGATCTATAACCTGGAGGTGATCGTGCCGGAGGATTCCATGGGCGACGTGATGGGCGATCTGTCCAGCCGGCGCGGTAAGATCTCAGGCATGGACCGGGAAGGAAATTTCCAGAAGATCAAGGCCCAGGCTCCCCTGGCTGAATTGTACAAGTATTCGACCTCTCTGAGATCTTTAACCCAGGGAAGAGGGCTTCACACCAGGCAGTTCTCTCATTATGAGGAGGTGCCCCGGGACACCGCACAGAAGATCATCCAGGAGGTCCAACAGGCGAAAGAGGAGGAAAAGTAATAGGGTCACAGGGCAAGGGTCAAGAGCAGCGGGCGGCGGACTTGTCCTGAGCGAAGCCGAAGGACCGTCGACTGCGGACGGGAAGAAGGGTTCGGTGGGGGGTGCTAGCGGCGGACGGCGGACGGCTCGCCGCGGACATTATGCCGATGTAGCTCAACGGTAGAGCAACTGATTTGTAATCAGTAGGTTGGAGGTTCGATTCCTCTCATCGGCTAAAACATGAAGACAGAAGGCGGACGAGAATTTGCGTCCGCCTTTTTTCTGGGTGGATCAAATACTATGCAAGAATCGTAGGGCGGGCACCCTTGCCCGCCGGATAGAGTGTAGGGGTCGGATTCATCCGACCCCGCCTTCGGCGGGGCCCGATCCTTCGGCCCCTCGGTTTCACTCGGGGTGGTGAGCCTGTCCTTCGACTTTGCTCAGGACAGTGAGCTTGTCGAACTGTCGAACCACAAGCTCAGGACGGTGAGCTTGTCCTTCGACTCCGCTTAGGACAGTGAGCTTGTCGAACTGTCGAACCACAAGCTCAGGACGGTGAGTTTGTCCTTCGACTCCGCTTAGGACAGTGAGCTTGTCGAACTGTCGAACCATAAATCGGGCCCCTACAGAAAATACGAAGGTGGACGCCCTTTTTGAGCGTCCACCTTCCCCATGCAACAATGGTAGGGCGGGCATCTTGCCCGCCCATAACGTGAATTCGTCGTGCGGGAGAATCCCGCTTATCCTCTCTTACCTCACCCCCTTTCCCCCCGCCAGAGGCGGGGGGAAAAAGGGGAGAGGTTTAAATCTACTTAAACCAATGCTCTCTGTGTGGTGTTGAGTTTGACTGAGACTCCTTCCAAGGCGGGTTGCAGCAGTTAGGATCAGGCGCAGGACCGGCTCTGTAGAGGTAGGTGACCAGATAGACTATGTCTCCCACATTGACAATGTCATCATTGTTGACATCGCCCACACATGATTGTGGAATAGGTGCTGGGCCGGCTCTGTAGAGGTAGGTGACCAGATAGACTATGTCACCAACGTTGACTATGCCGTCGTTGTTCACGTCGCCGCAGATCACCGGTGGTGCGCCTTCGTGTCCCGTGATCACAAACGCCAGATCCAGCGAGGTCCCCACGCATTCGTGCCAGATCCACCCATTGACAAAGAAGAAGGTTCCGCGAAAATCGATGGAGACCCACTCCGGGTTGTAAGGAAGCCAAAAGTCAATGGTGTTCTGCCCGTATACCAACGAAAATT
The DNA here is from genome assembly GCA_049643405.1 of Candidatus Zixiibacteriota bacterium. Lineage (GTDB taxonomy): Bacteria > Zixibacteria > MSB-5A5 > MSB-5A5 > SM1-73 > SM23-73-3. The sequence goes on from JBARPX010000259.1 coordinate 22,436, forward strand.
GCTCGCGGCCAATAAAGAGGTCCTCGTTTCCATCCTCCGGAAGAGGCGGCCTCCCCATCCCCATCTCATCCCACTCGGGAGTTGACCAGTTAAGGGCAAACTCGGCATCCCCCATAAAATCTTCGAGATAGAAATCCATCCAGATGTGTTTTTCCCGCTCATAGGTGAACGGATTGTCGTAGAACCACATATTCGTCCAGTTGTACATCGGGTAGTAGTACCATCCGTCGCCATAGTAATTGGTTGACCCATAGTCCGAGACTGTACCGGTTATGAAAGCCGCGTCAAACCAGTTGCATCTTGGCGGCTCGTACATCTCAAACCAGGGCCCGAACCAGTCGAGGCCCCACACCGCGTCATCCATAAAATGATCCCGCGAAGTCTTCCAGCCCCACTGGAATGGCGGTTGGTCAGCAGTGGTGATCATGAGCCAGTAGATTTGACCCTCATACTGAAAGAATGAGTCCGCTCCCGGATGTTGAGCCAGGAAGAAGTCGTATCGCCAGTAGGCAGCATGGTCGTTACAGAAGAACGAGCCAGTGTCGGGGTCATACCAGGCTTCCAGCGTAGGCGGGTCGAAGGGTATACCATCAATGAAACCTTCCCACCACCAGAGTTGCTCGCCCGGCCTGCTCCAGGGAGTATCAACGTCCGCAGGGATATTGCTGTAAATGCCGATGCCGAAATATGGGGCAGGAGTGGCAAAGTCGTCGGTGTAAGGATCACCGTCCAAGTCCTTCCAGGAGCCCCAGAAGTGAATGTCCGTAACCCATCCGGTCTGCGAACACATCCAGTCGTCAGCCAAGCATACGGGGTAGGTGGCAAGCACGTCCCAGCCGATTTCATCAGGCAGCTGCGGGAAATGCATCTTGTGGTCAGGCCATTCTTCTCCGGTTTCACAAATCAGATGACCGTAGTAGCAGGGCTCCCGCCAGGTGTCGGCACGGCCCTGGCTTGGCCAGGTGCCTTGAAAAGCGCCGGTGGCACCGTCCGAGCAGTATATGAAAAACCCCAGCGAATCTGGCGGCATGGCCAGATCCAAATGCTCGTCCACTGCCCCGTAAGGGATCATAACCTCAAAGTCGACTACACCAGTAGGTCCGATGCCGATGCCGAAACATGTTGGGCTCCAAGTATATGACCCACCGAAATTGTCACCGTAGCAAACATAATCTGGAGGAAAGCCACAGTCAACATCCTGGGCCCAGCGCCATTGCACTGTGCTGCCTGTTGGGTGGTATGTCAGCCATTCGTTACCTTCAGTGGTAGCGGATGAACTAAAACACCCATCGTGGTTATCGTCGAAGTAGAGTCCTACTTCGTCCCAGTCGTCAAGTGTTTGGTCAACATTATTCCTAACCGCGAAGTAGACGCCGATATCATCCTGCTTCAACCAGAGATGGACCGTGCCCGGAGGATCCGGCACACCGTCATGCTGACCCGTAATATCGGAGATGTCGTACATATAGGCGTCCGCCCATTCTGCGGCGTCGATGTATCCGTCGCATGTAGGCACTATCGTTAAACCGGCGACAAGCATCTGGCTCCCGGCGGGATTATGAATGGGCTCCGTATCGATCGCAGGCGTCGCGTTCTTCATGCTCCGGGGCCCGCTGGTCATTCTCGGTTCTTCTCCATCCGCTGCATATGCCGTCAGGGCCGCAAACGATGCGACCAGCGCGATTGCCATCGCAAGTATCACCACCCGCGTAAAAGACCTTTCCGTTTTCTTCCTCATTTTCTCCAGCCTCCTTATAGAATAAAAGATTATTAGATTATCGCCGTTCTCTCCGCTGCCTCAGCACAAGTCAGCGGAGTTACGTCAGAGGAATTCGGATGGCAGGGAATACATCCGCATGGCGGGTTCCTCCTTGTCAAGTCAGGATGCAGCCATCCTGAGGTTCTAAGTTAGGGGAAACATCTCCCCACGCCGCAGAGAAGATAGACGGTTCCCTATTCATATTCCCTTCGGCGACCGGTAAAACACAGCCCCCGGAAGTACGTCAGCTGTCCTCAAGATAAGTCACATTGCGTTTTTGTCAAGGAGGGGAGGAGGAAATCGGGGAAAGTGGGCTCCTCTTTAGTATTATTCTGCTCCGGGGATAAACCGTATAATCGATACTCTGCCAAGAGAAGGGTAGGATGAGGTGACGTAGATGGTTGCGAGGACGTCTCAACCTTGCGTCCCCCTTATCTATTCTCGCGGACCTACCCCTGTGGGATCAATAGGGGGAGAAGGTTTAGCATAAGGAAAGGTGGACGCCCTTCTTGAGCGTCCACCTTCTTCTATTCAAGAATGGTAGGGCGACCGGACGGTCCCCCTGCAGGCCCGTAGGGCGTCTGGGGGCATCTTGCCCGCCCCATGCCTGATTCGTCAGACGGGAGAATCCCGCTGACAGTCTCCTACCTCACCCCCTATCCCCCTCTCCACTCTGTGGAGAGGGGGAACAAGGGGGAGAGGTTTCAATCTACTTCTTCCACGGCGGGTTGCAGCAGTTAGGATCAGGTGCCGGACCGCCTCTGTAAAGGTAGCTGACCAGGTAAACGATGTCACCCACGTTGACTATGTCGTCGTTGTTGACGTCTCCAACGCACGGCATCGGAATCGGCGCCGGTCCACCCCTGTACAGGTAGCTGACCAGGTAGACGATGTCACCAACGTTGACTATGCCGTCGTTGTTCACGTCACCGCATATCACCGGTATTTCATCAGTGGTGATCACAAACGACAGGTCGAGGGTGAGTCCGGTTCTCGGATCGGTAAGCGGAATCCAGTCGTAAACAGGCGGCGTCCACACGGCCCACACCGCGTCATCCTCGAAGTGAGGACTTCCTGACGTCTTCCAACCCCACAGTGGCGGCTCGGGGAACCCTAGATATCCCGGAGGGCCAAGGTCTGCCATAACGTTCAGCCAGTAAATGGTCCCGCTATCCTGAACGAAAGGCACTGGGATGTCCGTTATGTCGTATCGGTAGTACATCTGATGATTGGGATGCTCCCACCAATCCGCATAAGGATCATACCATCCTTGTGAACCCGCACCTTCCAGGGTCACCTCGAAGTCTGTGATGTACGTCGACCACAGCTCGTGACCCGGCATGCTGTACGGAGGCCCGGGGATGTTGTCGTGGATAGACAACCAGAAGCCAAGAATAGGTATCTCCATGTCCCACAGCCATGAACCCCAGATGTGAATGTCCGTAATCGGCCCCGACTTCATGCACATGAAGTCATCCGCTGCCACTATCCCCGGATGCATATCATAGCCCTGGGTGGCAACAATGTCCCAGCCTTCCGGATCAGGCAGCTGCGGGTAGTGCATCTTGTGGTTGGGCCATGGAGGCTCGGTAGCATGCACGTATGCAGCGTCTTCGTCAGTTACAAATTCATCTGCTGTTTCACAGTAGGCTTCGACGAATACATAGTTGGAATCGGTGTGGCAGACCGGTCCCAGAACCCTTGCATCGATGGTGATGGTGATCCAGTTACAGGGTGCTAATGGTCCAGGGAACGACCAGGTCAGTTCTGTGCCTCCCGGAACCGGCTGTACCAGATCTGGAGGCGGATCTGCGCTGAGGAATTCTAAGCTCTCGTCCATGAAGTCGTACACGTCTATGTTGGTTAGATCACAGCAGGTTCCGTCATTATGGATTTGAACCAGAAATTCCGCGGTCTCGCCAACGTCCAGATCCACAAGCTCAATCCACAGTTGCTGCTCCTCATCCCACACATATTTAAAAGCCTCGACGCTCGGCTCACACGGTGGTCCTCCGGTGATTACAAACGCCAGATCGAGCGACACAGTATCCTCGGCCGGCAGACATTGGTGTTCGATTATCCCTTCGGGGATGACAACATTCGCACCCATGACGTCCATGGAGACCCACTCTGGGTTGTACTGTCCAATCGTGTACAAGAAGTCCACAGGCATTCCCGGTTCCATTAGCGGGATGTACTCACGCCATATGAACATCTCCTCAGGTTGGTCGTCTGGAAGAGGCGGTGGGCCTCCCGGCGGCCAATCAGGGGTAGCCCAGTTTAAAGCAACCTCGATCCAATATTGCGCATCTGTAGGATACCACACGAAGTGGACAAAGACGTCCTTGTAGCGCTCGAAATCGAACGGGTCATTATAGAACCAGATATTCCACCAGTTGGTCATCCAGTAGTAGTACCATCCATTAAACGATGTACCATCATCGTAGTAATCGGTTCCGCCGGCCATTATGGGCATCCCATCCGGGCCGAACTCGATGAAGAATTGATTGATGACCGGCCCAGGAGAAGTTCCAGGCTCGTACATCTCCACCCAATCCAGCTCGCCCCAGTAAGCCCAGACCGCGTCGTCCATGAAGTGATTCTCGGAGCTCTTCCAGCCCCACTGGGTTCCAACAGGATCGGCAACGATTGCAGAGATATTCAACCAGTAGATGACGTCTTGATCCTGCCAGAACCAGTCTGGTTCGTCAAGAAAGATGTTGTACTGGAAGTAAGCCTGATGATCGTTCGGGATGACCTCGCCGGTGGAGGGATCAAACCACCCTTCCATGGTAGGCGGATCGATGGGAGTAAAGCCGAAGTCCTCAACATACAGCTCCCACAGTGTCTCGCCTGGCATACTATACGGAGGTCCAGGGATATTGGAGTGGATGCTGAGCCAGAAGCCAATAATCTGCCCCTCGATGCCATGCTTCCACGAGCCCCAGAAATGGATATCCTTGACCCAGCCTGAATCCGAACATTGCCAGTCGTCTGCTAAGACCAGAGGCTGGGTGGCATTCACGTCCCAGCCGTCCTCATCCGGCAACTGCGGGAAATGCATCTTGTGATCGGGCCATTCTTCCTCGCCCTCACAAATCAGACGACCGTAGTAGCAGGGCTCCCGCCAGGTGTCTAGATAACCCTGGTTTGGCCATTCACCCTGGAAGAGGCCGTTTCCCGCGTCAGAACAATACACGAAGAATCCGAGTGAATCGGGTGGCATAGCCAAGTCTAAAAGCTCATCCAGTGCCCCATAAGGAATCATCACCTCGTAGTCGACTACACCTGTGGGTCCGATACCGATGCCGAAACACGACGGCGCCCACACCATACTTCCACCATAATTGTCCGCCTGACAACTATAAGTGGGTGGAAAGCTACAGTCGACGTCCTGGATGTAACGCCATTCCACAAAGGGGCCCGTTACACTCCACACCAACCAGTTGTTGCCTTCGTTGGTGGGGGAAGCAGGGAAGCACCCATCATAGTTGTCATCGAAGTAGAGACCGCACTGGTCGTAGTCATCGAGTGTCTGGTCTACGTTATTCCTGATGGCGAAGTAGACACCATTATCATCCTGTTTCAACCAGAGAATGACCGAGCCCATCGGATCCGGCGCACCGTCGCTCTGACCCGTGGTATCAGAGATGTCGTACATGTAGGCATCCGCCCATTCGGTGGGGTCAATGAATCCATCACACGTGGGAACGGTGGTCAACCCGGCGACAAACATCTGACTACCCGCTGGATTATGAATGGGCTCCGTCGCAATCGCTGGAGTCGCCCTCTTTATAATCTGGGGCCCAGTCGTCATTCTTGCTTCTTCTCCATCCGTTGCATATGCCGCAAGGGCAACGAACGACACCACCAGCACTACTGCTAAGGCGAACACCACTGCCTTTTCAAAACACCAACCTTTTTTCTTTTTCATTTCCCTCTACCTCCCGCTATTTGAGTGTTTCTCTCACTCATTTGGTTGGTTAGTTGATTGGTTGATCAATCTCGTCTCGCAAAAGCGAAACCTGAAAGAGAATTACCCTTTATACCCAAATATCGACATCAAAACTCTTTGCTTCACGTTTTTTAAAGCAAGCAATCTGCTCTCCGCTGTCTGCGAACAGCAGAGCCGAGCCAGGTCAGGGGAATTTTGAGGGCAGAAAGTAGAGTGACATGGCAGACTCCTCCTTAGGTTAAATCCGGATCTTGCGACCCAGGAGTTACGAAGCAGAGACAGTATCCCCTGACGCCGCAATCGAGGCGGATATACTCCTCTCGGGATCCATTCCGGCAACCAGCAAGATACAGCCCAAACTGATTTGTCCCTTCCGATTTCTAAGATAAGCCCCCCTGCCCCTTTTGTCAAGGAAAAAATGCCCCCACCCTTAGGGCCATGCCACCGAGTCAGTTAGGTGACTCCCCGGTAGAGCGTATCTTGTCTTGGGCATCGTTAAGACATTTCGATTCCTGCCGATAAGGTAGATGAACGTACGTCCCCACAAGACCAACCCACAAAGTATCAAAACGTCCCCACGAAGAACGAAAGGGCTGTCCAAGCCGAGATTTTTCAGAGGGATTCTCCTGAGTTTCATGCATCTAAACGCAAAGCGCAGCCAATAAAGGAAGAATCCCCCAGGGAAAGAAGACACGTCCATTCTGACACGACAATTGAGCAAGCACACTTGGGCTCAGCGAACCTGCATCCGCGTCTCCCGGATGAGACCCAACGATCCAGTAAGTTCGACCTTTAACCAGGAAACTGATGGGCCCGCAAAAGGCGAAACAACCGATCAGAGCCTGCGAATTAAGAGATGTGCCACATGGAGCCAGAGGTTTCGGTAGCGACGATGAAGATCCAATCAGAAGAACGGTTTTAAGAAAAAGTGCTTGCGGACTTTCAGGAGGGCAAAGCAGGTGGCGGCGAAGGAGGGTTGTCGGGATGGGGAGAAGAACCGGAAGCAGAAAGAGAAAATCTCGATACGATATCAACATGAGTAAAGGAGAAAACAACCTCGGCGGGCTGTTTAAGGAAATCGATCATCTGATCGAACAGGCCACTAAATCAAAAAAGAAGAACAGATCGGGGTTCTCTCGCACAGGTGAGGTAAAGGGCCTGGCATCCAAGAGGGTTAGGGTACTATATGGCTTTTCAATCAAGCTGGGACAACCTGCCCGGCAATAGCATCATCTTGAAGTCTTCAGTGATCTTAAGAAAGATGAAAATGGGGCTTCCGCGGCCGCAATGGCCAGGGAGCCCGTGAAGGAACTTCCCACGAAGGGATCGGTCCACAGGGTACACACTCTCTTCACCCCTTCTCTGTTGACCGTGGGGGGGGAGTGCTTATCAAAGCGCTCTTCCCCCCCTTCTCTATAGAGAGAACTCCTAGTCTTTTTCCGGGCTGGATGAATGAAACACAAGGCGGATGAGAATATAGCATCCGCCTTTTTGCATGGGCGAGATTTTGGATTCGTGGTGCAGAGGCACACTTGCCTGCTGAACCCAGGATTCTTCTTGACAAAAAAACAGCCGGCAGAAAAATATCTGCAAGCGGGGGGATAAAAAAGTGGGCCCAGCAGGACTCGAACCTGCGACCAACTGATTATGAGTCAGTTGCTCTAACCAACTGAGCTATGGGCCCTGAAAAAAACTACATATATATTACGTCGCAGAAATATCTAAGTCAAGAAATTTCTACTTCACGCACATCGTCTACCGTTCCCGAATCAGAGCGTCTGTTTGAATTGTCTGACCAAAAGTTTTTTGCTTTTTGCATCCGCCAAATTCATCATTCTCAAATTTCTTGTTGACAAATTCTCAAACGAGATTAATATTGGGCCAAGTGAAAAAGAAAAAAACAAAACCAACGCTGGATAAAGTTGAAGAGAGCATTCAGACGCTGAAGTTGAGCGGCTCGCGAAATCTCAAATCCATCTTCCGCGATCTCTCCGCACTTAAGGAGAATCTCTTAAGTCTTGGTTCCATCGGCCCGTCGGACAAGTCGGGTGAGGTGGTTGAAAGATCCACGTCGTCTCTGGACAACATCGAGAGAAGAGCCACCACCTTAGAAAACTCGCTGGGCGACAACATCTCGAAATTGGTTCAGGAATACCAACGCAGCAAAGTCGAATCCAAGGATTTGGAGGATGAGAGAAGAACGTTCAGAACGTTGTACGAGCTTTCTGACATCATCTACTCGGAAAGGGACGTGAATGCGCTGCTTGAAGAGGTGGTCGACTCGGTCATTGAGATCACCTCCTGTGAACGCTGCTTTCTGAGAATATACGAGGACGGCAACAACATAAAAATCTCCGTCGCCAAAAACAGCGAGAAAAAGGAAATCGGCGAGGAAACGAATAGCATAAACGAAAAGGTAATTGACGCGGCTGCGGAAAGCGGAAACGCAATCTGCATCACCCAACTTTTAGTCTCGGACCCGGAGGAGGAAAAGGAGAGCGGCTCCTTTGAAACTGCTTCTATTCTCTGTGTCCCCCTCAAGTCAAGGGACAAAGTCTTGGGCGTGATGTATCTGGATGATACCAAGAAAGATTCGTACTTCACCCCGGACGATGCTTCGCTTTTGACCTCTCTGGGCGAAAGAGTGGGAGTGGCTCTGGAGAACAACCTGCTTTTCACCGAGCTTAAGGAGTCGCAGGAAAAGCTTCTGCAGGATCTGCGGGGACGATTCAACTTCGACGAGATTTTGGGAAACAGCCCCCAGATGGTGGAGGTACTCAAGACGGTTGCGGACGTGGCGGATACCGACGCTACGGTTTTAATCGAAGGGGAATCCGGCACCGGAAAAGAGCTTCTGGCCCGGGCACTCCATTTCAACAGCAACCGCTCCAAAAAGCCGTTCGTCCCCATCAATTGTGCGGCCATACCGGAGACCCTCTTGGAAAGCGAGCTCTTCGGATACGAGAAGGGCGCGTTCACCGGCGCGGAGCAGAGAAAGCCGGGGAAGTTCGAAAGGGCTAATGGTGGAACCATCTTC
>JBARPX010000260.1:0-1644 GCA_049643405.1 Candidatus Zixiibacteriota bacterium
CTCCCGTTTCTAGTTCAATTTTTGGTATATCCGGGGAAGGTTGAGCATCCGCGTGAGGTGCAAGGAAGGAGGGAAGGGAGAAACTGGTTTTCATCATGGCCAGATTTGAAGGATTCCGATCGATGCCGTTCGGGTTGTTTAGAAACCCTACGGATCTTATCCCATCATCCAGCGCCTTGGACTCAGGGTGCAAGCTATAGTATTCCTCATATTCTTTGGAACCCGGTCTCAGTTTAATCCTGGCGAAAGAAATGTCTCTCTCGTCCACTCTTTCCACGTCGCCCACGATGTATCCCTGAGTTCCTTTCAACGCTCGATTGTTTGGTTGTCCGGGAATCATGAACAATATGAGAACGAATAAAATCAATCCAAAATAGATTGAGACAAAGAAATGAATAATAGGTTCAGATAAAATAAACCACAATAAAACCAAGTGGCCCAAAGTACCAGCAGCTCCGAATGATGCTGCTCTGTTTTCTCGTTCTGAGATTGAGTCTTTCATCAGCAGGAAAAAGCCTGTAATTACGATTAAATCCATGATAATGAGCGCCAGGAGAATCATTTATTTCACCTAAATTCAAAAAACCAGTCTTATTCAAGTATATTAAACTACTCGCGCTTTCTACTTAAAAGGGAAAAAGTGCGTTCGTATTGCGCGTGTTTTAGTTGATATTAGAGAAGGCTGTAAAGCTCTGGTTCAATAAATGAGAAATTAATTATTCTTGTTACTTGTTTATGTTTGTGGGATTCTCTTCTCTTGTATCTTTTCATGTGAATGGTTGTACCCAGCTAGTGGGTATAAGGGGTTTTTGGGGGTGGTTTTGGACGGTGTTTGTTGCGTGTTTATGTGAAGGATGTGTGGACTGTTACTGAACTACTCTAGGACCCTGTGAATATTCCTCCGTCCATGTGGAAGTAGCTGTACGTATCAGATCTCTTTTGAGATCGTGTGCTTAAAATAATACTTTGAACTGATGATAAAAGTGATATCGGTTTGCTAAAGTTTGAAGATATTTCTAATGAAAATATAGACGATGTGTTCAAGATCTGTTCATGGAACAGACTATACGCATCCACGGAAGATCCACTACTGGTAAAGTCCAGGGAGTTTAAGAGGTGGTGGCTCCTCGACATGCTTGAAAAGTACGGACCCTGCACAAAGATAGCCTACCTAGACGGGAAACCCGTAGCCCAGACTCTATTCTATCCGGAAGAGACAGTACCATACCTTCACAACCCAAGAAAGGATGTGCTAAACCTATTATGTGTATATAATCCCCTTCCCGAAACCCAGAGAAAGGGGGTAGGAGCCGCCCTGATGAAGGCTTTATTGGATGAGGGTCACACGGGGTTGGACTGCCTGGGGGGGAAGCCATGCCGCTTCGTGGTAACCCGACCATTCCCACATGAAGGGGAATTACCCATTACTGATTTCTATGAAAAATACGGTTTCAAACAGGGTCACCAAGAGATGTTCCTCGAGATTAAAGAAAAATATGTGCCGATGAATATTCCCGAATTAAGTCCTTTACCTGAAGACTATGGTAGAACAATTCTTTTATACAACATTAATTGCGAGTGGGGATACTGGTATGCCATGATGGTAAGGGAACTTATTCAAAGTAAACACCCTGATCACCCTAT
>JBARPX010000261.1:0-28505 GCA_049643405.1 Candidatus Zixiibacteriota bacterium
AGTCTGGGGTAGTCCGTCCAGATAGTCTATCACCCCCGCTGAGATTCTTTCCGACTCCTTGATCATCTTGACGGTCTTCTCCGACGGAGTCGAAGACAGGTTGCTCCAGACTAAGTAGATGGCGATCAGCCCAACCAGCACGCCCCCCACAATGGCCAGCTTGAGGCTTGCTTCTCTTCCTATAACCCTGGTCTTCTCCTGTGGTTGATCACTTCCGGGCATAAGGGCTCCTCTTTGTGCCTGGCGAATCCGAGATGAAGGTTAGATTCGAGTACAATCTATCATTTTAGTCTCAGGAACTCGGACCGCCGAGCTGCCGGGCATAGAACCGGTCAGCCAAAGGCGACTTTCTTATCCTTCCGCCTTTCTCTTCAATTGGTTCAGCTTATTAAGAGCTTGTATCGGCGTGAGTTTGTCCAGATCGATCTTTTTCAGCTCCTCCGTGATCAGATTATCCTTGGCAGAAAATATGCTTAACTGGTAAGCGGCCGGCTCGGAAACGGTTCCACCCGCCTTAAGGGATGAAAGCTCGCCTGATTCTAAATCCGCCAATATCTTTTTGGCTCGCTTCAGAACCTTATCAGGAATCCCCGCCAGCCGCGCCACGTGGATTCCGTAACTGTCGTCGCACCCGCCGGGGACGATCTTCCGTAAGAAGATTATCTCGTCCTCCCACTGTTTCACCGCTACCTGATAGTTCTTAACCCGCGGCAGGAATTGGGCCAGCTCGGTCAGTTCATGATAGTGCGTGGCGAAGAGGGTCTTTGCGGAGATATTGGGGTTGTTGTGGATGTATTCCGTCACCGCCCAGGCGATGGAGAGACCGTCAAAGGTAGAGGTCCCCCGTCCCACTTCGTCTAAAAGGATCAGGCTCTTGGGGCCGGCGTTGTTTAAGATGTTTGCGGTCTCTATCATCTCCACTAAGAAAGTGCTCTGTCCCAGGGTCAGGTAGTCGGTAGCGCCCACCCGGGTGAAGATTCTGTCCACCAGGCCGATTTTAGCAGATTTGGCCGGGACATACGATCCCATTTGGGCCAACAGCACTATCAGGCCCACCTGCCTCAGGTACGTTGACTTCCCCGCCATGTTGGGGCCGGTGATGATATGGATCTGCTCACCCTCGCCGTCGATCCTGGTGTCGTTGGGAACGAAGTTTCCCGGTTCCAAAACGTTTTCGATAACCGGATGGCGTCCCTCCTCGATCACGATCTCCTCGCCTGGGTCGATCTCCGGAAGGACATAATTGTGTCTTTCAGCCACCTCCTTTAAGCTCAGCAAGACATCTAAGATTGCCACCAGCTCTGCCGTCCTCTGGATCTTTCCCGTATCTTCCGCTACCTTTGATCTCAACTGCAGGAACAGTTCGTGCTCCAGTTTGAATATCTTCTCCTCCGCTCCCAGAATGTGAGCCTCTTTCTCCTTGAGCTGGGGGGTGACGAATCTCTCGGCATTCACCATGGTCTGCTTGCGGATATACTCCTGCGGCACCTTGGAGAGATGAGGCTTGGTCACCTCGATGAAATACCCGAAGACCCTGTTAAACCCCACCTTCAACGAAGGGATACCGGTTCTCTTCCTTTCCTCCTCCTGTAATCCGGCGATCCACTGCTTGCTTCCTCTTATCTCCTCCTTCAGACCGTCCAGTTCAGAGGAGAACCCGCACTTGAGTATTCCACCTTCGGTCAAAACCAAGGGGGGGTCGTCAACGATGGAGTTTTCGATCAGCTTGGACAGATCAGAGGTGTCCGGAAGATCCTCCCTCACCGAGATCAACAGCTCAGAATCGGGAGCTTTCAGAAAGGACCTTATCCCCGGCACTTGTTCAAGGGAATCCTTCAGCCAGATCAAGTCTTTGGGGCTGGCCTTTCCGCATCCGATCTTCCCGGCAAGCCTTTGCAAGTCCGATATGCTTTTGATCCGGTTGACCAGATCGGATGACAGACCCTTATTCTGGATCAGCTCTCCGATGGCTTCCTGTCTTTCTCTGATCTTATCCGGGTTCAACAGGGGTCGGATGATCCAGCTCCTCAAGAGCCGCGCCCCCATGGCGGTCCTGGTTCGGTTGAGCAGGGAATAGAGCGTGGGTCCTTTCTCTTCGCCTCTCAGGGAGGTCAGAAGCTCCAGGTTCCGAATGGTATTGGAATCCAGAACCATGAGCCCTTCCTCAGAGAAGGGGGAGATCTTATTGACGTGGGAAAGGAGAGATTTCTTGGTCTGCTTGAGGTAGGCAAGTATGGCGCCTGCTGCCGATACCCCCCATCTCATCCCCTCGCATCCGAATCCGTGCAGGGAGCTGACCTTGAAGTGTTCCAGCAGCATCTGATAGGCGACGTCGTGGTCGAACTTCCAACCATCCAGGGTAGTCAGCGTCGTCTCCGCAACAGACGATTTCAGGTTCTTCTTCTTTTCCTCCGGCCAGCCATCGGCTACGATGATCTCGGAAGGGTTCAGCACACCCAACTTATCGAGCATCCTCGATTCTTCACCCTGATCCAGTTTGAACTCGCCGGTGGTCAGATCCAGAATGGACAAGCCCAATTTCTCTTCATCCCCGGAGAGGCTGGCTAAGTAGTTGCTTTCGCTTCCGTCGATCACGCCGTCCACCGTGACCGTTCCGGGGGTGATTACCTCCACCACGTCTCTTTTGACGATTCCTTTCGCCAGCTTGGGATCTTCCACCTGCTCGCACACCACCACCTTCTTGCCCGCCCTGAGGAGCTTGGCTAAGTACCTCTCGCCGGCGTGGTGGGGAATCCCGGCTAAGGGGATCTTCTCTCCTTTGATCTGGCCCCTGGAGGTCAGTGCGATACCCAATATCCGGGACGCCACCTTGGCGTCCTCGCCGAACATCTCATAGAAGTCGCCCATACGAAAGAAGACGATCTCTTCCGGGTACTTGCTCTTGATCTTAAAATACTGCCGCATCAAAGGCGTGATGTCTTCTGCCATAGTGATTCCTAAGATATGTGTCCCTTCCGAGGCTTTTGTTTTTAAGCGAGAAGGAAGGTCAAGGTCCGCCCTTCTGAAGGTTGATGCTTCCTGGAGTGTCAGGCCCCGCCTCGGCGGGATCTACGACTTCAGCCTGACCAAACGGTCTTCGCTGTGTGGGGACTCGCCGTGGGAAGTACGACCTACTGCTGCCTGGTTCACCTAACGATTCGACTTTGTTCCCTTCGACCTTGCTCAGGGACAGTGAGCGAAGTCGAATTGTCACTGTCCTGTCTTCGACCCTGCCCTTCGGTCCTGAGACCTCAGGGTCGAAGGAAGCCTCAGACCCGAAGGGAGCTTGTCGATGGAAGGTGAGCACTCCAAATCCTCCTTCCCATACCCTCTAACTTTGCCCTTTGCCAGATATCTACGGCTTGGCTCAAAGGCCGTTCGTCAATCGGGGATAGTCAAGATCCCCTCTGAAATTCACTGTATTACTATCCGGTAACTTTCGCCGGTCTGCGATTCAAGCTTCTTCTTGAGTTTCACCGCCTCCTGGTAAGATACAAATGATCCAAGCTGGACTGAGCGATATTCTTTACCCCCCATGATCTTGCTTTTGACCCTGACGGAGTAGCCTTGTTTTTGAAATTGGGAGCGAAGTTTAAGCGCGTTCTGCTTTTCGCCGAAGACACCCAATTGAATGGTGTATTTCATTCCGGCCAGACGTTCTGCCTGGGCTCCTCTCGTCGGTCTCTCGGTCTCGGCTGGATTCTGAACGAACTCTGGAGAGCGCGGGTATTTCTCCTTTAGCAGATTTTGGTACAAGAGAGCTTCTTCTGGATGTTTGAGTCGGGGGAAGGAGCTGGCCAACCCGGAGAGAGCAAAAGGAAAAGCTTCCGAATACTTATAGTCGTGCACGACCCTGTTGTACTGAGCGATGGCTTGATCGTAGTTCTCCCCTGCGAAAAAGCAGTCGCCCTTCCCCAGCTGAGCCCACTGGGCCCAACTTGACCCGGGAAACGATCTGAGTATTTGCTCAAACTCAAGCAGCGCTGAGTCCGCCTGACCCATGGCCAAAAAGGAGCATCCGGATATCCACAAAAGCTCTGGCGCAGCCTCGCTTTGAGCGAAAGTTTCCCCAAACTTGCCTGCCTGCTCAATGGTGTTGAGGTTCATGCCCCTGCAGAACTCATACTTGCAAACGAGAAGTCCTGCCTCCGCCGACCTGAGCCAACCCGGACAACGATCTGCCACGCTTTCCAGATATCTCCGAGACAGATCCCCCCTCTCCTCCACCCTTCCCAGGTAGAACAGTACCGCCGGCTCATCGGCGAGTTCGTCCGCGGAATCCAGCAGGATGCGTTTTGCTTCGTCCAGCCGCCCGGCCTGGAAATACCGGACAGCATCCTCCAGAGTCTGGCAGAAGACCAGGCCACCAGGCACAGGGCTGACCAGCATGAAAAGAAGAAAGAACGAACACGCCCCCTTTGGCAGAATCCTTCTCTTCATGGCTTTAGAGATCAAAGGAATTCCAGGACTTGCAGGACGGACATCTCCAGAGAGGCTGGCGGGTCGTGTGTCCACATTGCTGGCAGGTAAACTCTTTTTCTGCCGGCGGGAAAACTCGTATCAGATCATCCAAGAGATCGGCTGATTCTTCTTTCCGGCCCTCCTGTTGATACAGCTTTGCCAGACTCAGCCTGGCGGACAAGAGGCTGGAGTCGGCGTCGATGATCTGCCTGTATTTCTCGATGGCGGCTTCGACCATCCCTTTTTTTTCATGGATTCGGGCCAGGGAAAAAAGGGCGAAGGTGTCCTTGGGGTCACGGCTTAAGATTCCTTCGTAAATCTCGCTTATCTCACCGTATTCCCCCAGTTCAAACAGGGTTCTCTCCAACTCATCGAAAACCAGATATCCGGCGCCGGGCGCCATCTCCAGAAGCTTCTTCCAGTACTGGACCGCATCCTTCAGCCTCTGGTCGCGATGGTAAGCTTGGCCCAAGTAAATATAGGCGGGCACACATCTTTCGTCGTAGTTCAGCGCTTCCTTGTAGGCAACCCTGGCCTTGTGCAGCTCCCCTTTTTCCGCCCGCTCTTTCCCCCAGAAAACCTTGTAAAGCGCCAGTATCCTGTTGGCCTCGTCCCCTCTGCGATGAGAGCTCTTCTTCCTCAGTTGAAAGGCCTCCTCCCACCTTCCGGTCTCCTCATATTCGGACAGCAGCCTGAAAGCGACCCTCTCGTCCTTTTCCGACGTTTTGAGCAACTCCTCCAAAACCGAGATGGCCTTGAGGTGATTCCCTGAAGCGGAGAAGTCCTGGGCTAAGCTACTCAAAACTTCCCTTTTCTCCTGTTCAGAAAGCGAAGGACGAAGGGTAAGTTCCCTGTGTATCTGCAGAGCCTTATCGAATCTCTCGTTCTTTCTGAACAGGTCCCCCAACCTCAGGTACGCATCCACGTTATCGGGATCGTCTCTGGCAACCTGCCTGAGTTTCTGGAAGGCGGCCCTCTCCTCCCCAGTCAGAAGAGCCTTCAGGGCTTCGATGTATAGCTGAGGGGAGACTTTTCTTTTTTTCCCTTTGGCTTTTGACCACAAGAACGCCATCACCGTAAAGATGATGACAAACGCGAATATAATTGAGAGAAAGTGACCCGCGCTCAATTTTCACCTCCGATCAACAGACTTTGGGACCTCAGTTTACAGGCTGGTTTGCTTCTCCTCGTCCTCCTCCAGAGGCAGATTTCGCAGGGCGGTAATTTCTTCTAAGAGCTTCTTGTTCTCCGTCTTCTGACTGCGCATTTCGGAATACATCTTAAAGTAGTAACCGACCCCCAGCGCAAAAGAGACGATCATGCCCGCCACCAACGCCCAGAAAGCCACAAAGATCATGGGAATGTCGTAATACACCTTGCCGTAGAGATTGACTGAGATTCTCTCATCCGAGTTATAGATGGCGAATCCGACTATCAGAGTAATAAGAACTATGATCACCAGGGTTCTTATTATCCACATAATACCTCCTCCCTCTTATTACTTGTTTCTGCGGAAAGCTAATACATAAGATATGTGCTGTCAATCAAAAAGTTATAAAGGTCGATCCGGGGCTTCGGGCGCTAAAAACAACAAAGCCCCCGGTAAGGGGGCTTTGTTGGGTGAGAGAGAAAAAAACGACGTTTCGGAGACTTAGTCGAGAGACTTCCAGGAGGCCAATATCTTCTGAAACTCAGAATTCACCGGATAAAAGAACTCACGTTCACACGAAGACTGCACCACGTAAATGTTGTCCCCTTTTTTGAAGAAGATGACGTGTCCCGCCACAAGGTCCTTTATGATTACCGAGCTTCCGTAAATCGGATCATTCACCCTTGGGTCTTCTCCGGTCTTCTTGTAGGGTTGCTTTAAGGTGTAATCTCGGGCAAGGATGCTGTCGATCATCACGTCGTTAACCTCCAGCACCTCTGAGTTGGCAAGCAAATCCAACTTCAACATGAATTCTTCCTGGTTCTGCAGGAGCTTCCCCTCCCCTAGTAAGCTCTCCTCAAACTGCTCCAGAGAAAGAGAGGTAGTGTCGGCCAAAACCAGGATGGTGGGGATTGAGGTGGTGTATTGGGTGGCACCGGGAATGGTGCTGACCTTAAAGTTCCTCTGTGTCATGACCACCCGCACCAGGGATGGTTCCTTCTCGGCCTTCATCTTCCAGTTTTTCAGTCCGGTAACTTGAAAGCCGAATTTCGAATCGGTATAGACGGTTTTCTCCACCTCTCCGGTCTTTTTTGCCTTGGCGTGCAAACTTGACGCTCCGGTAAACATCAAGGTTAGCGCTGCGAATAAGACTGCGAACTTTTTCACGAACTCCCTCCTTCTTTTCAGGCATTGAGCCATGGAGCCTGCGCAGCAATGAGAACTCAAACCCTGACTTTACTGCCGCCAACTCCCGCTTACGTCTGTAGCCGTATAATTGTACCCGTTCCGAAGCCGAAAGGTTGCAGAAATTTTCAAACTTTGGAGGATATATCTTGAGATTTCGCTGGTCCGGGTACTTCACCGGGCACTGCGGGACTTGTATCTTGCTCCACCTTCAGTCGATCCACGGCTCTCTGCGCGCGAGGAAACAGGTAAAGGGAGACGGCCATACCCAGGAGCGCCCCCGTGGTTACTCTGATTAAGTTGGTGCTTTCCCGCAAAGCCAGACTCTGCAAAAGGACGCTGATCACCGCCGGGAGGCAGAGTATCAGGGCCAATCTGAGACTCAGAGATCTGGGTCTTTTCAGACCTACCCACATGCCAACCGCCAGGGCGGAGGAATAAAAAGACAGGCACCGGGAACAGATCGCCATCTGGCCTCCGAAGAGGAGGAAGGAGCGGGATGCCTTCTGGTGGCAGAAGAATCCGTAGAATTGATAAATGATCTTTGAGGCCCACTCTAAATCGAGATATAAAAGAGAGGGGGCGACCAGCGCCCCCCCGATGAATATGAACAGGTGGAAATTGACTAACCCCAGCCAGTGAGCCCGTACCAGGCTGTATACGCTTCCCCCGACATTTTCCGCCTGCCTGGCGAGAAGTTGACCCAGCCGGTCAGAAAACCCCGCATCATCTCCCTTGAGAGACCGCTGGTTAGGAAGGCGACTCGCCTGCGGAAAGATCTGCTTCTGTCTTTTCTCCTTCTCGGTATACCTTTCCATACAGGTAGTAGATGGCCAAGCTTGCCCAGAATGACGTGAAGAATATCCCCACCACCAAAGCCAGGGCACCGAAGCTGGCGATTATTTGCAGGGCTATGCTGAGCAAAACCACCATAATCAGGTTGTTGAGGTTCTGCTTGACAAACTCAAACATGTCGTTGAAACGAAATGCTTCTTCAAAGCTGCCGGTTTTGGCATACTTGAGCGTGATATAGGGCAGCGCAAACGTCAGTGCCAGGAAGTAAAGCGGTCCCAGGCAGTACTTGACACAGGGAATAAAGGAAAGGATCATCCCCGGTATGCTGTATACGATCAATATGATAAGGTATATCAGACCCCGGGTAAATTTGTCTCCCAGCTTGTCCCATTCCGGAAGGGGAATTTCTTTCCCCTCACTTGAATTCTTAGCCAACTCCAAAAGATACCCCAAGATGAAGGGAATTCCAATTAGCACCAGGCTAAGAAGGTTGAACACGGCTCCCAGGACAATTTTCACAGGCCAGTTTTTGTCCTCGAACATGAAGGAGAACGCTTTGGTAAAGTTTATCATCCCACCCTCCTTTATATGGTGAGCTTGCCGAACCGCGGCAAACAGGTTGAACGGTTACCGCCTGCTATTATAGTTATCGAGCACTTTACCACTTTCTTCACCCGGTTATTCAGGGCATACGTTACGTTGATATGCACCAGTGGGCTCGTCTCCTCGCATCGCTGGTAAAAAAAGCGGGCGAAGGGAGTTGAACCCTCGACGTCAAGCTTGGGAAGCTTGCATTCTACCGCTGAATTACGCCCGCTTGGTTTACGTTTTGACTCGCTTTAGGTTTCTACTTCTTTTGAATATTTACGAAGATCTAATTAACAAACCCTCTCTGGGTTGTCAAGTACTATTTCCCGGCGGCCTTGCAAGGGACCTCCCTCCGTTGAGAGAATCCGTCCAGACGGACGCCCGTCCGGGCGCTTAATCCGTTGGACATTACGCTTACCGTAACAAGACCACTTTCAGGGAAAGGCTTATCATAGCTGGGAGATCCCACAGGCCAGCGCTAAAAAAGGACCTCCTATCTCCTCTTTCACGGGCCACCTGCAATTCCTCTTATTATCCAAGACTCTATTATTTTCTCAGGGTAAACTTGCCGTCCAGTTTCTTCATCTTCTCCACGATCCCGCCATATTCCAACTCTGAATATGGAAGCATGGCACAACCGGAGAAACCCTGTCTTCTTATGTCCTGCGCCTTTTGCGAAACCTGGTCGCGCACCCAATCCCAGAAAGGCTGATCGAAAGCATCCGCCGGCTCGGTCAGTTTTCCGTTTCTTACCGAGAACGCCTGGGCCGAGACAACCGGCGGGCCGTCAAAGTAGGATATGGGCGAGTTCGCTTTCACCGGCATGAGAGGCCCGGTATGGCTTCCCCGCATGAAACCTGCGACAAAATGACCAATGGAGAATGGAGATAGAACCTCACCCGTGGCAGGGAATGATCCCTGTACCCTGATTAAGGCCACCGGGTCATCCTTGCCCGTGTATTTCCCGGCGATGTTGTGTAGACGCGTGGTGGAAATTGAAGCGGCGATCTCGCCGGTGTTGACAGAATAGATGTGTTCTATCACGAACCTCTGATTGTCCCGCAAAAGTGAAGCTATATCGTACAAATTCTGAGGGGCCGAGAGTTCAATAACCCTGTCCCCATCGATATGCTCCACGTCCATGATAACGAACTTGAATCCCTCGGCCATCTTGGGAGATAGGATCAACCCGGCGCAGTGCATGGGATCGGCAAACGCCAGGTAGAACGGCAGATTGTAAGCTCCCGGGTCGGTCTTGTCGGCGGCGAAAAGGAGGAAACATTCGTTAGGCCTTTCCTCGATCTCCATCTCCGCCACCGCCGGGCCCATCCCCTTGACGTTTCCGGAGAATGCATCCTTCAGCAGATCCTGACCCGCTCCGTAGAGCCCCTGCTCCTTCGCCACGTCGGTTCCCGCCACGAAGGCATCCCAGGCCAACTTATGGACCGCATCGTTTGACGCTCCCTTTTGATGGGTCATCAGAATGGCGATGTCGTCGCCGGTGCTGGAAACGTAATGATCGATTAGAAGACCTTTCTTGATTCCGCGTTCGTAAACGAAATCCGCCACCGTGTCCTTCAGCTTCTGGCTCGGCTTGATGTGCCCGCCGATGCTTCCAATGTCTGCTTTGATCACACTTAACGTCAACTTCATTGCTTCTCCTCCTTGTAGAGTGATTCACCGAGCTTCGCACATATCATTGGAGTCTAACTAAACCGTCCTCCAAAGTCAAGTTTTACTTCACTAATCTTGACCCTGGACTATTTGAAATCCAACTGTGCCTGTACTGCTGCTCACACTCTGTACGAAACCGGTCAGCCGGACACTCTTGCATGGATTCTTCATCCAGTCCAAGTGACACACAACTGCGGACCAGGTCTCCTGCCTTCTAAAAAAGCGTCCCGGCTTCGCTCTTTTGCCAGCCGGGACGAAAATGAACTCCCACAACAATCGAATTCAAAAACAAAATGAGGTAACATAAACAGGTCTACAATATGGCTTCCACGGCAAAAATCACCACCACCGTGGCATCAAAGACCCTTATATCAAACGGAACATTGGCGGCAATGGCGTAAAGGTGGAATTTCCCTTCCATAATAAGATCTTTGATGGGCTCAAGCTTCACCTCGGTAAGGGGAATCTCAACCATGCTACTCGGAGGAAGAACCAATCCATCTAAGACTAAGGTAGCATTGGCCTCCACCTCCGCTTTGGTAGTCAAGCTGCCATCTTCATAGACGTATAGCTGTCCGGTCGCCTCAGTACCCAGACGGTTTTCAAACCAACCGTAGAATAATAGATTGTAGATCTCGTCGAGCTTATCCTTATTGTCCTTCCAATCCTCCTCTTCAGTCAAGTCTATTGCCATGCTGTTGACTTCGGTATCAGTGGATACAACCTCCTCCTCTATGTCATAACTCAGCATCATAGTGATGCCAAACATCCAGCAGCCGCTCAAAAGCAGAGTGGCAAGTACTGCCACGGAGAGCATGGCCCAGCTTTTTCGTCTCATCTTCATCAGTTTCCGCTCCTCTCTTTTTTATTCGGGGCCAAAATAGTAATTCACTCCACCGGAAAGCTCAAGATGAACCCTTCCCCCGTCTCCCAGCTTGATGGGGTGATACTTGGCTCTGAACTCCAGGCTCAGCATCTCCGTGGGGAAGAATTCGACCCCGCTTCCGAAGGCCACCCCCAACCCGCTTTCATCCGGAATTCCCTCGCGCTTGTAAGTGTTGGAATTTATACCGACGAGTCCATAGAACTTGGTCTTGCCCATCCCGGAGATCGAGCCCAAAACAAGATCCGCACCGAAGGAGGTAATGTCTCCGCCTTCCAGCGCAAATGTTTCTCCTCGGACCTCCGCATCTTTCCCTCCGTATTTGGCGAAAGCGAAATATGGCTCGATTCCCAAATATGGGAGAAGCAGGATTCTACCCTTCGCTCCATAGAGAGCCCCACTTTTGGCATCATCCTGGGCCAAGGGAATGCTCAGCCCGCCAAAGGCGCCCAGGCTGAACTTGCCCGCCAGGGCAACCGAAGAACTGCTGGCTACAAAAAGAGCTACTATAATTAGACAGATTACCTTTCTCATAACGATTCCCTTCTTTAGTATTCTGGATGTGTGGGAAGAAACTGACAAATCCAAATTTAAATGAGCTTTCGCTTCCCTCCTTTCTGTGCGGTTTTTGGCTCCCAACCATTTAGACGCAAAAATATCAACCCGCTGTTCTGTTGTCAAGGAAAAAAATGGGTACGTGGTCTCCTCTGCGAATCTATCTCCGGATATCCCTGACTCCTGACCGACGATTCCCTGAAGACGTAAACCAGAATGAGCGCATCGGTCTCGAAGACGTGGTCTTTTTGGTCAACTGTCTTTATAGCAGTGAACCGGCCGCCAACGTTCCCGAAAATGGCAACGCCAATTGCGGCGATAACATCGACTTAGGAAACATAGTCTCTCTTGTGAATTATCTCGACCGTGGCGCCCCCTCTCCTTGCAGTCCAAAGAGTTGATCGCACCGGCCTGTGAGCCTCCGTCCTTTTCAAAAGAGACGGAGGTTTTTTGTTTGCGGTTCACCAGGGCACACGATATATTGAAACGATTGACTCGAATTCACTACATTGTTCGACAGGATACTGACATGTTGATCCCAAGCCTCCCAGATCTGAAAGCGAACCTGCTGCCCATCTTTCTACTGCTTGCACTCTGTTTTTCCTCGTGGGGATCGACCCGTCTTCTGGCCTGGGAAAAGATCGATTTTCGAGAAACGCCCGCTCAGGAGAATTTCCCCTACTCCGACGCGGTGATAATCAAAGACGAAGCCGTCATGGAGATTGAGACGGACGGCGAGGCTTTGTTTACCCACCACCGGATAATGAAGATATTCTCCGATCCGGACAAAAGATACAGCCGCCAGGAGATTCCGTTTAACAGGAGCGTCAGCTTTGTCAAGATCAAGGCGCGTACCATACACCCCGACGGTGAGGAGTTCCCTCTGGACGCTCAAGACGTCCGGGAAAAATCGCTTTTTTCGGACTACGTCCTTTACTCCGACTCCAAAGTCAAGGAATTCTATATCCCGCGGGTGAGCAGGGACTGCGTGGTCGAATATGAGTATCAACTTCGTTTCTCGAGTCTGCTTTACTGGGCGGATTGGTTTTTTCAATCTTACCTTCCCACGCTTCACTCGAAATATACGCTCGCCATCCCCCGGCACTTCGATTTCAACGTCCGGGTTCTCAACGATAAAATAGTCCCCAAGGTCGATTTTCGCAGAGGAAAAAAGGTCTTCGTGTGGGAGACCTTCAACAAGGAAGCGATAAGGAAAGAGGTCTTCATGCCTCCGGCAGCAGATTTAGCCTCCCGCCTTGCTTTCTCTCCAATCGAGTTCAAATTCGACGGCAAAACCTACCCTTCTGCAAGCTGGAATGACATAGCGCGCTGGTACCGGGATATCTCGCATGCAGGTAACGTTCTCACTCAAGAGCTAAATCTTCTGGCTCTTGAATTGACGTCCGGATTGGACTCCCGGAAGGAGAAGACGAAGGAGCTCTTCGACTACGTCCAGGAGCACGTCAGGTACGTATCGGTGGCCATCGGTTCAGATGCCTTTAAGCCGCATGCGTGTGCCGACGTTTTGGAGTATGGCTATGGTGACTGTAAGGACATGACCTCGTTGCTCGTAGCCCTGTTAAAGGCAGTAGGAATTGAGGCTTTTCCAGCTTTGCTTTCCACCAAGGGACACCGGAGCGTGCTAACCGACATGCCCAAGGTGAAACAATTCGACCACGTGGTGACGGCTGTTCCCCTTGACGGCCGTTATATCTGGCTGGATCCAGCCTGCAGAAACTGCCGGTTCGGTGAGCTTCCTTTCGAGGATCAAGGAGCAGCCGCCCTGGTGGTCAAGCCGGATGGAGGAAAGCTGATCCTTACACCTGAGACGGGTGAAGATACAAACGTTACCCGTACGCTCTGGGACGTTAAGCTTAACTCCGACGGTTCTGCCTCTGCTGAGGTTATAATTCAGGCCGCCGGACAAGAGGGCCTGGCATTCAGAGCTTCGCTGACCGAGCTAAAACCCCAGAGGCGAAGGAAAGCCCTGAGTGGCTTCTTGAGTTCCTGGTTCTCCGATCCATATCTCCTGGAAACTGAGTTTAGGAACTTCGAAGAGAAAGATTCCAGCATCTTTGTTCACGCCAGTGTTGACGCCGGAAGCTTTGGGGTGAAACAGGGGGAGAGGCTATTTCTCCCGATGAATCTCAACACCCAAGACTATCTCAATTTGATGTTTCCGCATGCTCAGAGGCGCTTCCCGGTGATCTTTGACTATAGATTCGTGAACACAGATGAGCTAACAGTGAGCGTTCCTCAAGTATTTGAGATTGAATATCTGCCGGGGCCTGTTCGGCTGGACGAATCCTTCGGATTGTTCGAATCAACCTACGAGTTAGAGGGAGATAAAATCCTCCACAAAAGGCTGTTCGTGAGAAAGGAGCTTCTCGTTCCGGTTACCGATTACGATCGACTGAAAGATTTTTATGAACAGGCGGCCGCTGCCGACAACCAAAGGATAATTCTAAAAAGAATACCCCCAACGGATGAAGCAGATAAGTAGACGGCGAAATCCGGTGGCCGCAACCTTTGGGTTTCGCTGAGTTCTTGTTGGGGAAGATTGAAAGCTCATGCCGAATTTTGTCTACAGAAAAGCGACTGCCCTTGCCTTGGCACTGTTTCTACTATCCTGCGCCAACTCATGGGGTGATGACAATTGGGTGGAGAAACTGCCGGAGGGATGGATCAGGCCTCTTCCCCCGGAAGATCAGGTCCCCCTCTCCTCTGACTATCCCTCCGCCGGGGCCGTCTACCTTCTGGACGAGGAAATCTATTATGTGGCGGACAAGATAGAGGTGAAGGTGGTGATCATGAAGATTTTCAATCGCCGCGGTTACAAATACGCTCAAGCTGCCACCCCCTATTATAGGGAGAATGAGTCGGTGGAGGTGCGAGGAAGAACCAGGAAGAAAGACGGAACAATAGTCGTCCTGAGTGAGGAAGACGTCCATGAAATATCAGCGTCAAAGGACCTCAAGAGAAAGAAATTCACCCTTCCGTCAATTGAGGACGGTTGCCTGATTCAGTATGAGATAGCCTATAGATCAGGAAGATATACCCTCTCCGGCATTCGATATTTCCAAAGCGACGAGCCTACACTTCTCTCCCGATTCAACCTGATCGTCCCCAAGCACCTAAAGGTGGTTCACTTCGATAGTCCGCCGGGGATTCTCGACACCATCAAGGAGAAGCCCACCAATTCCGAAAAGGCTGCTCTGTATGCCTTTGCAAAGAGGAATCTGCTCCCCTATGAGACAGAAGCCTTCATGCCGCCGCTGTTCCACTATTCTCCCTCGCTGGCCTTTGTGATCACGGTGCCACAAGAGGATGAGGAACTAGCGGCCTCGTGGGAAAACGTGTCCCGGAGGTATTTCGAGACCATGTACAGACATTTTGCCCCCAGTGGCAAGATGAAAAAACTCGCCAAACGGCTCACCGAAGAGTGCACCACCGAAAGGGAGAAGATCGAGAAGACATTCTATTTCGTGCAGGCTCATTTCAAGACGGATTTTGCCTCCCGTTCCATCTTTGACCCAGTTGAACGCATTTTCACCAGGCAGGTGGGCAGCAGTGCAGAGGTCACCGGAATAATCTATGCCCTCTTAAGATCCCTGGAGATCGAGTCCACTCCGGTCCTGGTACCCAACAGGAAGATCGTGACAGATTTACCCGATGTCCCCATGCTGGACTGGTTCAGCCACCTGTTGCTCAAAGTGACTTTAGATGGAGAAGACTTATGGCTGGATCCTCTTTATCAGGCGAACAGCGTCAACTGCATATCAACGGAGTATCAGGGGGTTGATGGACTCTTGGTGCAGGAATCAAACGGAAAACTTCAAAAAATGCCATCTATTCATCATTCCGAGAATCTGAAGGTCTCGATTACGGACTTGAATCTGACGGTCAACGGAAGCATCGACTGCGAATCCCGGGAGATTTACTCCCCATGCAGGAGTGCGGAGATGAAGAATCTCCTTCGCAGCCAGACTATCGTCGAAAGAGAGGACGAACTGGCAAAGCGAATCTGCGAATACTGCCCTGGGGCCATGCTGGATACTTGCGGTTTTAATGATCTGTGTGCGTATGGTCAGGATTTCGCAATCGACTGTCGGTTTCATTCTTCGCACTACGTACAGAGAGCGGATGACCTGCTGTATCTGAATCCTAATATCCTGAATCGGGATGAGACTGCGAAAGACTTCGCTCAGCCAATGCGAATCTTCCCCATCATGTTTGATCAGATCAGGACTGATATAGATAGCGTAGTCATAAGCCTTCCCACTCCTTATGAAGTAACGGATCTGCCTGACCCCATCCATCTGGAAAACGATTTAGGAGAATTCCGCACAGAATATGAAATATCGGGCGACCAAATCGTCTACAGACGCCTCCTCAAAATAAAGAGACTGCTGGTCCCTCAGAGCGAATATAAAGAGGTAAATGGGTTCTTCAATCGGATATTCGAGGAAGATCAAAAATCCATCGCGATCGAAAGAAGAAGATAAACACCTGTTTCCGGTGAGGTGTCGGTAATGAAAACTAATTTCAAGGAGGAACAAGATGAACAAAGAGTTCAACGAGCTAGTAAGTGAAATTTTGGAATTCCAGTGGAAGAAGTCTCCCGTCGAGGCCACCTTCCTGGGAGTCCACGAATATGATGATAAGTTGGATAAGACCGATCCAGAGTCCCGGAGGCGATATCTTAAGAAAACAAAAGAGTATTTGAACGGGCTGAACAGATACTCCCCTGACCCCAAGACCCCATCGAAAGAAGCGAAGCTTTCCGTCGACGAGCTGATGGATTGGAGAATGCTGCGCGACTCTCTCAAGGTCCAGATCGCGGAAGAGGCGAAGTTGCGCTGGTTCAGAAGACAGGCCAGGTTCTACCCCGACATCGCCTTGTTTGGCTGCTACATTCTGATGCTGCGTGACTTCGCTCCATTGAAGGTGAGAATGAAGTCTCTCCTGGGGAGAATGAAACAGGTTCCCCGCCTGATGAAGCAGGGTCAGGAGAACTTGAGAAGAGGAGGGAACATCCCCCGAATATGGACCAAGGCTGCAATCGAGACGACTATGGGTGGAAAGGAGTTCTTCAGGGAGATGATTCCCCACTTCGCCGAAAAGGTTCCTCATCTCAAAAAGCAGCTTCTCGCAGCCAATGAAAAAGCGCTTTCGGCTTTTGACGATTACGAGGAGTTCTTGAAGAAGCGGCTTCTTCCCAGATCGAAAGGGAAATTCGCCATCGGAAAGGAGTTCTTTAATTTCCTCTTATCAGTCCATCACCAGCTCCCGCAAACCACAGATGACCTGGTGAGAATCGGGAACCGGCTCATCAGGCAGACTCAGGTGGAGATGAGAACCCTGGCGAAGAAGATTGATCCAAAGAAGAGCTGGACTAAGATCGTGGACGAGTTGAAGAACAAACACCCCAAAAAGGAGAATCTACTCAAGTTCTATACTCGGGAGATGGCGAGAGCCAGGGATTTTGTCAGGAGAAAGGACCTGGTTACCATTCCGAGGGGCGAGAGTCTGTCCGTGGTGGAAACTCCGGCTTTTGAAAGAAGTGTCATCCCGTACGGCGCGTATATGCCGCCAGCCGCTTTTGACAAGAAACAAGAGGGGTTTTTCTGGGTCACGCCGGTTAACGAGAAAGTTCCGCTCAAGCAGCAGGAAGAGCTACTTCGAGGGCATAATTCCAATGGAGTGGTCTTGACTGCCCTGCACGAGGCTTATCCCGGTCATCATCTCCAATTGGTTCATAATAACAAAATAAAGTCGAAGGTAAGGCGCCAGTTCTGGACCTCGCTCTTTGCCGAAGGATGGGCGCTTTATTGTGAGGAGTTGATGTATGAAAAAGGATTCTACACCAGACCTGAGGTCCGACTTCTGCAGTTGAAGGATCAACTGTGGCGTTCCTGCCGGGTGGTGATCGACGCCAGCCTGCATACTAACCGGATGAGCTTCAATAAGGCGGTCAACATGCTGGTGGATGTGGCGAAATTAGAGAAGACCAACGCCATCGCTGAAGTCAAAAGGTACACCTACACTCCCACTCAACCCATGACCTACGCCATGGGCAAGATAGAGATATTGAAACTGAAAGATGATTTCAGAAAGCTCAAAGGGAGAGCTTTCAATCTTAAGAAGTTTCACGATCTGCTTCTAAGCTACGGTACCATCCCGGTCCAGATGGTCCGAGAGAGGATGCTGGGGAGTTGAGTTCATGACGATTCTTCAGCTGAGTTCCAGCTCCCGCTGGACGTTATCATCCAGCGGATAGGCAGGCGGATGATAACATCCGCCTGGGAGCGAACAATAATCTGCTTGCTTGCAGAGGCTGTAGGGGCGCTATTCGTGGCGCCCACAAGGTGGAGATGGGTATCGTAGTTGCGCGATTTATCGCGCGGTTTTGTGGGAGGAATCGACGTATGAAATCCAACCAGCTCGGATTCAAGATCGTGAAACCAACCTTGCTTCTGGACAAAGATAGAGTCCTTAGGAACATCGCAAAAATGGCAGGCAAGGCCAGGGTGAGCGGCGTTAGATTCCGGCCGCACTTCAAAACGCACCAATCGGCCGAAATCGGGAATTGGTTCAAGGATTATGGAGTGCAGGCAATCACAGTCTCGTCGCTTGATATGGCTCTCTACTTTGCCAAGAACGGCTGGTCGGACATCACGGTTGCATTTCTCGTTAACATGCTGGAGATCGACAAGATCAACAAACTAGCACGCGAGATTAAGCTGAACTTGCTTGTCGATTCGGAAGGGGTGCTCTCGGCGCTGAACGGCAAGTTGCAGCACCCGGTCGGAATGTGGATAAAAGTCGATACCGGATACCACAGGACAGGGGTATTGTGGGATGATTTTGAGCGCATCCTCTCCCTTGCCCGAAAAATAAAAGACCCGCCCAAGCTTGATTTTAAAGGACTGCTCACCCACGCCGGGCACAGCTATCACGCGAAGTCGGTCGACGAGATTCGGAAGATACATGACGAGACAGTGGAGAGAATGACCGCGGTGAAGAACCATCTGACCGCAAGCGGTTTTGAAACCTGCGACATCTCAGTTGGCGATACTCCAACCTGCAGTGTGGCGGACAAGTTCGACGGAGTTGATGAAATCCGGCCGGGCAACTTCGTGTTCTATGATTTGATGCAAGAAAAACTCGGCTCTTGCACCGAAAACGAGATAGCAGTCGCAGTTGCCTGCCCGGTTGTTGCGAAGTACAAAGACCGCAGACAATTGGCGGTCTACGGAGGATTAGTACATTTGTCGGGTGCTCACATACTTGATGAGAACGGCAGGAAGGTATTCGGATATCTAACGTCTTTGAAGAACGGGAGCTTCGGGCCTATCAATAGAAAAGCCCCCGTGACAGGCTTGTCGCAAGAACACGGTGTAATTCAGGCTAATGAAAATCTCTTAGACGGAGTCGAAACTGGAGATTTTATTTTCGCACTTATGATCCATTCGTGCTTGACGTGCAATCTGCACAAGGAGTACAGAACCCTGCAAGGGCAAGTGATTTCTCGTTTATAAGCAACGTAGGCGGGGCTTCCAGCCCCGCGAAAGACCGGCGGGCATTGATGCCCGCCCTATGTTCTATTCCACAAGACCTCAACCATTCCTTAAACCAACCCGTTTACGGCTCACTATAATTAGCAGGCATCCCCCGATCACAAACAGTCCCCCTAAAATCTCCCGCGGAGCGGGAGTCTGGCTCAGAACCATTAGCGCCAGGATAGCCACGAAAACCGGTTGGCTCTGGTTAATCAGTGCAACCTTGGATACTTCGAGGTATTTGAGGGCGAAAAGATAAATCGGCCTGGTTAGTATCGGTCCGGCAAGGGCAATAATCAAGATCGCCCACCATACAGTGCCAGCGCCCTCAAAAGAAGTTCCCAGAAACGCCACCGCAATCCAGAAGAGCACCGAACTTATTACGTTGCGCAAGAAACTCAGAGTCAACGGATCGACATAACGGACGGCGATCTTGGCAATAAACTCTGCCGTGCCAAAACAGACTGCGCTGAACAGCACCACCCAAAACCCGGCGGAGTACTCCGCCCTGAAGGTAAGTTTCATCAACACGATTCCACCCAAAGCTAGCAGCGCTCCAACTGCTTCTCCCCTAGTGAAGCGCTCACCCAGAATCACAATGCCGAGAGAAATTGTAACCAGGGTCTCCGAGCGGTTCAGGAACGAAGCTAAGGTCGGGTCCATCATACTAAGCCCGATCCAATAAGTCCAGATAGCCACGAATGCCAGCACGCTAAAAGCAATGGTCCAACTCCAGGCTCTCTTGTCAAGTGCTGATATGCGCCTCCATTTCTTCCGGGGAAGCATGGCCAGCCCCAGGACAATTGCACCTATGGTAAAAACCAAGGCACTCAGGGCCAGAGGCGAGATGGTGTGCAGCGTCCATTTCCCCGACACGATTAAGATGGACGCCATCATTGCGGAAAGGGAGGCGTAGAGATAGCCCCTGGACGCCTTTGTAGCGTCGTGTTGTTTTGGGGGATTATTCATTGTGTATCAGTTGAAGTGTGGCATGACTAGCCCCGCAACAAAACGGCGGACAAGGATGCCCGCCCTGCAAACCGTACGGTGAATCGTATGGACAGCCGTTGCTTGGACGCCACGGAGCTATCCGCACATTCTCCCCAACCCGTAGGCGGGGCTTCCCCGCCTGTGGCGGGATCTGCCCACGGCATGACCAGCCCCGCGAAAGACCGGCGGGCAAGGGTGCCCGCCCTACTAAAACACATTTTACGATCAAGAAGCCTACAGGCTGGCTCTTATTTCATCCAGCGCGGTTTTGGCTTCTGGCGCCGCCTTGAAGAATTCGGTCAACCTATCACAAGCATAATCCTCGCAATAGGCACAATTCTCGACCTTCTTCTCTTTGCCGCATTTCCGTATCTCGCAAACCTTACAGTGGTTGAAAACTCTGTCACTGTCAACCAAGCAGCCATCGCAGTTGATATCCTCAGGCTTCAGGGCTACGTCGTGATCTTTGGACCACTTTTCAGCCACCTTTTTCCTCTCTTCATCATCGTCCTTCTGCGTGGCAATGAACGCCGGGCAATCAGTACAAGTCAGCCCGCAAAATGCAATCATCTTCTCCATGAGCTTTTCTCCTTTCTGTGGACTAATCCCCCCACTCCCGCCGGTGGCGAGATTTTCAACTTAATCCTCTCCCCCAAGGGGCTGTGTCGCAACCTTCAAAAACGTACAGTTGTCATTCTGAGCGAAGCGAAGAATCTAATAATTCCAATAAGTTACAAAATCGAGATTCTTCGGCTGACGCCTCAGAATGACATTATGACACACTCTCCAAGGGGAGAGAGGAAAAACCAAAAGGTCTTCTCTCGCTTCTGTTACTCTATGGAGCGGGCTTCCCGCCGACAATGAAAATCCGTTTAATCTGTTTAATCCGTTGACGCTTTTATCCGCTGCATCCGCTCAATCTGTTGACCGTTCTATCCCATACTCTTTCATCTTCAACCGCAGGGTGTTCCTGTGAATTCCCAAAACCTCGGCGCTCTTGTTCAAGTTCCAATCGTTCCTATCCAAGACTCTCAGGATGTGATCCTTCTCCACATCCTTGAGTGAAAGTGACGCAGGAGGAACGTGCGCAAGCGTCCCATCCGAAACCAATCCGAAGTAAGGCAGGTCAGCCTTGTCGATCACGTCCGTCCGAGAAAGAACCACTCCTCTCTCGATTAAGTTCTCTAGTTCTCTTACGTTCCCGGGCCAATCATAGTTCAGAATTATGTCCTTCACCTCCGGGGTAATCCCTTTAATCGACCTGCCGCATTTCTGATTGGCTTTCTTGACGAAATGATCGACCAACAGCAGGATATCCTCTTTCCTCTCACGCAGAGGGGGAATCACCACGGAGATTACATTCAGCCGATAGTATAGGTCCTCTCTAAAACTCCTCTCCTTGATCTTTTGCTCCAACTCCTGATTGGTGGCGGAAATGATGCGCACGTCGACTTTCAGAGTATCCTTCCCGCCTAACCTTTCGAATTCCTGCGATTCAATGACCCTCAGCAGCTTGACCTGAGTCTCGAGGGGAATGTCACCCACCTCGTCTAAGAACAACGTTCCGCCGTCGGCCAGTTCAAACCTCCCCTCTCTGGCTTTGATCGCTCCGGTGAAGGCACCTTTCTCATGACCGAACAACTCCGACTCAAAGAGAGTCTCTGGTATTGCCGCGCAGGAGACGGGAATGAATCTCTTGCCTGCCCTGTCGCTCAAGCCGTGAATTGCCCTCGCCACCAATTCCTTGCCGGTCCCGCTTGCTCCTCTTATCAGCACCGTTGATTTCGTTTTCGCCACGCGCGACACCGTGCTTAGCACGCCCTGCATCGCCCTGCTCTTCCCGATTATCTGAAGATCCTTATACCTCTCCTCCAACTCCTCCTTGAGATATTTATTCTCCATCAAGAGATGGTGGCTCTCCAGAGCCTTGGTGATAAGCAGCTTTAACTCCTCAAGGTTAATCGGTTTACCTACATAGTGATATGCCCCCAACCTCATGGCCTCAACCGCGGTCTCGACCGAGCCATATGCGGTTATCATTATCACCTGAATATCCGGGTTGGTTTCTTTTAGTCTTCTCAAAACCTCAATTCCGTCCATTCCGGGCATCTTCAGGTCGACTAAGGCTACCTCGAAAGATTTATCCTGAGAGATGTCGATAGCCTCCGGGCCTGACCCTGCGGTTGTGGCGCTGAAACCCTGCTTTTTCAGAAAGCCGGCCAGCTGTTCCCTCTGTGGCTCTTCGTTATCAACTATCAAAATTCTATAGAGTGCCATAGCTCATCCCATTGTTTGTACGGTCCAGGTTCCTTCGATTCATGCTATCGGTAACTTGATGGTAAAGGTAGTTCCTTTGCCCCTCTGGCTCTTGACCTCGATTTTACCCTTGTGATCGGAGATGATACGGTGTGCGATGGAAAGTCCAAGTCCGGTTCCCTTTTCTGTGGTGGAAAAATATGGTTGAAATATCTTGGAAAGATTCTCCTTGGGAATACCTGCTCCCGAATCCGTGATTTCGATTACCACATGTGCCTGCGAGTCATCCGTATAAGAGCGCACAGTTAAGCTTCCACTTGAGGGCGTGGCCTGAATTCCGTTCAGCATTATGTTCAGGACAGCCTTCTTCATCTCGTCTTGGTCAATCTTCAGGTCGGGAAGTTTGTCAATTGACCTGGTGATTCGAATGCTCTTCTCGTTTGCTTCAACCTCTGCGAGATTCGTTACCTCGTCCAGGAACGCGCTTATATCAGTGGGAACCCGGTTCAATTTGTGAGCCTTGGCCAGACGCAGGAACTGATTTATGATACTATCCAGTCTCTTGATCTCGTTTAAGATGATTTCGGTGAATGAGCTGTATTCATCCTCATCCTTTTGCGGAACGAACTCGGATTTCAGTCTCTGGGCGGTGATGGAGATTGCGTTCAGCGGATTTCGTATCTCGTGGGCCACGCCGGCTGCCAGGTTTCCCAGAGCCGAAAGCCTCTCGGCCCTCTTTGCCTCCTCCTCAAACTTTTTCAACTCGGTTATGTCATGAATCACAGCCACAGCACCCTTGAACCTCTTCTCCTCATCGAAAAGACAGGAGGTTCCGACGATCAACGCTTTATCCTCACCGGAAAGAGTACGAAACTCGGTTTCCACTTCTCGCGTGGTCCTCTTCTTTTCAAAGGCTTGCTTTAAGAGGCAGGGGTCATTCGGAAAGACCGAATCATAATCCTGCCTCACCGCGTGATCCCGACTCACCCCGAACAACTCCTCGGCCAGACGGTTCAGCATGACTATCTTTCCGTTCTCATCCACCGCCACCACGGCACTGTGCATGGCTTCAAACACGTTTCCGGTCAGGGTTTTGATTTCCTTGTATGATCTATCCAAGACGAAGTAGTTCTGATTGACAATGACCATGCCGATGGTCAAAAGTCCCAAAAGGAACAGAATCAGCGCGAAGAGGATCATCTGCCTTTGATAGTTGGAGGTTGCCTTGTTGTATCCCTCCAGCGAAAGCCCGATTCTGAAAATCCCCGAGGGAATCTCTTCGGACTTGAACGACTTGACCACCTCCAGCACGTCTTCGCCCTCGAAGAACGTAATTCTGCTTTTGGCGGTTTCTTCCTCCAGCGTGCTCTGAAGGAAAGGGTCCTCTTCGATTTTCAGCATCCGTTCCACTTTCTTTGATGCCAGCACAATGCCCTCCATCGACTGCAGCACGATGTAATCCACCCCGCTTTCCTGGCCAATCCTCTGGATCAGGTAACCGATTCCGATCTCCTTTTTAAAGCTCTCCAGATAAGAAGCGGAAGCTACCACCACCACTGCGCCTGCCTCTCTCGACCTCTTTACTGCAGCGGCGTAACTCTTTTCTGCCAGCAGGCTCTTAGCTTCGATTCCGAAGACCACCTCTTCCTCCTCCCCCTCTAGTATGCTCGATACCCCGGGGATCACCGAGGTGGTGGAGTCTTGGTAGATGCCTCTATCCGTGAGATGACTGCTGTACTTCAGATTCATCCCCCGGTCCAGAATGTCAATTCGGGAAAGGTTGCTTTCCCTGACTATGCTCTCCAGCGCGGCGTTGCTCACCTTCCCCTCTCTCTCCAGGTGATTCCCCAGATGTGCGATGTCCCGAAGCCTCTCCCCTACCAACTCTTCCACCAGGGCATTTGCCCGCACGGCATTCTGGCTCGCCAGGATCAGACCCTCGAGCAAAGCCATGCCCTCCTCCTCCATCACCCTCAGCATGTTGGATTTGCTCTGTCTGATTCCGAAAAGGGCGATCAAGAATATAATCAAAGCCAGAAGCAGGGTGATGATGACCACGTATCTCAGCCTTATGTTGGCTAAGAATTTCGTGGTCGGGAAAAAGGCCATCTCCTCTCCTTTAGGATAAGCTTCTCAGGCAGATCAATCTACGGGCAAAGCTGGTAGGTGTCAAGCAATAAAGCGCCGCTCTCTTCTCCCCCCCTAAATCAGGACTTGCAGGTTGAAATCAACTGTCGGCTGCGCGACTGGAGAAGAATTCAAAGAGTAAAATTGCATATCAAAATTCAAAATTGACACCAAACAAAGAGAGAGTATCCCGAAGTGACTTTTGAATTTTGAATCTTCTAAAGTGCCCAGCTTGTCCCGGTCTACACTATCCCAACCATCAGAGCCAGAAGCGTAACGCTCAGGCCCACGAGAATGATCACGGTGATCCAGGCCAGGATATTGAAGCCCCCGCCGTTGACGTACGACCCCATGATCTTCTTGTCGTTGATGAGGATCAGCATGAAGATGAGGATTACCGGAAGAACCACGCCGTTTATCACCTGGGAGACGAACATGATGGGAATAAGCGGCAAACCTGGCCAGAGTACCACTCCCGCCCCAACGAATATCAGTAGAGAATAGAGTCCGTAAAACTGGGGCGCTTCTGAGAACTTCTTGTCCACCCCCTCCTCCCAACCCATACCCTCACACACCACATAGGCCGTGGAGAGGGGCAGTATGGATGCCGCGAACAGCGAAGCATTCAAAAGCCCAAAGGCGAAAAGGGCGGAGGCGTACTTACCTGCCAGGGGAGCTAACGCCAAAGCGGCATCTTTCGCCGTTTCGATCCTGATTCCTGCTTTGAAAAGAGTGGCAGCGCAGGCCACGATTATAAAGAGGGCCACCAGGTTTACCACGAAGCTCCCCGAGATGACGTCTGCCCGGGAGTATTTGTAGTTCTTTAAGCTGACGTTCTTCTCCACCACCGCAGACTGCAGATAGAACTGCATCCAGGGGGCGATGGTGGTCCCAATCAAGCCCACCAGCATGGCAAAACTCCCGGCAGAGAACTCCAACTCTGGTGTCAATACGCTCTCACCCACCGCGGCCCAATCCGGCTTGGCCAGGAAACCCGATATGATGTAGGTTACGTAGAATAGACAGGCCACCAAAAAAACCTTCTCCACTGACTTGTAAGTTCCTTTCACCACCAGCATCCACACGAAAAGAGCCCCCAGGGGAACGGAGACGTATTTTGATACTCCGAATATCTCCAGGGCGGCGGCTATCCCGGCAAACTCCGCTATGGTGTTTCCGAAGTTGGTGAGGATTAAAGCCACCAGAAGATAAAAGGTTATCTTCACCCCGAAGCGTTCTCTTATCAGATCCGACAGACCCTTACCCGTGACCACCCCCATGCGGGCGCTCATCTCCTGAATTATGACCAGCGCCAGGGTAATGGGGATAAGCGTCCAAATGAGGGAATAGCCGAAATGTGCGCCGGCGATGGAGTAGGTGGCGATTCCGCCGGCGTCGTTATCCACGTTGGAGGTGATTATTCCCGGACCTATCACCGCCATAAGAATAAGAAAGCTTCTCCACCGGGATTTTGACAATAGACGCTTGACCATGAGTGACAGTTACCAGTTAGCAGTTAACAGTTGACAGTCAGCAGATAACAGATATCAGATCGCAGTAGGCAGACATTGGGACCTTGATCATAGCCGTTGTATCGGGGATGAGTCTGGCGTCTGGAGTCTGACGCTCTGTTTATTCACCGAATTCGGGAAAGATCGCCTCCATGCCGTCTCTTAAGGTTATTATTCCCTCCAGCCGATCTTGCTGATCGACCACCGGGATGGTCAGGAACTTGTACTTGGTGAAAATCTCGGCGACCTGCTCCAATGAATCGTCGACCCTTAACCGGACAACGTCTCTTTTCATAATACTGCCAGCCTCCGCTTCCGGCGGATTCAGAACAAGATCGCGCAGTGTCACCACTCCAAGCAGCTTCTCTTCCTTGTCAATCACATAAATGTAAGAGATATTGTCCAGAGGGTCATCCGATTGCTTGAAGACGTTCATCACTTTTTCCAAGGTATCCGTCTTCAGGCAGGAGATGTAGTCAGTGGTCATGATACCACCGGCAGTTTCCTCCTCGAATTCAAGGAGTTCCTGCAGTTCTTCTCTCTTCTCTTCCTCCATAGTCTCAATCAACTCCTGCTTCTTGTCGTCCGGGAGATCCTGAAGCAAATCAACCGCCTCGTCCGGCTCCATCTCCTCTAAGATGTCGGAGGCTTTCTCCTCCGGCAGACTCTCAATTATGGATGCGCGCGTTTTATCGTCCGTCTCCTCCAGTGCATCCGCCTGGGTCTCGACGTTTAAGGATCCGAAAACGTAGGATCGCTTGCGTCGATCCAACTCCTCCAGTATGTCGGCCAAATCTGACGGATGAATCTCGGAGAGCTTGCGAAGCGTTATGTCCAGCTTCAGCGCGTTCCTCTTCGGATCGTGCGAGAGTGGTTGTATGTGCTTCCAGGAAAGAAGCTTGTCTGGTATCTGGTAGGCGAACAGCCAGTTGGTCAGGGCATCGGCGTACCTAACCCAGCCCAGACGGCGCAGTATTCCTCTTATGCCAAAATCTACGTGCACCACCCTAAGCTGTCCTTCAGCCAGCAGCAGGTGAAAGTCATTCACCCTTTCCACCTTGGCCCCATGCGTGTCCACCACCTGTTTGTCCAGAACCTCGTCCCTTAAGAGCATCTCCCCCTCCCGAACGGTAACATCCAGCGTGTGACTTGTCGCAGCCGGCCTCAACTTGATCACGTTCTCGTTGATGCTCGCGACTCCATTCCAGGGAAAAGAAACGATTTTTCTGTCCTTTTTCGATTGCACCCGAACAGAAACCACAGGGGGAAAGAGTTCCCCCAGCTTGGCCAGCAAATCCACGACTTTGCCGACGACATTTCCTTGCGAATCGATCACCCTTCGGTTCAATATCTCCGAAAGGAAGAGAAACCTCTTTGTTGAATCTTGTCGAGTCTCGTTTTTCATGACCACTCAGAGGCCTACTGTTCCGAACCGATCGTCAACCAGACGGCGGTCCATATTCGCAGGGTGGGAAAAAACGATGAAAGTTCTCTTTATTTCGAAAGAGCGAGCTAATCGACCAGTTTCTTGATGCCCCAGATGATGACCAGCACCGGCCAGAAACGTATGATGTCCTGTCTTAAGTACCCCAGATTGTCCAGCAGAATCAGAACTCCGATCAGGATCAATACCAATCCCCAGAAGATCTTGCTCCCCGTCTTGGGTTTTTCGGACTTAGGCAAATCGAGCCTCCTTTTCCCTCTTGAAGTTTAACCAATAATAGACGAAACCCAAATGCTTGTCAATTGAAAAAACCGCCAGGTGTGTGGAGACCAATCCGACCGGGACGATCGATCTGTCGTCTGGCGGAGATTTGATGGCCCCACGTTAAGTTCTGTTCGGGGAACTGCCGTAGCTCTATTCAGGGAGAGTGGATGAGCGCATGTGCCGACCGTTTGGAGAGAGCACAAGAGTAAACGATAATAGTCTCTGGTCAGCTCGACCTCTGTCCTGGAGTAAGTTTATAACACAAAAAGTTTGACTTTCTCCTATCAGGATATATATTAAAAGGCTGCATTGAAGATTGAAAAATGACCACATTCTTGTATAAAAGGAGGAGATTATGGCAACCGAGCTTGAGATTACCATAGGCAACATCAAGGAGAGATTGGTCAAGCTCAGGGAGTATCTTTGATCTGGAGGAAAAAGAAAAGAAGATCAAGGAATTGGAGAAGCTCTCATCGCAACCCGGCTTCTGGAACGACAATCAGAAGGCTCAACTGGTCTTAAAAGAGGTCAGTGATTTGAAACGATGGTCAGAAAAGTGGAGCGAGCTTTCTCACAGGGCGGAAGAGACCTCCCTTTTGAAGGATTTGGTCGAGGAAGAAAAGGACGCCCAGGCGGAGAGGGACGTAACCGCGATCTTGAGCGAATTAGAGAAAGAGCTTGACGATTTTGAATTCCAGACCGTTCTCTCCGGGGAGGACGATTCCAAGAACGCCATACTGGCTATTCATTCGGGGGCCGGAGGAACGGAATCCCAGGACTGGGCGCAGATGCTTCTGCGCATGTACACCAGATGGGTGGAAAGAAAGGGATTTAGGTACGAGACCATCGACTTTCTCGCAGGCGAGGAGGCGGGCATAAAGAGCGCCACACTGGAGATCACCGGCTCCTATGCCTACGGGTATCTCAAAGCCGAAAGCGGAGTTCACCGCCTGGTGCGCATCTCCCCTTTCGACGCCAACAAAAGAAGGCATACCTCGTTTGCCTCGGTGTTCATCTACCCCGAGATCGAGGACAATATCACCGTGGAGATAAACGACGA
>JBARPX010000262.1:0-19453 GCA_049643405.1 Candidatus Zixiibacteriota bacterium
CGTCACATTACTGGTATATCAATCACAAAGCCTTAATAGAGGACATCTGCGCGGGGGTGCACCTGGACCCATTCATTTTAGGCTACTCGTATGGTCCCAGCCGTAGCTGGGCGCAACTGAAATATGAGTTGATCCTGCGGAACGTCGTTTCCATTCAGAGCTGTGCCAGAAGATTCTTAGAGTGGATACACAATATCGAACTGGCGTTATGGGGACTCCCTCTGGAGTACGTCCACCATTTCGACAACCGCAAGTTCTTTGACATGCTGGATCAGCGGAAAGCGGAGCAGGTTCATCTGGAAAATATCATACGCAAGAAGGAAGCGGGATTCGTCACTGAAGATCAGGCGAAGAGGGAGGTAGACAGTTTGCAGTAGGCAGTACTCAGTAGGCAGACTTCAGACGGCTCTCGTTCATCTTTGTAGAAACTCGTATCGGGGGATCGAAGATCATACAGGAAGAAAGATGAGGAGTGAGAGATAGAAGGGTCAACGGATGAGACGGTCAACGGAGGGAACGCCCGGGCGTCTGGGAGCGTCCGTCCGGATGGATTGAGCGGATAGCTTGGTTTCCAGGACCTAACTTAAGTTAGGTCCTGGTTTTTAATAACAGAATAACCGCAGCGTCGGCCTCTGGCTGACAGCCTGCACCCACACGGGAACTAAGGACTGATGACTTGCGAAGACTACCAAAAAACTTCTGGCGAAGGGCGGTTTGTGATCCTGTCCTATTTGCCGAAGAGTTCCTGGAAATCGAACCACATCCGGGACAGGTAAAATGGCTTCAAAACTCCACCAAGCCGGAAAACGCCCTCCATACTGGCAATCGTTGGGGTAAGAGCCTGGTGCAAGCCATCAAAATCCTCCACAGTTGTTTTTTCAAGATCAGAGATCCCAAATACAACACTACTGCGAAATACGAGGCAGTGAACGCCTCGATTACCTTAGATCAAGCTAAGATCATCTTAGAAAATGTGGTCAGGTTGATCAAGGGCAACCCTCGCTTAGAAAAGCTGGTCAAAGACGTAAAATTCACCCCGTTTCCTCACATAGTCTTCGGGAATGGTGCCATCCTCTGGGCACGCTCGACTCAGAGAAGAGGTGAGTATCTTCTGGGGCGGGATTACGATTATTTCAACTTCGACGAGGTGGCATTCGAGCCGCACCCGGAGTATGTGGTAAATCAGGTGATAATGATGAGGCTGGCGGATCGGGCCGGAATGCTGGACTATACCTCAACTCCCAAAGGGAAGAATTGGTTCTACCGGAAATGCTGTGAGCTTAAGAAGAATTCCGAGCTTGGCTACGTTCAAAGTGGTGATTCGCGGGAAAATCCTCACATCAGCAAAGAATACCTGGATAGGAAGCTGAAGAGCCTTTCAGCAAGCAAGATCGAACAGAACATAAAAGGTTTGTTCATAGACGATGCCAATCAGGTGATAAGGGAGGAGTACATTCGAAATGCGATGGCATCATCCACCGGCTTATCCCAACCAATTCAAGGACACCGATACTGCCACGGCTGGGATTTGGCCCGCAAGAGAACCTTCACAGTAGGTGTCACGCTGGATATAACCCGCAAGCCCTACCAGGTGGTGGCGTTAGAGAGATTCCAGAGAGAATGGAAGGACGTATACGCAGCAATCAGAGCAAGGCACAAGGAGTATGGGGGAGAGGTGATCATAGATTCGACCGGCTTAGGAGACGTGGTGATCTCGGAGGTGGCGGACATACGGCCTCAAGGATTCAACTTTGGAGAGAGGGGAGGTAAGGCGAAATCAGAGCTGATTGCCAATCTGGAAAAGATGCACGCTCTGGGCCAGGTGGCCTATCCCTATGTCGAACAGATAGAGGAGGGTGGAGAATTGTGGACGTTGCAGGATGAGCTGCGAGATTTTTACTGGGACAAGAATTCCGAATGCGATGCGGTGATGGCGCTGGCGTTGGCCTTGTGGTTGGTCAGGGACGGAGATAGATCGTCTCTCATTTTGTCGCCGAGGGTGGAGAAGATTTAAAAGGCCGTCCGCTGTCCACAGTCCGCAGTCCAACGCGAAAATCAGGTCAACGGATTGAACGGATGGAGCGGATGAGTCACCGGATTAAACGCCCGGACGGGCGTCCGTCTGGACGGATTGAGCGG
The DNA here is from genome assembly GCA_049643405.1 of Candidatus Zixiibacteriota bacterium. Taxonomy (GTDB): domain Bacteria; phylum Zixibacteria; class MSB-5A5; order MSB-5A5; family SM1-73; genus SM23-73-3. The sequence continues at coordinate 2,140 of JBARPX010000262.1, forward strand.
ATCGGTCAGCGGATTACAATGATTAATGAAGTATGACGAATGACGGATGAGTCAACTAACGGACCAGATCGGACGGACTGGAACAGCGGGGGGGCTTCGGCATGCCATGAAGAAGTGTAGTGGTCGAGCTTGCTCGGCCATGTTTACTGCAAAACAGGCAAAGCAAGCTTTGCCACTACAATTGCTGCGATTGTGCTGACAGGGATATGCATTTGCTGCTCAGCGAAGTTATCTCAAGGGGAAAACCAGATTCAGCATGATCTTCTCTTGATCATAGGTACAGAAGACTTTGGTGTCGGGCTTGTCGTACATGGCGGAGAGTATTCCCAGAGTGTTGACGGCCAAGTCTCTTGCGCTCCAACCCTCACGATAAGCGTCTTCGTATTCCTTGGCCACCCCAAGCGAGAAGACCACCAGGCCGGAGACGTATTTGTTCAATCCCTTCGAGAGAAGCTTCTGGGTCACGTAACATCCGGTGAAATGCTGCCACTTATCCGGGTTCTTTATGTCCCAGTTCTCCTCGTCCATGAAGAACCAGGCATCGGCATGGGGATGGAGTTGCTTGAATTTTCCGTCCCGGGGGTAGTTCCAGGCATGAGATAAGCTTGGTGCGGCCAGCAGAAGGACTATCAGCAAACACAAAGGTTTAAGTCTCATCGTCCGTCCCCTTTCTCCTTTGAATTCCCTCATCATCTCCAAGAATTCGTGTGACCTCCGAAAACGTGTTTTTCAAAAGTAAACCCCGCGAGAAAAAGCGGGGTCTACTTCGGGGGAGCATCTGACTCTTGGGGCTTTATTGACTCTGCGAATCCCACCCCTCTGGGGGTGAGTTTTTGAGCTCGGATCTCCAGGAATTCTGCTCCAAATCGATTTCCAATCCGTCGTCAACTGCGTTCGCTTCCACTGAGCCGGATGGCGCATCAAAGGACAGATAGGAAGAGAGGGTTGCTCCGTCAGCATTCTCAAAACTCAAGAGGATGACAAGGAGTATCACCACGACACCCAGTGCAAGTAGAACCAGTTTTGAGGTATACCTCCCAATTTCCTCCGGAACTCTGTGACTGTGATCAAAAGTGAAGTACATCTTTTCAATCCTTTCGCTTCTTTGCTCTTTCAGCTTCACCCTCCTACTTGAGCAAACCTAATGCCGGTGCTCTATGACAATTGAGCTCCGAACTCTAAGTGGTTGTGACAGTTCAGGAAACAAGGGCGACGACGTGCCTCCACCTTAAGAATTACCGTAGTCTGTGTGCAAGCGAGTGCAGAATGTGTGAGAGAGACTTCACGCGGGGAAAGGTAAGAGTTTAGAGGTTCAAGAGTTCAAAGGTTCAAAAGTTAAAGAGTTTAAGTGTTCAGGGGCTCGATGGTGGAGAGGCTCAGTCTTTTCAGGTCAAAAACAAAGGGACTTTTGTGGTGAAGAGGATGGGTCGAGGATAAGTGAAAGGAAGTGTGTTTTTTCAACGCAGGTGTTAAGTGTATTTGCGATGAATCTCGCCATACAACCAGGAGCGTAGGTGGAAGAACTGTTAGCACACGTCGGAGCAGAGCTAAAGAAGCCTGAAGAAGAGATATCCGACGAGCTGGTCTTTTTGATCAACTCGAGGATAAAACCTCCCAGGCCGGTGACTAAGGAACAGATCTTCATACGCACTATGTTCCTGGTTTCCGATGAGATAAACTCCTACGGCGGGCGTTTTCCTTTGGAGGAGCTTCATAAGATCGCTGAATTGGTGATCGACTCGCCGGTTATGGTGGGGCATACCAAAGAGAAACTCCCCATCGCCAGAAACTTCAAAGCTGAGGTGGTCCCAAGAGACGGGCACAACTGGGTGAAGGTGTGGTTCTACTGGATGAAGAACGCCAAAGACGCCCTCTCCCTGAAGGAGAACGTCGATCACGGAATCTATAAGGAATGCTCTTTAGGCTTTGTGTTTGAGCTTCCCGAATGCTCGATCTGCGGCCAAGACATGAGAAGATGTTCTCACGTTCCCTTCAAATCGTACCCGGCAGAAGAGGGAGAAAAGGAGGCTCACTTCAATTACCGAAACGTCACCAGGGTACTTGAAACGTCGCTGGTTTATCGTGGGGCCGTGCCCAACACCTCCATGTCCGACCAGTTAGGACTGTACCAGAAGTCTGGGCCGAAGAAAGAAGGCGGGGATCAAGATCCATCCCCGGATTCCCAGGCAGGCACAACCCATGAGGTCTCGCCTCTTGAATTCGTTATCCCCACTAAACCGTACAAATCGACTTCAACCTCAAATGAGATTTTCCATCCCGAGGATCTTTCTTGCCTCTCCGGGGAGTTCTTTATAGAGCCCAAGTATGATGGGGTCAGGGCACAGATTCACAAGAGCGGGGATGAGGTGAAAATCTTTACCGATGAGGGAAAGCGAATCGAGCACCAACTTCCTCGTCTGGTGAAAGAGATTCTCCTGAGTCCTCAGAAGAGTTTCATACTGGATGGCGAGTTGGTAAAATACAAAGGGAACTCACGTCTTCCACATAAGAACGTGATATCCCATCTTGACCAGGAGCCGGACAAATTCTCCTCAAAAAGAAACAACCCCCCGGATGACTCTCGTCTCAGGTTCAAGCTTTTCGACCTGCTTTACATAGACGGAGAAAACAAAACCTCTCTTTCGCTGGAAGAAAGAAAAAAGCTGCTGGAGAGTCTATTTCCGGACAGCAAACTCATTCAGGCCGTCAAGTACGAGAAGGTTTCCGCAGGTGATCTTCCCACGAAAATCAAAACCCTATCCACCTCCGAAGGAGCAATGATCAAGCGGGCTGGCTCCGGCTATTTTGACAACCAGAAATGGTACAAATGGAAAAGACATTTTGAACTGGACGTTTTGGTGACCGGGGTGGAGAAGAACAAAGGGGGCAGTTTTAATTACACCTGTGCCGTCGGTACTGAAGCTGATCCCATGTGCATGGGAAGCACTTACTCCACCTCCGTTCAGGCCAGACAGGGGGAGATAATCAGAGTGAGAGTCGACTGCGTGACCACAAAGGATAATCGATTCATCTGGCACGCCCCAACGGTTTTGGACAAAAGGTCGGACAAAAAGGAACCCGATCCGGTGTCGGTTCTTGAAAGGATGATTGAGAGAAAACCTTCCGCCGACTGCAGTCCTTCGACTTCGCTCCCTTCGGGTCTGAGCCTTCCCTCGACACTGAGCCTCGGGACGAAGTGCAGGGTCGAAGACAGGACAAGTCGGCACCCCGCCGCAAAAGATGTTGAGGCGGCGGACCGCGGACAGTGGACCGCGGACAGGTTCGTGCTCCAGCTTCACTGGTGGGGAGAGACGAAACATCACGACCTGAGATTGCGGGACGGGGAGGTAGCGTTTGGGCTGATCATACTCGAGCTTGACTTGGATGAACTCAACCGGGGGAGAAGATTCCTCTGCGAATGGAACGATCACTATGATCTCAAATGGATGGACTTCGAGGGAGATATCCCTCCGGAAGAAGGAGGCGCGGAGGGAAATCCTTCAAAGACTCTTGCAGCCTACATGAGAATCCTTGACAGAGGAAATTATGAAATCCTGGAGAGAAAGACGAACCTTCTCAGTCTGAAAATCGAGGGGAAGGTTCTGAACGGAATCTACCTGGCGAAAGCAATCAGGCTAAAAGGCAAAGATAGGTGGTTGTTCTGGAGACGGTCAACGGATGAAACGGATGGAAAAGCGTTTAAAGTTTAAAGTTGAAAGTTCAAGGTAATGGAGAACAACAGGTTTTTTTCGAGGGTGCAGTTGCTTCAGTTTCTGGTGGCGTTTTTTGTGACCGCTCTGGGAATCATCACTGCCTACTACACGACTATCGGAGGAATAAAGCTGGATCTCTCCAAAAAGGCGGAGGCGGTGGTGGTCAATCAACTGGACAAAAGGCTTTCTAACATAGAGCTGATGCTAAAGCAGAATTTTCTGACTAAAGAGGAGTTTTACAGATTCAGCCAGGATCTGCAGAATCGATTAGGCGGAATCAAATATCAGCTTTCGGAGATGGATAAGCATTAGGCTTGACATTGTCTTGAAACTTCCGTCAAGAGGTGAACATGAACGTGCAAGAATTGATTGAGTGCCTAAAAGGACACAAGAACGCGGTCAACGGCGAGATGATGCAGAAGATCGATTTCGACCAACTGCAGAAGGATCTGAATGAAGCTACGCGTGTTTTGAGCTCTCTGGGTGAAAAGGAAAAACTTTGTGAGAAGTTTCTCTCCGATTTCAAATCGCAGGTCAAAAAGATGGCCCTGGCCGTTTCCCGGGCCAGGGGGACCTTGAGCTCGTGCGGGTTGGTGGAGAAACTCCTGTCATCCCCGGACCTGAGTTTTGAGGACCTTCTCTTCTTGAGAGAGAAAGTCAAAGAGGAGTTCAACCAGAGTTTTCCCGCTTCTCCGCAATTGAGGGTAGCGGTTCATTCTGGTCAATCGAGTTTTAGCATCTCGGAGTTCAAAACCGGAGTGAGAGTTTAGTTGGGGCCGTGGAATAGCAGGCGAAATCCCGGGTGGAGCTGAAGCTCCACCCTTACATCCTGGATCGATTTAGGTTGAGCAAAAAGGCGATGAAAATGAGACCAAATCAGATATGGGTGTGACGACCCGAAGGGATGTCGAGGGAGACAGTCTTCTAAACAGTTCACAGTTTGCAGTTCACAGTAAACCGTTACTGCAAGCAGTTTTGAAAAAGGAGGAGAGAATGGGAATAAGAGATCAAAACCTCGAAGCCACCGGAGCGGTCTTTGCCAGCTTCTCGGTCAAGCAGACCGGCGGAGTCGACGACCTGAAGGATGCCGACGCAGGCAAGGCGGTCACGCTGACCGGGAACAGCCAGGTGGGTCCTGCAAACGACGGATCGGTTCTGCTGGGGAAATTGATCGATCTTACCTTGACTGACGCAGAAGGTGGGAAAAGGGTGGCTACCGTTCAGATCGGCGGGGTGATGACGCTGCCTATCATCACCACCTATCCTCAGGTGGACAATCGAGTGGTGGGGGGCGCGGATGGAACCGTGAAGCAGGCTCCCGTGCTGACGGACTACGATCCTGCCGGCGGAAACATCGCCAGAGGAACGGTCGTCTCGGTGAACGGAACTACCGACTGCACGTTGATTCTGAATTAAACCGTCTGCAGTCCACCGTCCGCCGTCCGTCGCGAACAGCGGCCGACTGCGGACTGTCGACGCCCTGAAAGGAGTGAAAGATGGATTTGGAAAAACTACTAAACTCAGTTGAAGGCAAGAAGCTTTTGGAATTGGCCGGGCTGGAGGAATCCGTCTCCGGGCAGGTGGACCTCTCCAGGGCAAAAGAGATCAAAGTCACCCGGGAGACTTACCTGGAGGCGCAATCCCGCGGCATGACCCTATCTGAGCTTCTGGAGCGGGAGGAGTACGATCCCGGTGACATGAATTCACCTCTGGACGCCTTCGAACGGCAACTGGCGGCTCACGACATAAGGGTGGGAGGAAAGAATCCCATCACGGTTGAGCTTTTCTATCAGGGAGCACCCGCGCTTCTCCCCGAGTTCATGATGAGGGAGATAAGAAGGGGTCAGGGTATGCGGCCGGAACTGGGCAAGCTGGTGGCCAGTTCCAGCATGATCTCCTCCTCCCGCTACACGCCGTTCTACGTCAATGTCACGCCCCAGGAATCCAAGCTCTCGCTGAGGCCCATCGGTGATGCGGCGGAGATTCCCACCCTGACGGTGGCAGAACAGCTCCACTCGATCACCGTGCCGGACTATGGAATCACCCTGAAGACATCCTACAAGGCCCTAAGGCACCGCACCACCGCGCAGTTTAAGGTTCTTCTCTGGTACATCGGATTCCGGCTCCAGGCGGACAAGATGGCGCTGGTGGTGGACACCATCATAAACGGAGACGGAAACGACAACCCGGCCACGGTGATAAACACCGCTGCCTCGGGAAGCTTCACCTACGACGACTTGATCACCCTCTGGAATGAATTCTTCCCCTTCGAGATGAACACCATCTTGTGTCACAAGGAGATGATCAAAACCATCCTCACCATGGAGGAATTCAAGGATCCCATGGCGGGCTTTAAGTTCCAGAAGACCGGTGACCTGGTATCTCCGTTGGGGTCCGGTTTGGTGAGGTGTGACGACGTTCCCTCCGATTCAGCCATCGGGCTGGACAATCGCTTCGCCATCGAGGAGGTGGTGAGCCAGCCTCTGATGGTGGAATACGACAAGGTGATTGAGCAGAAGCTGGAGGAGGCGGTCATATCCGAATCGGTGGCTTATGCCAAGGTGATCAAGGAGTCCGCCCTGGTTCTGGATACCGTCTGGTCATAGAGAGCAATAAACTTCGCCCCCTATCTCCTCCCGCCTTTGGCGGGGGGACGGGGGGAGAGGTGAGGATAATCTATTATGCAAAAGCTTATTGACACGGTCAGTTCGTTTTACGCCACCGGCATTCAGCCCCAGGCCAAGATGTTCAAGGTTTCTTTCGGGCAGTATCAGGACCGGGTGGTGATAATCTATCCCAAAACTCCGAATCAGCTGGTGTACGTGTGGGCTGATCCGCCTTACCTGATCTGGTCCGAGCCTGAGGAGATAATCTCCGACAGCGCTGATTATCCGCCCACCGGCTTCATGGACGCAGACGGCAATATCTACCTGGTTTATACAAAGCAGTCCAGCCTTGATCTGCTTGAGTTGAAGATGAGCTTCACCCAGGGCAGTTGGAGCCTGGGAACGGTCAACACGGTCTGCAACGTCGGACAAAACTACTTTCCCAGCATCCTCAAGGATTCCATCGATCGCCTGTGGATAGCGTGGACCTATTACGACCCTGCGACGGAAAGATACTATGTGCACGCAAAAACCTCGCAGGACGATGGATCGAACTGGGGAACCGGCCCGTCTGACCCGGGACCGGCCTTAACCGGCGGAAGCGGGGCCTGCTTTTCGCAACTGCTCTTCCACCCGCCCTACGTTCGCTGCTTCTACTCAGACGATTCCACTCTTTTAGCCTACCGTTCGCATGAGTTGGAGGCCGCCACCTGGGACCCGCAGCAGAACATCTATTCCGGCTCTCAGATCGATGATGATTTCCGTGCAGACTTGTCTTCGGACAATAAGGTGGGAATCGTCTTTCCCGGGACGTCCGCCCTGCTGTACAAAGAGTTTGACGGAAACAACTGGAGCGGCCTCTTCAGCGTGGACAACTGTCTGCCGGAATCTTTAGGCATGAAGTTTCTGGATAACGTGCCTTATGTCTTTTTTGCCAAGAACATCGGCAACCATCAGAATCAGCTCTTTTTCTCCTATAAGGACGACTCCTCATTCACATCGCCCGTTCCTTATGAGCCGGGTCAGAAGACTTTTGATCAGGTTTTCTGTTACGATGCCTCGGCATCCAACAAATATTCGGACCGCACCGCCGAAGCCTCCGATTCGAACCCGGTCGACGTCTTTCATCCAACCTCCGGCGGTTTGATCAAGGATGCCGGGGACGCACTGTATTTAGGAATGGATGCTAAGTTCAACCTGGCAAGAATCGCTCTCTCCACCGCAGGGATCGGGGGCCAGGCAAAGTGGCAATACTGGGATGGGGAAAGCTGGACTGATTTCGCCCCGGTTTCCGGCAACTATAATCTCGATTCAGAGGAGAAGAGCATCATCCTATGGCAGGATTTAAATTCAGTTCCTGCAGGTTGGCAGAGGTGTCCGGTTAATGCTGTGTCTCAATTCTGGATAAGAATCGTGGCGACGACCCCCTATGCCACAGCTCCGGTGGGTACTCAGGTTACCTCGGTGCCGGAAGCACGGCATCTCCAGGTGACAAGGTAAGAAAGGCGTTTAGAGTTCAAGAGTTCAAAGTTCAAAAGCTCAAAGGTTCAAGAGTTCAACCTGCAAGGTTCAAAGTGAAAGTCAAAAACACTCCCTGTTGGAACGGATGCCTTGTCTTCCGAGGGCGGATAGAAAAACGGCGGAGGATTTAAAGGATGGGATTCACGAACATAGATTTGGTGAAAAAGCACATCCTGGAGCATGAACTCGGCACGGTCGCCAAAGAGAACGTCGCCTGCAGGCTGGCGGGAGAGGAGCCTTTTCAGCTTCCTCACATGCTGCTGGTGGCCGGCTCGGAAAAGGTGAAGGCAAAGGAGCAGAACGTACCGTTATCCGAGACGGTAAGCTTTGCCTCCTCCGATACCGTACAACTGGCACACCAGGAGCTGATACCGGATACAGTAGTGGTGGCAAAGGATTCCTCCCTAGGGCAAATCTACTCGGAGAACGTGGACTATTCCATTCAGTATGACGATGGAAGGCTCACCCGTATCCCCAGCGGCTCCATCCCGGAAGCTTCGTCTGCAGTCATCTGGTATCTGTGCTTCCGGGTATATGCTGGGGATACCGATTATGAGATTGACTGCGGCAAAGGGCAGATAAAAAGAATAAGTTCCGGAGACATCGAGGATGGTCAGTGGGTTCTGGTGGATTACAGGGTGGAATTTGCTCTTCTGAGCGACGAGGTCGTCGAAAACGCCATCAGAGAGGCCAACCAGCAGATTCTTGATTACATCGATTCATCCTATGCCAACTCGGCTGATCAGTCTCTGGTGACTGCGGAGACCTATCTGGCCGTTTCCGTGCTCTGCAACGTCAAGGCCATAGAGGCCATGACGCAGAACTTAGCCTCCGGGACGGGATGGCAGGCGCATTCCCTTTCCCTGGCCTGGTCAAAGATGTCGGGCGTGTATCGCAGCCAGGCATACGAGCTTTTGAAGAAGTTCAGAAAGGATCCCGGTGGCCTCTGTTCACCGTACGCGGCGAAATCGACTAAATGACCTCACCCCCTATGTCCCCTTCGGGGTGTCCTTCGATCCCGAAGATCTCAGGATCGAGGGAAATCCCTTCAGGGTGAACCCCTCTCTCCCGCCTGCGGCGGGATCTTCGACATGAAATGGAGAGGGGGAAACAGAGGGAGAGGTCTAAAGAAATGAGTAAGCCATGAACATTACGCTTGATTATCTGCGGGGCAGAAGGACCTGGGTGGTGCCAAATTTCGTGGTTTGGGGTGATTGGTCTTTGGCATCCTTTCTCCTTCTCTACACCGAGATGGGGGAGACCTCAAAGCGAGTGATGCTGGCAAGAAATAACCTGGGCGGTCTGGATCAATCGGTCACTTTCGAGGATCTTTATGACTTCAGAGGAAATCGACTGCCCGAGGCGATAAACAATCCCAAGGTGATGGTCATGCCCAAGAACGAGGTCAACTGCTTTGTGGTCGGGACGGAGACGGAGACAGGCTTTAGGATCGCCAGGTTCTCCGGATCAGAGAAGACCGGGCTGGTCGACCTGATGATCGTAGAAATGGGGTGAAGGCGTGTTTAAGGTTCAAAGTTCAAGGTTCAAAGTCTCAGTGCATTGAGATGGGATCGAGCCTAAGGGTCGCCACTTCCTTTTTCTGATCGATGGCGCGTGGTTGATCGTTGGTCAGGAGCTTCAGCCCAAGGGGACGTTCTTACGGCGCAGAAGTGTGAGAATCGGGAACCTGACTCCTTCGTGTGTAGGCACGATGCTGATCCCATACATGAGAGGATTGGATAAGAGTGAGAAGAAAGACCAAAACGGTCCGTGTTTCCAAAAAAGCAGTCAGTCAGCAGATTTCGGATCTGCGACTCTTAGAGCTGCTTATCAGCAAATTCATCGAGAAACTGGAAAAAAACGGCTTTGAGCTCAAGTTTCAGGATGCGTTGAAGGCAATCCAGTTGAAGCAAAAGCTGGCCCAAACCTCTGAAGCCGAGAAGATCTTCTGGGAGCTGATCGACCAGTTGAAAAAAGAAGAGTTGGACAAAGGACATTCCTCGAAGTCCTAAAAGATGGTAGCCGCACGCTTCCCTTGGGACAATGTTAGCGTGCGAAGGGGCGGGGAAAACGCGTGCGAATCCCCGGAGTGAGATTCGGTACTGAAAAAGGAGCGCAATTATGAGAAGAGTTCTTTTCCCGTGTGTCATATACCTGGTTCTGCTATCCGTGGGATCGTCTCTACTTCCTGCGGCTTGGTTCGGCTTAGACACGTGTCTATCTCACTGGGCGGTTGCGACCGGCTACGCCGATGCTTGCCGTTTTCAAGCCCCGGAGAATGGGACCTCCACCCGCCTGGAAATACTCACCTGGACCTCCGCAAAAGGTTCCACCTTCCGTCTGGCAGTCTATGATGATAACGATGGCCGCCCTGACAACAGACTGTGGGAGGGCACGGATATCACCTATCACGGAGGTGAATGGTGTGGAGAAAACGAAACCAGTATCCAGTTGACCGGGGATGCCTACTATTGGTTTGCCTTCAAGACCAGCGCTTCCGAAGAGATGTGCTACGTCGGATCCGGGCCTGTCAACTCCCACGAGTGGAAATCCAACCAGGCCTATTCCGATACCTTTCCCCATCCCTGGGGAGGCTATTCGGGCCGCAACTCCAATCGTTACACCTTGCGCATGCATTACACTACCCCTGCAGGCGCCAGAGGAATAATCGAGATTGATCCGGGGATAATCGAAGGAGGATTTATCAGATGAAGAACGCAATGGTCCACAGTCCGCCGTCCGCTGTCCGCTGCAGAAAGGCTGACTTGATCTTGATCCCCATCTTAGGTTCTTTGGCTCTGATTCTTTACACGCTTGGCGGTTTTGGATCGGCCAGCGCAGAGTACTATTCTCCTTCCGACAGCGTTGCGCTTACCGTCGGAACGGTGAGCATAAACTCCGATTCCGTTCAGGACTGCGATTCTGTCAGAATCAAATGGTGGAGGCTTTCCGGAGGATTTACCCTGGTGGGCACCAGCAAACTGACCTCATCGGTAGAGCCGGGGTTTTACGCGGTTAACGTCAAAGCTTCAGATGCATCCGGCCAGACAGGAAACTACGTGGCCAATGCCATTGCTTACAAGTTCGACGGCTCCTATACCGACGTCAAAACCTGGTCCTGGACCGTGGTTGAAACCTTTGACTCCTTGACCAATGCCATCACCAACACCAACAAGGCCAACTTCAGGGCAGACGTTTCCGATCTCCTGGAGAAAGCAGACAGCGCCCTTTACATGTGCACCGACTGGGGCAACGTCAAGAATCAAGACGCTTCAGTCAATCTCAGCCAGACGCGCATGGCTTACGTGGATTCCGTCGACAGCGTTAAGCACCCCGGCTTTGAGCCGATCGACACCTCTCAAATCAAAACCATGAATGAGAACAACCAGTGGGGTTCCTCCTTTGTCTGGAATCATCCGGTCAGGACCTTAACCTCAGACGCGGGTTCGGGGGTCAACAGCGTGGTGATCAGGTGCCGGGACTCTTCCGACAGCTCTACCGTAGCCTTCGCCCAAATTCAGGTCATGGACTCGACGGAAAGTTCCACCATCGGCCTTTTGACCTCGGATTCTCAGGGCCGCGGGTTTTTCGCATTGGACAATGGAGTTTATAGCGTGAGGTTGTACAAGCCGGGCTGGCAGTTCGTTGTGCCCGAAACCCTGACGGTGGATGGGGATGAGGATACGATCTACTATGCGCAGGCATTCGATCCGGGTATGCCGCCGCAGGCAAGTCTGTGCCGGGTGTACGGCTGGGTTTATGACATAAACGACCAGCCGGTGGTGGGGACAAGGATCGAGGCGGGTATAAAAAGAGTGCCTCTGAGATATCAGAACCTGCTCATCAGCCCTTACCACACGAGCGCGCTCACCGATGCGCAGGGTTACTGGTATCTGGATATTTATCCCAACTCGGCTTTAAGCCCGGCTGACACCAGATACATCTTCCACATCTTCAGCCCGTCCGGGACCATACTGCGGCTGGAGGCCGAAGTGCCGGATCTGACAAGCTGGGAGTTGCAATGGTGAAAGGGCGTGCAGAGTTCAAGGTTCAGAGTTTAGAGTTCAAAGTTTAAGGTTCAAGGTTCAGAGTCTAGAGTCAAGAGTCCAGCGGACGCGTCTCAGGCTGCTTCGGAAGGCGGGTTCGGTGAACTTATGCGGTAAGAATAGCTTTTAAGGAGGTGAAGGAAGATGTTTTTCGGCATATTCTCGACTTTGGGGAGTTGGGTCACCGCCAACACCTTTCATGCCTTAGGCGGAATTCTGCTACTCTTTTTGGGATGGGCGATCAAGAGATATCTGATTCCCTTTCTCAACACGGAGCTCAAAAGGAAGATGGCAGAGTACGTTCTCTTGATAGCCGATGAAGTGACCGACCAGTTGGTGGCCAAATATCCACAAAATGAGTTGTTCAAATGGCTGGACCAGGCGGTGGACAAGATAATGGAGATAACCGGAGCGTCCAGGGAGGTGGCCACCAGAGCCGCTCAAGCCTCTTTGGCTCGCAAGGGGTTGAGCCTGAAGCAATAAGCATAAGAGCCCGCCTTGAGATACCAAAAGCTGCATAAACTGTGTAGCAAAATGCAGAGATCCTTTATCGGTTGGATTGGCGGGATGAGAAAGCCGGTCTCCTCGTATGGGAGGAAATTTCTTCCCGCAGCCAGTCCCGGAAAGCCCGGTTGAGGCTTAAGTTCTTTGCATACAAAAGATTGAGATGCAAGGAATGATCTGCCAGCCCTGATATTCCGTAGAGTCAAGCTGGTCGCGGTGTTAGGGTAAAGCCGTAATGTTTGAGAAGCAGGGGATTGGCACATAGATTGCTTATCAAATTAGGCAGAATTTGCGTATATAGAATGGTTAGCTGAAAGGACCATTTGGGAGTGGTGCGGTTGTGAGCGATCATGACCACCCGACGCCAAAATCGGGCATCCCCCCTCCACCACTCCCAATTTTTATATCCGAAATCACCCTTATAAGCTGAAGATCAGACTGTTCGATTTCTCTTTCACCCTGGTCGATGGGTTAAGCACGGGTTTGCCCACACTTATTCTCAGAACCTGGACAGGCGAGGGCGTCCCATAACGATCTTCCGCTCTTTTTTGTCAAGAAAAAATCTTGCTGCGCCGCGCAAAAAAAGTGCCGGCACGACCGAGCGATAGTTCCCAAGCGGTTCGTGCCAGCACGACGCGTATCGAAAAGGGTTTCCCCTTTTTTAGCAGGAGGGCGGTGGTCCTCCTCTGAAAAGATAATTAATCAAAAAGACCACATCACCAATGTCCACGACCCCGTCACAGTTAGTGTCTCCTACCGGAGCGGGAACAGGCGACGGGCTAGCGCGATACAGGTAGTTTATCAGGTAGACGACGTCTCCTATGTTTATTGTCCCGTCTGCATTGCAGTCGCCGAGTTCCGGGTAAGACACGGAAAAACAGTGAGGCAGGTTGTGTCTCGGTATGTAGCTTGTGCCCCATTTCGTGACGAACGTAAGTCGGTTCGTCGGAGGCCAGAAGCAGGAATCAAGACATATGGTCATGGTATCTTCCATCCTGAAAGTCATGGTTGCCACCAGCACTCTGCTTCCTTCTCCAAAGCTTTGATCCGGCAGGTTGCACCAGGCGGCGTGGAACCAGAAGTGTGACGTTCCGTCCACGTCGAGAATCACGTCGTCCCACAGCACTCCGGTCATGAGCTGAGCTTGATCCATCATCCAGTTGTGTATGATGGTGTCACCCTCCTCAATGACGTGGCGGAAAACACTCCGCTCCAGCATCTCAGGCGGAAAGGGGTACGAGAATATATTGTTCCAATGCCAACTTACGCTGCAAAAGCTGGCGGGGTTGGTCCGGGTATAGCAGAGCGGTACTTCGAAAGCTCTCAGAGAGTCGTAGTAAGCATCCGGTACGTCGTGGGTGACAAAGATCAGAACGCGGGCGAAGCCCGTAAAAAGGGTGTCTGGTGGATAGACCTCCACGTAGAGAGTATCGTACACACCGTGATCATCAGGATTTTCCGGACACTGGGTCTGGGCAGTTGCAGCCCAGGTGAGGAACAGGCCCGCCAGGATCACGGGCAACAGGTTTCTCCTCATTTTCTATCTCCCTTGTTTAGCCCGAAGGCCAATTGCTGAGACAACTCCGTTTGTCACTTTCAGCAAGACGGCGGCGGCTCTCCTTTGTATAGATAACCGATCAGCCGCACCACGTCCCCGATATCCACGATCCCGTCGCAGTTGGCGTCACCAACCGCCGTTGCGGGGGGCGGAGGACTGCCGCGATACAGATAACCTATCAGGTATACCACATCCCCTACGTCCACTGTGCCATCGCAGTTGCAGTCGCCACAGTCGGGATAAGATATAGAGAAGCAGTAGGGCAGATTGTCTCTGGGCACGTACGTCACTCCGGGAGACCGGACGAAGAGGAATTGGCCAGTAGGCGGCCAGAAACAGGTGTCCACGCAAACGGTCATGGTATCCTCGACTCTGAAGGTCATTAGGAACGCCAGTTGCCGGCTGCCGCCCGGCCATCTGGAGGAAAAAGGCGATGTAGGGATCCATACGAACCGAAAATGTTGCTCCGCTGTACTGATGTCCAAGACGAAATCATCGGGGTGGGGAGGAGGGTACATCTGGCCAAAAGTATTGTGAGTGGTGTCGTCCAGGTCTCGAAGAATGAAGTTTCCGCCTGGAATGTAAGACGGAGCCCGGTTCCAGAGAGGGGGCAAACTACAGTACGCGGCTGGGTTAGTGTGTGTGTAACACAGGGGGATAACCATGCCGGCGATAGAGTCGATGTTCGGGTCAATAATGTCGTTTGTTATGAAGACCGGCACTCGAACAAGATGCCCGGGACCAGTAAACATGGCATCAGGCGAGTAGAGTTCCACATACAAGGTGTCACACACCCCGTGATCGTTTGGATCTTCCGGGCAAACGGCCCGGGAAACGTCCGCCGGCCACAGGATACAGGCGGCCAGCACGGCTATGAAGACTAAGATTAACCTCATTTGCCACCTAACCTCCGATTGGGTTCAAAGACTTTGTTTAGTAGGTTTCAGTTCGTTCAACCTCTTACTCAAGGAGCGATAGCTTCCCGGGTTGCCTAATAGGATATAAGTTGCCCTAATTCAACAGGTTGGGGATTCTACTTAATGATAAGTCCATGACCGGAAATTGTCAAGTATTTTCTTGACATAACCTTCCATTTTCGTATCTTCATTTGTCAAAATTGGGGGATCGTCCAATGGCAGGACGGCAGACTCTGGATCTGTCTATCGGGGTTCGAATCCCTGTCCCCCAGCCAAGTAAAAGCGGTTGACGGTTCGTGGTTCATAGTCTAAGACCCGAGCCTAAACCTCAAAATAGGGAGCCGTTCATGAAAAAGCTCTTTCTACTCTCGTTGGTGATCTTGATTCTCGGCGTTTTTATCTTCATCCAGATTGGCTGCGAAAGGAAGGCTGAGGAGAAGAAACCCTTTGAGATTCAGACCAAGACCACTGAGAAGTTGACCTTAATCTATCTGGAACACGTTGGGCCATACGATCAGGTAGGGGTTGTATGCGGTCAGGTGGCCGGATACGCCGCCAAAAACCAGTTTACGGGTCAGATAGTGGGCATCTTCTATGACGATCCGGCCACGGTTGCGCCGGAGAACCTAAGGTGCGAGATCGGGATTGCGGTTCCCGAAGGGACCATGCCGGATTCCGGCTACGGCATACAGGAGATGCCGGCACGAATGGTGGCTTATGCCACATTGAAGGGTCCTTATGACAAGATTGCCGAAGATTATCCGTATATGTTTGAATGGATAGAGAAGAAAGGTTACAAGATCGCCGGACCGCTGATGGAGGTTTATCTCAAAGGCGGCCCCGACGTTCCGCCGGAAGAGCTTCTCACGGAGGTGAGGATTCCGTATACGGAGTAGTCAATAGTTCATAGTTCATGGTCAAAAGTAAAGCCGTAACCCCGGAGCTCCGACAAACGAAGGGTGGAGTGGTACCATGAACCATGAACTGCTTTAACAAGCTTGGCGCTATCGTCTAGTTAGGTTTAGGACAGGTGGTTCTCAGCCATCAGACCGGGGTTCGAATCCCCGTAGCGCTATGACAGGTACGTGACGTAGCATCGCTGGTCACTCTAAGATAGAGAGGGTCTCATCACAATCTTGTCGATGAGGCCCTTTTTTGTCTCCTGTCTCAGGAGATAGGTCTTCTCCGGGTGGTTGGTCGAAGAGTTCTTTGAGGTCAGCTCACGAGTTCGCATTTACCTCTCGAAATTCAATGATATCTCCGACCTCGGTGTCTGTTGCCCGAAGCCTGCCTGCCGACAGTTCCAGTACGCCCTGGGCGCGCAGGACAATTCTTGAGATTCGATTCGGTTTGAGGCTATGGTGAACGACCAGCACGTGTCCATCCTTACCCAGAAACGCCACATCAATCGGAAACTTCATCCGAAAGGTGTGGATCCCTTCGCACGGAACTATGTAAATGCCCTCTTCGGGATCCATTCCGCTGCGACCCAAGAGTCCCCGTCGTCGCTGTGCACTTGTTCCTGCCCATTCGACACGGCGCGCTACAATCGTACCTTCCTTGGAGACGTTGACCGCCTGCAGGGTAGGCTCAAGAGGATTGGTTGGTTTCGTGCCTTCTCCTAACATGCCTTCCTGTTACACCTCACTGCGTGACTGACCTCCTCCAGGATGCATTCTTCAGGGCTTTTGAAAAAAAGTCGCCCAGAAGGCCTCCGTTGTCTCTAATTGCCTGCCTGTCAGATCGTTAGAACCTCCTACTCCGTTTCCTTAGTTAACTTTGTATACACATAGGTGCTTCAGCTTATTTTCTCCTCCACCAGGTAGATTTGATTACCTTTCGTGGCAATCGTGGCAAGGTAATGGAGATTATCAGGGGAATCGAAGATGATCGCTCCTCCCCCTGTGGTCCAGATGTCATCGTATTTCTTCCCCTCTTCTCCGTCTACAACCACAAACCACTTGCCCCCCACTTGAGCCGCATAAGCCACCCGTCTGCTGTCAGGGCTGAAGACGACACCCCCGATGCTATCATATTTCTTCCCCTCTTCTGCGTCTACAACCACTAACCACTTGCCCCCCACTTGAGCCGCATAGACCACCCGCCTGCTGTCAGGGCTGAAGATGAGAGCCGCATGGCCATCGTATTTCTTCCCCTCTTCTCCGTCTACAACGACAAACCGCCTGTCCCCCACTCCAGCCGCATAAGCCAACCGTCTGCCGTCAGGACTGAAGATGAGAGAGCTTTCCCCGATAGTATCGTATTTCTTCCCCTCTTCTCCGTCTACAACCACAAACTGCCTGTTCCCGACTTGAGCCGCATAAGCCGCCCGTCTGCTGTCAGGGCTGAAGATGGGAGAGTTTCCCACGATGCCATCGTATTTCTTCCCCTCTTCTCCGTCTACAACCACTGTATGCTTATCCCCCACTTGGGCCACATAGGTTATCCG
>JBARPX010000263.1:0-7664 GCA_049643405.1 Candidatus Zixiibacteriota bacterium
GTTCTGCAGGCCTCGGATGGAGGCTACCTGGTGATTTCAGCAAGCAGCTCCTACGGCGCCGGCTCTTCTGACATGTACCTGCTCAAGATAAGTTGCTTCCGGGAGGCAGTCTTTGCCGGAGATGCAAACGGGGATGGAGAGGTCAATATCGGTGACGTGGTGTACCTGATAAATTACCTGTTCAAGCAGGGTCCTTCCCCTGAGCTGCCGGCGCAAAGTGACAACAACTGTGACCAGACTGTCAACCTGGGAGACGTGGTCTATCTGTTGAATTATCTTTTCAGAAGCGGGCCCGTACCGGGTTATGGGTGCTGGTGACAGTTGGAAAGCTGAGATGAAGATAACTCATTTTGTTTCTCCTCCGAGGGGCCAGCCCCAGAGGCCCTGAGTTGTTCGGCCCCCTCATTTGGCTCAAGATGATAAGACTCTGACTCCGGCTGCCCCTTTTACTACCGAAGCCGGTCTGCATTCCTTCCCTTCTTAGATTCAATCAAAAACCGCTCTGTGGTGCGAGAGTTCTCCTCCGATTCCACTTTCAACAAGTAGCGGTTTCGACCGCCTTTTTTAAAGTATCTGCTCGCCACTCCTCTGACTTGATTCCTCCCCGGTGAACAGACGCAGGGTTTCGCAAATTGTGTCCGGATTCAGTTCTCCAGTTGTTTCTTAGGATTATCCTTACAGGGCAATCGGTAAGAGGACAGGAGATATTCCTCTTTTAAGGGTGAGGGGATTAAGGTTCCGCTGCTCCCTGCCGATTGTACTTTATGAAGCACGTCACACAGAGGTTAAAGCGTAAAGGAAGGGGTGCTGTCGTTTCTCCCCGCTAAAATTTTCGTTGGGGACTTAAGGTTTACGGAATTTCAGCCGAAAAGACAAGTAGTGTGATTCTGGCAGTGTCAAGTTTGTTAGTGAAAACTAAAAAAAAGAGACGCATATGTTCTTTGGAAAAAAAGGAAGAAGCGTAGCGGGCCTGGACCTCGGCGCATCCTCCATCAAGCTGGTAAAGCTGGAGGAGAGATCCGGAAGTTTCGCCCTGACCTCCTTAGGCATGAGAGAGCTGCCGCTGGATGTCGTGGTGGATGAGGAGATCAAGGACAAGGATACGGTCATCTTCAATCTCCAGAGCCTGGTGGATCAGTGCGATCCGAAGTTGAAGGAGGTGGCCATATCCATCTCCGGGCACGGGGTAATCACCGATAAGATCACCATGGATCAGAAGAGTGGAGCCGAGGCGGAACAGGCCATTCTGTTCGAGGCGGAACAGAGAAGTCCCTTCGACGTGGAAGACGTAACCATGGACTATCATGTGGTCAACACAAACGAAGAGATCAAAAAGATGGACGTGCTTTTGGTTGCCGCCAGAAACGAGTTTCTGAATTCGTATGTAGAGCTCGTCGCAGAGGCGGGCCTAAGGCCGGTGATCGTGGATACCGATGCCTTTGCCATCCTCAACGCCTACGACATAAACTACGAGATCGATCCGGAAAAGGTGACCGCGTTGATGGACATCGGATTCGATACCACCAGCATCACCTTCCTGAAAAACGGGCTGTTTCATTCCACCAGAGATTTGGCCAGCGGGGGAAGGCTGATCTACAACTCCATAATGAAGGAATTTCGCATCAATCAGGAACTGGCAATGAAGACCATCAAGGGGGAAATGGGAACCTCCATCGACCAGGACATGCTGAAGGCGACGGTGGTCACAGCTTCCGAGGAGCTGATCTCCGGTTTGGAGGTGGCCTTCTCCTATTTTAAATCGACGGCCAAGGTACCGCAGGTGGATTGGATAGTCCTCTCCGGTGGTGGGGCGCTGATTCCTTTCCTGCCCGAGTTTGTACAATCAAAATTGAACGTTCCCATTGAGGTGGCCAATCCCTTGCGGAATATCGAGTACGATCCTGAGATCTTCAAAGGCATCCAGCCGGACAGAATAGCGCCGCTTCTTGCTGTCTCGGTTGGGCTGGCCTCGAGAAAGGTAGAATAACATGGCCAAGATTGAAATCAATTTGCTCCCCAGGGAGCTGAGAAAAAGGCGACCAGGCATCTCCTTCGACAAGAGCCTGACTCTTGTCGCCGGCTTGGCGGTCGTCCTGGTGGTGGCGTTCGTGGGGATCAACGTGTTTCAGAGCATGAAGCTCAAGGCTTTGAACAACAAGATAGCCCAGGCACAAAGAAGGGCCGACGAGCTGAGAAAGAACATAGAACTGGTGGATGCCTTAACCGACGTCAAGGACAAGGTCCTGCAAAGGATGTCTGCCATAGAGGCCCTGGACAGAAACAGAGCAGTGTGGGTCGGGGTGCTGGAAGATCTGACCAGAAGGGTTCCGGATTACCTGTGGCTCTCCCTTTTAGAGGAAGAGGAGTCGCAGAGCACTGCCGTGGCGGATTCGGGAGTCGACAGCACCACGCTTTTGAGCCAGCCCCCGTCTCCGGCCAAAAAGAGGGTAACCATGGAAGGGTACAGCTACTCCTTAAACAGCCTGGCTTCGTTTTTGATCGAGCTGATCGGCTCGCCCTATTTCAAGAACATGGAGTTGCAGTATGTGAAGAGGGCGGAGATGGAGGAGCGCAAGACCTTCACCTTCCAGCTGGTGGGAGATCTTTACTACGTGCCGGACTTTGAGGGCCTGGACGCCGACACCGCTGTCCACGAATTAGCCTCCACTCATGAAACCGAAGATTACGAGATGAACTTGGCTGCCGGGAGGGAATAGATGGATTTAAAGGATCCGAAAACACAAAAGTTTCTTCTGGGAGGTCTGATGATCTTCCTGGTGGTTTATTTCTGGTATGCCAGGATATACTCCAAGAAGGTCGAATTGATCCAGCAAAAACAGGTGCAGTACGAGTATCTGCTTTCCGACTTGAAGAGCGTGGAGATGAAGGCAAAGAGCTTTGAGAGCCTGAAGGAGGAATACCATAGGCTGCTGGAAAGATATCGCCGGGTGGAATGCCTGCTGCCGGAAGAAAAGCAGATCCCTCTGTTTCTGATTCAGATGCACTCCGCGGCGCAGAGCAACAGAACCGGAATCATGCAGATTATCCCGGAAGAGCCGATGTCCGAGGGCTTTTATAATACCAGTTCCTTTGACATAGAGCTAACCGGATCATATCACAGGTTGGGGAGCTTCTTCAGCAACGTGGCCAACTTTCCCTTCCTGGCAAATGTGTCCGGTGTGACCATAGCTGCACTTGCAGAAGACGAGCAAAGGGGCATGGAGAAGGATAGAAGCATCACCGCGTCGCTGAAGCTTACCACTTACTACGTAAGGGAAGAAGAGAGGCTTAAAGAGATAGAATTCTAAAAAGGGTGATACATGAGAATGAATCTTGTGATCAGGCTGTCCTGTGCCGTATTGGCGTTCCTTTTCCTGGGCACGTTTGTCCTCACCGCCAGCCCGGCCCTGGGCAGCAGCCGAATACAGAACATCAGCCTGAAGAAGGAAGGAAACTTCACCAAGGTTACGGTTTACGCGGACAAGCCTTTCGAGTTTTCTCACTTCACGGAAGAGGCCAAAGGAGGCAAGCCTTACCGGGTGATCATCGATTGCCAGGATGCCATCTTTGATCTGCCCCAGAACAACTTCAAGACCGGGCTTCCGGCGGGAACGATAAAGACTATTCGCACCAGCCAATATCAGGCAGCGCCTGAGCGGATCGTCAGAGTGGTGCTGGACCTGAAAACTTCGGTGGTCTACAAGGTAACGGAACCGGAGACGGATTATGAGGCCAGCATCGCCATCTTCACCGCCAAAGATCCTGGTTTTGCTTTGTGGGTGGCAGTGCTGGAGGGTGAGACGGATCAGAGGGTATTGAGGGAAAAAGGACAGCCCGAACTCTCCCGAACCGAAGAGGTTTTGGTTCCCGTAGAGGAACCGACGCCCGACCAGTCAGAAGCTTTTCTTCCCAGCTCCGAGCAATCTGCCGATCAAACCTTGTTGGGGAAAGAAGGCGCTGAGGCCGTTGAGAAGAGGAGAGTCAATCGGCGAACGGTTTCCTACGCAGATACCGGTGAAGTCATTTTCCTTACGGAGCAGAAACGGGTGTTGTTGTCGCGGACAGAATCGCCGACAAAGACGAAAAAAACGGAGCTACCCCCGACTCCTGAGTTAACCCTAAAGCCGACTCTCTCCGAACGGGCCTCCCCGACGAGCCAGCTAACCCAATCCCCTGTTTTCTGGGGTCCTCTGCCAAAGGAGGAGACTGTCGCAGAGGAAAGGGCCGACAAGGAGAAGGTAACGGTTGCCGGGATTCAGAGTGAGAGAGAGGCCCAGCCGACCGCCGGCCTGATCCAGAAAGGGATTAGCAGAATCCTGGGTCCCGAGCCAGCAGTTGCCAAGGAGACCATACCGGCTCCGGATACCGGCATGCTTATTCAGGGTAGGATGGAGTCCGAGCTGTCCGTGGTTGCCCAGAGGAGAATGGTACAGTATAATCCCATGACCGATAGAGACGTTTTCCTTCCGCCGACTGAGAAAGAGGAGATGGGCTTCGTCGAGGCGCCCCTGCCTCTTTTTGAAAACCTGAAGTTGGTCGGAATCCTCAAAGATAGGCAAGGGAATCGAGCTTTGTTGGAGGATGGAGCAGGCTTCGGCTACATTCTGAGCAGCGGAGAGAGAATCAAGAATGGATACGTAATTGCCATCGAGGACGACCGGGCGACGTTTCACGTTGAGGAATATGGTGGATATCAGATAATGGTTTTGGAGCTTAATCAAGAATATTAAAAGCGAGGTAAGTGATGAGAAGGATTCTTCAAAGGAGGAGATGGCTCAGGTGGTGCACACTGGTGTTGGGAATCTCTCTTCCCCTGGTGACGTTGGTTTCTGTGCCTTGGGGATTGGGAGAGCCTGGTCCATCCGACAAGAAGATCTCAGCGCTGAATTTTCAGAACGCAGAAATGCAGTCGGTTTTGAGCTTCCTGGCTGATTACGGCGAGATCAACATCGTGGCTTCTCCCGCCGTGGACATCTCCGTCACCCTGTCGTTGCAGGACGTTACCTGGCGACAGGCGCTGGACATCCTGTTGAAAACCTACAGCCTGACCGGAGTGGAGGAGGACGGTTACATCCGGGTGCTTCCTACCCTGCAATTTCTTCAGGAACAGACGCTTTTAGAAAAGCGCAGGGCAGAGCAGATCTCGATGGTTCCGCTGGAAACGTTGGTCATCCCGGTGAAGCACGGCACGGCCGGGAACATGGTGACATCGCTCAAGCAGGTGGTTTCCCAGAGAGGAACCATCGACACGGACGCACGCACCAACTCTCTGGTGATCCGCGACACGCCCGAGCATATCGGGAAGGTCAAGCGTTTAGTCGAAACGCTGGATAAGGAGACCCAACAGATCAGGATATCGACCCAGCTTTTAGAGATCGAGTCGGGCTCCTTAACGGAGTTAGGGGTCGACTGGTCCATGCTCTCAAGGAAAAGCGCTCAGCTTCTGGATGGAGACGTGACAGAGGGCAGTTTTGCTCAAACCGCTAACCGGGTGAGTGATCCGGCCGGCACCTACACCTTCGCCACGGTTCAGGGAGATTTTGACATAGAGGGGGTCGTCTCCGCTTTAGTCGGCAGCAACAAGGGAAAGATAATTGCCCATCCCGAGATCACCACCGTCGACAACAGCGAGGCTTTTATTCAGATGGGGCAGAAGGTCCCCATCAAGCAGTTCGACGAGGCAGGAAACGTGGTCATACAGTTCGAGGAGGTGGGGACCATCCTGCGGGTGACACCCCACATCACCTCAGAGAACCGGATACTTCTGAAGCTGAAACCCGAACGCAGCTCCTACACCGTCGACGCTGTCGGAGTGATCATAAACACCAACAATGCCGAGACCAACGTGGTGGTGGCCAACGGCCAGACCACCGTGATAGGCGGTCTGACCACTCAGATGGAGACGAAAAGTCGAACCGGCCTCCCCATCTTAAAGGACATCCCCTTACTCGGTTATCTCTTCCGATATACTCGTACCGAGATAGCCGATCGGGAGCTGGTCATCTTCGTAACCCCCACCATCGTCACCGACGAGATACAGAGCCTGGGATCGATCGATCAGCCGGGTGAAGGGTTGGATCACGACTGAGGCATACATATCCTTTGATTGAACGGGAGAGTTTACACTCGTTGCTCTCTTGGTAAGGCGACCTTGGTGGGTCGCCTTTTTTCTTTTCGCCCCGAGAAAACGGTTTGAAACTTCTGTGAATGTCGGATCTCGCACCTGGAAAGCTCCGAGCGTGCTCTAAAAGAGCAAATGTGGCGCAGACAGTCGACTCAACTTGAGTGAAATTCACCCCCCTTGGCCCTCCCTTTGGCATATCGTTCCTCACTTATCCAGACACCCGGAAGCGAGTGATTTGCCCCGTACTGGGATCAACCCAGTTTGTTCGGACTCGTATTTGGCCTCATTTACCAGAATCATGACAATGTGCAGATTTCTGTTTTAGACGGAAAGTTTTTTCTTGACATTCTGATGGCGGATGATTTTCTTGTTTTTAACAATACCCAATAGATCTTCAACGGTGGAAACGCTGGGCCATGTCAATCCAAGGTGAGTTTTTTCTTTGGCGAGAGGGATATCTCTCGCTAGATTATGTAGAACCGACAAAGATTGGAGGGGTAAGTGGATTTTGCCCAGAAGAGAAAAGCAGTGCTCCTGGCTACCTTCGGTAGCCTGCTGAACGCGGCCATGGCAACCGGTGCAGTCCGCAGCCTGATATTGAAGAAGGCTGATAAGAAGATCTACGAGCTGTTTGTGGAGATCAATCCCCAGAAGCGGCCGCGCAAGGTGCAAGAGGACAAGTACGTAATGACCAGGAACCTCCTGTATGCCGTGGACAAGGCGTTGAAGAACAAGCACATCTCCCCCCGGGTGAGGAAAGGGCTGTTGAAGGTGCTGCTGGGGAACATCTTCCTGGGCAGCAGGGAAGGTCCCGACAGGTTTAAGCGGGAGCACGGCTCTGATCCGCCCGGCTTTCTCACCATCAGCCCCGGCGCGGCCTGCAATCTTCATTGCGACCAATGCTATGCGGGCAATCTGGTGGAGGCAAGAAGCAAGCTCGATTTCGAGTTGGTGTCGCAGATAATCGCTGATAAGCGCAAATATTGGGGATCGTTTTTCACCGTTATCTCCGGCGGAGAGCCGTTCATGTGGAAAAGTGGGGAGAATGGACGGAAGGGCGTTCTCGACCTGGCTGAAAGACATGATGACAATTACTTTTTGATCTTCACCAACGGAACCTTAATTGACCGGAAGACAGCAGAAAGGATGGCGGAGTTGGGAAACGTTACCCCCGCCATCTCCGTGGAAGGCTTTGAGGAGGAGACGGATAAGAGAAGGGGAAAGGGGGTCTTCAAGAGGCTCCTTCATGTGATGGAGAACTTAAGGAAAGTTGGGGTTCCTTTTGGCATATCTCTTACCGCCACTAAGAACAACGCCGAACTTCTCCTTTCCGATGAACTCATTCACTTCTATTTCAACCAACAGGGGGCGATCTACGGATGGATTTTCCAATACATGCCCATCGGCTGTAAGCCCACCCTGGACCTCTTGATCACGCCGGAGCAGAGGCTGAACATGTATTTCAGGGAGAGGGAGTTAGTCGAGAAGGACAAGGTCTTCATCGCCGATTTCTGGAACTCCGGAACGATCAGCGACGGGT
>JBARPX010000264.1:0-11468 GCA_049643405.1 Candidatus Zixiibacteriota bacterium
CGCTTCTGCCCACCATCATCGTGATGGAGGAGGCACAGAGGGTGCTCTCTCAAAAGGGGAGATCAGACATAAACATCTTTGCGCAAATATCCCGCGAGGGACGGAAGTTCAAAACCGGACTGTGTGCCATTACCCAGCAGCCGAAGCTAATAGACGAGGAGCTTCTGTCTCAATTCAACACCCTGTTTATTCTGGGGTTGGCTGACGAGAGGGACAGGAACATAGTCAAATCGTCAGCCAAGCAGGACATATCCGATTTGGGCACGGAGATACAGATGCTGGAAGCCGGGGAGGCTCTCATCACCTCTCCCCAGTCACCCTTTGCTATTCCGGCCAAGATTCATCTCTATGAGGAGTGGCTGAAAGAGAGAGACAAAACAGAAAAGGGATTTGAAAAAGCGAAGATAGACCGAGAGTTCTTTTGATGAGATAGGACCCGGAGCTCAACGTTGGTAGCCTCTCCGCCGTGGTGGGGCGCAACCTAAAGGTTGCGGCTACCGGGCAGCAACGCCAGGTGCGTCACTGCCAGAACCTAACTTAAGTTAGGTTCTGGTTACGGCTATGATAAACGATAGTTGATTTCCCCATGCGTTTTGTTCACATATCGGACAGCCACCTGGGGGCAAGCGGATATTCCCGCAGATTGTCAGCCTCCGGATATAATCAAAGGGAAGAGGACGTCTGCAATTCGTTTCAGGCGGCTGTGGATCAGATCATCGAACTGAAGCCGGATTTCGTTCTCCACTCCGGCGATCTCTTCCACACGGTAAGGCCCACCAACCGAATCATCAACTTCGCCATAAGACAGATCCTGCGGGTGGTCAATCTGGAGATTCCTATGGTGATCATCTCCGGGAATCACGACACGCCCAAGCAGAGAACCGTCGGGTCGGTCTTTTCCTTTTTCGAGGTCTTATCGCCTCTTCTTCACCTGGTACACAGAAATCAGTATGAGTTGATAAAACTGAAGCATGTTGCCATCCACGCCATTCCTCATTGTCTCAATCAAGAGGATTTCTCCCAAGAGCTGGCAAAGGTGGAGATCGTCGGCAGACCGCCGACGGCCGACGGCGAATATCATTCAAGCGTTAACATTTTGATGCTGCATGGAGTTGTGGCGGGAATCCGGGAGTTTTCCATGGGTGAACTGGCCGAACAGGAGATTCCCTCCTCGTATTTGCAAAGAGGATTCGATTACGTAGCCCTGGGACATTATCATCGCTTTTGCCAGGTGGAATCGGGCGGGTATTATGCTGGTTCGACCGAGAGGCTCTCCATGTCAGAACTGGGACAGGAGAAAGGATTTGTGGAAGTCGACCTGCAGACGAAGAATGTAAAGTTCCACCGCGTTCCAACCAGAGACATGATCGAGCTTCCCCCACTCAACGCGCGCGAGTTGGATCAAGAACAGGTCTTACTTGAAATCGAAAAGAGAGTCGGGGCGCAGGACGTTGAAGAGAAGATAGTCAGGCTGAAAGTGACCAGCATCCCGGAGCATGTATACAACTCTCTCGATTTTCGCAAGATTGCTGAGCTGAAATCAAGGGCATTCCATTTTGACCTTAAATTCGACAGAAAAGAAGAAGAGGCAAGGGATCAATCCACAAGAACCTCCATTGGCAAATTGAACATGGAATTCCAACAGTTCTTAAAGCAGGCACCGGTGGAGAATCTGAAGAAAGACAGATTGCTGGAGCTGGGTTTGAGATACTTGTCGGCAGAGGGCGGTAGCCAGTAGGCAGACAGAACCCTGGTCATTATTATGAACGATGAACAATGAACCACTAACCGGTCTGGCAGATGCACCTAAGAAGTATTAGCCTAACGAACTACAGGAGATTTAAGTCTGTGGAGCTTGAGTTCCCTGATGGGATAGTGGGCATCATCGGAAACAATGGCGCCGGGAAATCCACGCTGATGGAAGCTATCGCCTGGACGCTTTTCGGCACGGATGCTTCCCGAACCAGCAAGGACCAGATTAAGTCAATTTCCGCGTCAAAGGCTGATGTGTGCCAGGTGATCCTGGATTTCGAGTTGCATGGAGACAATTTTCAGGTGGTGCGGGAACTTAAAGGTGCAACCCATTCGGTGGATGCTTCGGTGATCATCAACAAAAAGGTGGCGGCCAGAGGAAATAATCCGGTGAATGAACTTGTCCAGAGAACGCTGGACATGGATTACCGGGCTTTCATGACCTCGTTTTATGCCAAGCAAAGAGAGCTTAACGCGCTCTCCGATTTTCAGCCGCATAAGAGGAAAGAGCTTTTGGCTCGCATGTTGGGAATCGAAACCGTGGACGTGGCTTTGAAAAGTTTGAGACTGGACAAGAGAGACCTGGAGGTGAAGCTCGAACTGGACCGCTCGCGGCTGAAAGATAAAGCAGAGCTGGAAGCAGAGAGAAAAGAGAAATCGCAAAATCTCAGCCGGTTGAAAGACACGCATGCAGCCACGAAGGAGAAGTTCGAGTCGGAGACGTCGGGGTTGAAGGAGACGGAGAAGTCGTGGAAAGAGCTCAAGGCAAAACAGGAAGAACACATCCGCCTCAGTCAGAAAAATGGTGTAGTCCAGACAGAAAAACGCAGTCTGGAAGCTCAACTGAAATCGCAGGAAGAAGAGAGGATGAAGCTGATCGGGCTCGATTCCGAGAGCAAGAGACTGCAAGAGCTGCTTGCCCCGTACGAGGAAACGAAAAAGAAGGTTGCTGCCTTAGACGAGCAAAGGATAAAGGCGGAGCAGCAGAAGGTCACGCAGAATCAAATTAAGGACTTCGAGGCGTTTCTGACAAGGGATCGAGAACGGTTGGCGTTTCTGAAGAAGGAACTTGAACCGAAAAGCGAAATCGAGAGGAACCTCAACCAGCTCAAGGATGAACTGGTGTCGGTGGAGAGGGAGCTCGAAGTAAGGAGGAGTCTGTACGTAAGGACGGAGGCAGCATCGAAGTCGATCCGGGATGAGAAAGCCAAATTGGACTCTCAACTGAAGCATATAGAGGAACTTGGCCCTGATTCGGTGTGCGATCGTTGTCTGAGGCCCATGGGGTCCGATTACCACGGGATTCGTGAACACCTTTTGAAGGAACAGCGTGAGTTGGAGCAGAAATTGAAAAGCATAGACGGGGAAAAGGAAAAAATAAAAGAAGAAGGGCAGACGCTAAAAGAAAGTAAAATTGAACTCGAGAAGCAGAAGGAACACCTGCAGAAATCGTTAGAAAAGCTCTCCGGATTGGAAGGGGAGAGGCGAAATTCGGAAGCTGGCTGGAAGGAGAAGGAGAAAAACCTCGCTTCGCTGCGCCAGGCTCTTAAGAATCTGGGGGAGGTTCACTACGACCAGACTCACCATAACAGATTGAAAGAGGAATTTGAGAAACTGGAGGAAACAAAGCAGAAGTCAGCAGCGTTGGTTGCTGAGTTAAAAAGACTACCTCAGGTGGAGAGGAGCACAAACGAACTGAGGGGTAAGATAGAACTCCTCAAGGGAAAGGAGGACAGGCTAAAAGAGGCAATTTCAAACCTGCAATTCTCCGAAGAGGAATACAGAAAGGTAGAGAGGAATCTGGAGGAGAGGAGAGAAAACGTTCACTCGACTGAACTTGCCTTAAAGGATATCAGCCATCAGGTTGAAATGGTCGGAAAGGAAATCGATCAGATTGAGGGGGAAATTAGCAAAGCCGCACGGTTGGCGCAAAGTATCAAGGAATGGGAAGAACAGCAGCGATACTTAGAGAGGCTGGACCTGTTATTCTCAGATTTCAGGGTATCCCTGATAGGAAGGATCAGACCGACGCTTTCCCGGTACGCAAAAACCCTCTTTTTGGATCTGTGTGATAACAGATACGAGGATTTCGAGCTGGATGAGGATTACGAGATTTTAATTCAAGATCAGGGAGAGAAGTTCCCCTTAAGCCGCTTTTCGGGCGGCGAGACTGACTTGGCCAACCTGTGCCTTCGAATAGCTATTTCGCTTCTGATTTCCGAATCGAGCCAGGTGGATTTTTCCTTCATCATCTTAGACGAGATCTTCGGAAGTCAGGACTTGCTCCGAAAGGAGAGCATCCTGACTGCGCTGGCCAGGCTAAAGAACAGGTTCAGACAGATGTTCTTGATCACACACATAGACGACATCAAAGACTCCGTGGAGAATTTGGTCTACGTTACGGAAAACGAGGATGGCAGCAGTGACTTGCTGTTGCAGTGATCTCCTTCCCCCAGAAACCACATCGATTCCATCTTCATGAGTCTGCAAAGAAATTGAAGCAGGAAGATTTGTTGGCTAAGTTGAAACTCCAGAAAAGAGATTCACGGTGAGAAGAAGTTTCCTGAGTTCAAGGTGGATCCTATACATCGCTTTCGTCCTTGCTGCAGTTCTCCTGATCCTTGTATTTCATCCTTCGTTCAGGGGAATAGGGATCGAGGAGGTGACGGATGGAGATACCATAGTCTTAGAAAACGGAGAGGTGGTTCGCTACATCGGCATAGACACGCCGGAGCGAGACGATCCTTTCTATGGGGAAGCTACCGAGGCAAATCAGGAGATGCTGGAGCGGGGAAGAATCACTTTGGAGTACGACCAGGACAGGCGAGATCGCTATGGAAGACTTTTAGCTTATGTCTGGGTGGACACTCTTTTGCTCAACGCCGAGCTGATAAGGAAAGGATTAGCCTCAGTATACCTGTTCTCTCCCAACCTGAAATACCGCGAGCGTTTTATCTCCTTGCAGAGAGAGGCCCGGCAGAAAACTGTGGGCATCTGGTCGATACCGGTGGAACCTGAGGCTTACTACGTCGCTTCGAGAAGATCACAAAGATTCGTGTTTCACCGGCCGGACTGCCGGTCGGCGAAGAGGATAAAGAGAGAGAATCTAATGAGGTTTGAGAGCAGAGACGAAGCCTTAGACTCAGGTTACAGCCCCTGTCGAAACTGCAGGCCCTGACGGCAGAACTGTGATTCGCCTTTTATAGGGGCAAGTTTATTCTACCTCTCCCCCTTAGTCCCCCTCTCCCCCGCCTGCGGCGGGATCTTCGACATGAAATGGAGAGGGGGAATGGCTTCCTAAACCGCACGACGGCCTGTTCTCCCTCCGCAAACGTTTTGCCCATTTTTCATACAATCTTTCCGCTTGATCGCAAGAGGCGTCAACTCCTGTCGATCATCTCGATAGGCAAGTGGGATTCTTTTGGGGGTGGAATCGCTCAGGCAACAAGGAGGGGCTATGCCGTCACTGTTGGTGATCGAAGACAAAGACAGCATGAGGGAAATGCTCTCCAAGACTCTGGAGGCAGAGGGGTACGAGGTGGAAACGGCAAAAGATGGGGAGCGGGGAGTCGAGAGGGCTAAAGAAAAGAAATATGACGTTGTGCTCACTGATCTGAAGCTGCCCAGGATGGATGGAATCGAGGTCCTGACTACCCTGAAGGAGCTGGACCAAGACGTGGCGGTCATCCTGATGACCGCTTACGGCACCATCGAGAAGGCGGTGGAGGCCATGAGGGAGGGGGCTTTTGATTTTCTTACCAAACCTTTCGATACCGATCACCTGTCTGTCTTAATCAAGCGGGCTATGGAAAACCGCAGGCTGGTGGCTGAGAACGTTCTCCTGCGGGAGGAGCTGGGACACCATCTGGGATTTGCCCAGATCATCGGAAAGTGCGAAAAGATGCAGGAGGTCTCCAGGCTGATTGAAAAGGTGGCTCCCTCCGATACCACGGCGCTGCTTTTAGGAGAGTCGGGAACGGGAAAGGAGCTTTTCGCCCGTGCCATGCACAACCTGAGCGCCAGGAGAAAGGGGCCTTATGTGGCCATCAATTGTGCCGCCATACCCAGAGAGCTTTTGGAGAATGAGCTTTTTGGGTCGGAAAGAGGCGCGTATACCGGAGCGGTGGCTCGGAAGATGGGGAAGTTTGAGATAGCGCAGGGCGGCACCATCTTCTTGGACGAGGTGGGAGACTTAGACATTGCCCTGCAGGCAAAACTGCTCCGCGTGCTTCAGGACAGGACCTTTGAGCGTCTGGGAGGAACGAAGACCATAACCGTGGACGTCAGATTGATCGCAGCCTCAAACTCGGACCTCAAAAAAGCGACGGAGAAGAAGCAGTTCCGCGAAGACCTGTTTTATCGGCTCTCTGTCTTTCCCATAACCATTCCCCCTCTGAGAGATAGAAGAGAGGACATCCCGGAGTTGGCCGAGTACTTTGTTAAGAAGTACTGTGCCGAGATGAAGAAGCCCAAGAAGAAAGTCTCCGGGGAGGCATTGTCGTTGTTGGACAAATATCATTGGCCGGGCAACGTGAGGGAGCTGGAGAATACCATAGAGAGGGCTATAATCCTGTGCGAAGGCAAGAAGATTTTACCAGAGCATCTGGCGATAAGAATTCCCTCTCCCAATGAGATAAGACTGCGGGAAGGGGCGGGACTGAAAGAGGTTGGCCAACATGCACAGGCAGAAGCGGAGAGGGCGCTCATAATCCGGGTGCTCACCCAGGTTCGAGGAAACAAGAGGAAAGCCTCACAGGCGCTAAAGATCGATTATACCACCCTGTTCGAGAAGATAAAGAGATACAGCATCGATGCGTGAAAAGACATTCACGCGGTGTTCCGCGGCTCAGATAAAAAAGCCGCCCCTTTTCGGGGCGGCTTTTTATTATCTTTCAGTCAAACGATCCTTTGGCTTGAAATCGGTGCAAGGCTTCTCTCCGTAGTAATACAGGAATCTGTACAGGCGCCCCAGGTCGCGCAGGTCTATCTCCTCATCGCAGTTGACATCGGCGATCTCGAGAGGGTTGGGAGAGGGGACCGTGCCGGATAAGAATCTGACAAGATAATTTATGTCCCCGTAGTCGATAAATCCGTCTCTGTTCATATCCCCGGAAATCGGATCCGGATGCGTGTGCTCGAAAGCCCCCATGTCGATGCGCCGGCCTCCATCGAAGGGCACAGGAACGTTCGGATCTCCTGCATCTATGCAGGGCGAATTGAGGCAGAGATGAAAATTTCCGTGGGGAGGATTTCCGAAGCCCGGATCAACCGAGATGTTCCCGCTGTTTCCGATCAGATCCTCGCTTAAGCCATAATAATCCAAAGTCTCGTCTCCCCGGCCGTTGCCCCAGACGTCATTGTATGAGATGTAGCCAACTCCCTGAAGGGTAAACAGGCCATAGCCTTCGTTGTTGGTGATTATATTATTCTCGAAGTGCCAGGGCCCGCCAAAAAATCTGATGGCATCACCGCGGTTACCGCTGATGGTGTTGTTGACTACACGGAAGTCTCCGGTAACGCCGCTGCCGTATAGGACGACCACCGCCGATCCGGAATCGCCGTGAATTGTGTTGCGGACTATCTTAGCCGAGTTTGGCTCCAGAAGATGGATAGCTGATCCGCCGCCGCTTGCATAGTTCCCGCTGATAACGTTGTGCTGGATGTCCGGATCGGATCTGTAGCAATAAATGCCCGCCCCGTGACCGTCATAGTTGGAGTTTTCGGTTATGTGATTCCAGAGGATGGCGGGTTCCGACTCATAACAGAATATCCCTGCGCCGTGACCGGAGTGATTCTGATTGCCGGTGACAACGTTATTAAAGATGGTGGGGCTGGAGTTAAAAGAGTATATCCCTCCTCCGAAAGACCCGTTATCGCCCCTGCCATTCTGAACGGTGAAGCCACATAATGTGACCTTTTCGCTTCGACCGATGGTCACCACCCAACCGTCATCTTTTCCCTGGATGATGGTAGACCTTACCGTCGATTCATCGGGGTCACACATGAAGTGGCTTGCCACCACCAGCCCGTCCTTCCCGTACAGACTTATGTTTTCCTTGTACAGTCCCCTTTCCACAAGGACGGTGTCTCCCGATGTGGCAGTGTCTATCGCCCGCTGTATCGTTCGGAAGGGAGACCCCCATCCCCCGTCGCCTGACTGGTCACTTCCGTAAGGGGAGACGTGCCAGGTGGGCCCCCGGTAAGACGATTTCTGACGAATGGCCAGGACCAATTTCTTTTCGTGAGTGATCAGATCCCCGCCGGAAGTTCTTCCCCTGGCGACGATGGTTATGTCAGGACACATCTGGGGAACGGATTCGGGTGGAAAGGAAATCAACAGAGTTGAACTCCCGGGGAGTTTGTCGATCTGCGTCGGATAGAGGCGCAGGTCTAAAAGGGGAGAGGAACCTGAGACGCCGAGAGTGACCGGTCCCTCGAATCCTCCCGAGGAGGTGAGGATCAGCTTGAAATTCTGATATTCTCCTTCGCTTTCCGATCCGGATGCACCGGAGCCCCATTCGGTATATCTGGCTAAAACCTCGGGGACGGCTGTTATGGCGAAATCGGGCTTCCCTGACATGGTGGAACCGGAGCCTCTTCCCGTTACCCGGCCTCTGGCGCCAATGTGCGTGGTGAAATCCTCTCTGCACTCGCCCTGGTAGTCCGCAAGCAGGCCTTCTGCTGAGGCACCCGTACCCTCCTGAAGAGACGCACTTCTTTCGCTAACGAGATTACCCTCCGTGATCGGGACGGTGGATTCCTCATCCTGAACGCCCGTTCGCTCCGACGAAATCACCCCGCTGACGGCCGACACAACCACCAGCGCCAGAGCGCAAGCTAAACCAAAGACCAGCTTCTTCCTCCTGCCATAAACCCCCGACACCTTCTCACGGATGAGGTTGTTCTTCCGGGCCGAGAGTTCGGTCAGAGTATCCTGGATGCCTTGCTTGACTCTGTCCGTCAGGCGCTCTGCCTCTTCGGCGCTTCGACTTCTGATGCAGAGTTCTATGTTACTAAGTGGGTGCGTTCCCAGGCCATCCGCACTGAGATCGACCTTCGGAGCCCGGAACTTCCTTATTCTCCATCTCTCTGCCCAGCCGAAGCCGGCTGTCTTAAAAGTGACAAGATACTCCCCATTCTTCAGCAACCTTTTCACTCTTAATCGCATAGCCACCTCCATTCAAAAAAGATAAACACCGTTTCTACCTGGTTAATAACCGTCTTTTGAGAACTTCTCCTTCAAATCGACAAAAGAGCCTCTGCCTCTGTCTCCATCCTGGCGGTGTCCGATGTATCCAAAGGTTTAACTATCGTCGCTATCTTCTTGGCTGTCAATATCATAAGAGAATGGGAGTGGGGTGTGCATATCATTATCCCACGAAACAACCATTCATCCATATCTTGCCCGTGCGCGGGTTCCCTGAATCCGGACCCGACCAGAACTGCGACACCGATAGCCGGAGAAGCGCACTCCTTCCTCTTATCATCCTTTCCGTTTAGAAAAGAGAGAGCTGAATCTAAATCATCAATGAAAACTTAGGCTGAGTAAAACGAGCCTCTGCCCTCCAATTTAGCCGAAGCCTCCAGCCTTGTCAAGTGTTTTCTGCAGGAAAGATTGGGGTGATGAGAGACCGGTATCTGACCTACCGGATGGTGGAAAGGGCTTGGCCCCTTGATGAGGTGCGTGGAGTACTCAAATGCGCCGGCAGGTGCCGTGGCGAAGGGACTATGGCGAATGATGTCCTATAACGAGAATCACGTTCGAACGGAGGTTTTAAAAGAAGGAACCCAAAAGAGAAACAGGTCGGGCCAACACGGATGAACAAACCAGCACCTAACTTTAGTTAGGTGCTGGTCAATTTTGGATAAAAACGAGAAGTCGTGGCTTGTGCTAATGTGAACAGGGTTCAGTCCCACCCTGGTACAGGTAGTTCACCAGGTAGATCACGTCGCCGACATTAATGTCATCGTCGCAGTTCACGTCACCCAGTAGCAGGGGAGAGGGAACAGGTCCTTCCTTATATAGATAGTTCACCAGGAAGACCACGTCGGAGACGTTGATCTTCTCGTCACCGGTGACGTCACCGGTAAGGTAGAAGCTGTACTGGATGGCCGCCAGTATGTCGGGAACCCCCCAGCCATAGTTATTATCGGGAAATAAGGCATGATCGCCGCTCATCATCAAAGCCTCCCTGACCTGCATGGGCGTCCATCCGGGGTGGGCCGAGAGAATCACCGCAGCCGCACCGCCGATGAGGGGCGTGGAGAGGGAGGTTCCGTTGGCGTAGGTGTAGCTGCTGGGACTGCTGGCGCTGGCACAGCGGGTCGAAACCCCCTGGGCACAGACTTCCGGCTTGATCCTTCCATCAAAGGTGGGTCCCCTGGAACTGAAATAGACGATCTCTCCGTCCGAGTAGACGGCGCCACAGGCAACGATGCTGTCTGCATCCGCGGGAGCATGCAGGGTTCCGCTTCCGGGTCCGGCATTGGCCATGGCATTGCAGACCACGATGCCGAGCTGCGCGGCGATGTCTGCCGCAATAGTGGTCACCGCGGTGTTGCCATCCATATCGGAGTAGAAGTACCAGTCGATATAGGCCAAAGAGCTGGAGATGACGCCCGCGCCGATGCTGTCCGCCCACTCCATCCCGGCTTCCCAATTGTCTTCCTCAATAGGCTCCTCGATGGAGACGTCCTCGGTCTTAGCGATAATAAAGTCGGCGCCGTATGCCGGACCATAAAGATATCCGGATGCGGCCCCGCCAAGAGCCGACCAGGTCAGCGTCCCGTGGTTATGCGACGAGGAGGGATCACCGACCTCGTTTTGCGTATTGCCGTCGTTGTTGACGAAATCCCATTCAGCCAAAACGCGCCCCTCCGAATAAGCCGGCTGAAAAGCCTGGTGGTCCGTTCGGAAGCCGGTATCCAGCATACAGACCAAGACGCCCTGCCCATAATATCCCATGTTATGAACCGCAGGAATGTTCAACTGCTGAAGCTGGCCGTAGGAGGCGCCGTAGTTCAGATCGAGCAGACCTTTCCCCTGAAGAGGTTCATGGGGGGGAGGCTCGATTCTGACAGGTTTCCTCTTCCCGGTTAGTACCGGCTTTATGGAGCGAACGAAGCTCAGCTTGGATATCTCATCCAAATCGCTGACCGGTATCTCGAAGCTGGCGGCGTTAAGCCATCTGCTTCTGTGCCTGAACTGAGCCTCAAAATCCATAATCCGGTCGATGTAAGCCTGGTTCACCTGAAGATCACGGAAGTCGACCAATGACTGCTTCATGGTCTTAGCCCTTCGCCGGGCGGCCCTGGTGGTTAAGGCATTTTCAGCTTGGGTTACAGCCGACCGGTAGCTCTCCACATCCACGAACCCTTTATCCGTGAAGAAAACCCACACCTTCACTTTTTCCTGCGGTTCGAGTTTGCTTAGATGCGGTGAGAATCTCTCTGAGATGACCGGATCGTCTTTGGCGAGATATAATTCGGGCTGCTGTGGAACCTGTCCGGTGATTGGGGCACTCATCACGCCAACCATGCAGAGGGCTACGAGTAGTAACGCAGACCATTTGAGATAAGAAGACGCTAACATAAGCATTGCTCCTTTATTTACAGGTGTCGGCAAAACAGCCGATGAGTTGAAGTCTCCGTCGTAAGGCCGGACCCATCGAGGGGCGCGCAAATAGACTCCGCGTCTCCTCCTTTCTTAATTTACG
>JBARPX010000265.1:0-37440 GCA_049643405.1 Candidatus Zixiibacteriota bacterium
TTGGACGTTTCGAGAGCAAAGGGCCGGGGGCCTAATCTCTGCCGGTTGAAAGAGCCAGCCTAAAAAAAAGAGGGGAAAGATGAAGAAGAGTGAACGGTCAGCAGCACGAACCGTACGGTTCATGCCACTGGTGTGAATCTTTTGTTTTTTTGTTGACAGATAATAAAGGGAGATCGGGCCGCTGCCCGACCTCCTTTGTGGCATACGTTGCTTGAGCTATTGAGCTTTAGGCGCCTCAATCTATATCCACGGCGGACAACACGGATAACCTATTACGCCCGGATAGGTTATCGGAAGAACCACACCTGCTATATCGGCAATACCCTCTGAATTGATGTCACCTGCCCTCAGACGGATAGGTTGGATCACAAGGAGGAGGACCGCCTCTGTATAGATAGTTTATCAGAAAAACAACATCTGCTACGTTAACCACGTCGTCCATGTTACAGTCAGCCGCCTCCACCGGACTGGGTTCCGGGCAGCCCCGGTACAGGTAACAGATCAGGTATACCACGTCGCCTACGTCCACCACCCCGTCACCCCCCGGAACGTTGATGTCGCCGCACCTAAAAGGAATGTCAACCGTTTGCTGATAGGGAATGTAGTTGTGTTTGGTTACGGTTGCGTACAGAGTTCCTGTTGTGTTTGGCAACGGATGGAAAACTACGTCTCCATTGACGTCGGTATATCCGGTCAAATAGACGTCACCTTCCTTCCACAAACAGACATAAGCCGAATCTACAGGTTCATGCGTGGTTGAATCCTCGACGTGCACCGGGCATAATAATTTGCCGTTTGGAAGGGTGGGGGGGCAGGTGACGGCAAAACTGTCCGGATCATCGGTCCACATCGGCATCCCCGGCTCACCCAAAAGGTTGAAGGTCCATTCACAATGCTTCATGATCGACAGGCTGTGGCTGAAGTGATGTTTGGCGTCCGCCACCGTCTGGCCCAGGATGTACTTGTCGCGGTCGAACAGCGAAAACCACCATTCCCTATCCAATATGCCTGAGCGGGATATAGGCTGACCCTGACTATACCATCCATCACGGGTATTCCCGCAGAACGCAACCCCCGCCGTATTGGGGTTGTAGATGACAAAATGCTCGGCGATACAATCCGACGTGGTATCCATATAGTTCGCCAGACAACCGATGCTAACCACCACGGATGTTTTATGCATATTCGTCAGATTGTCCACGTCCGAGTTGTAAATGCACCAGTTGTGGTTTTGATCGCCGGTACACATTACGTTGTAGTTGGAATGGTCGGCGTGGTTCACCAGGTTCTGGCCGGCATTGAGCGCGGCGATAACATCTGTTTTATGGTTGTGGGGGGGAGAGGGATCACTGTCGTACACTCTGGTCACGTTGAAGCGCGGGGGAATATGGTTGGCAATAGTATCCTTCAGAACTTCGGAGCGAGTGAAATCATCAAGATCCATGCCAATAAGCAGGGCATTTAAAAGATAGTCGGTGCGAGGAGGGTCTTTTTCGTATTTCAAGAGCTTGAACACAAAGGTCTGGATCTCAAACCCGGTTTCTGCCGTAACCCTTCCCACAAATACCTCGCTGGTCCAGTCATCGTCAAAGTCAGAATAGTATTGATCGCTGGGGGTGGACTCGCCGGCATAGTAGGTTCGGTATTCAAAGGGAACCGTCTCGTGCTCACCACCTAAAAGAAAATACATGGTTCCCCAAGTCGAGTTGGCGTCGATGATGAAGTTGCGAATCTTCTGCTTATCATAAGTTCCGCTGTAGTTGGCGTAGATAAAATCGGTGGTGACCACGGTGTCCTTTAGACCCTTCTGGTTATGCCACTCAACCAGTGCGCTGTACCATGCCGCGTGAAGCGAACCGGTGATGATCACGTGATCGAATGGCCCTCCGTTAAGTGCAGTTGCTTTCATGGCCAGGCCGGTACGCAGGCTAACCGCCTCGGGATTCACCACCATACCGGTGAGCATCTGCTCATAGGTTCTCCTGCCTCTCTCCGAGACGTTCGGCGAGAGATAATCACTGCACTCATATCCGCCTACTCCCTCGATTACAAAACTGATGGAGGTGTAAAGAGTAAGTTTCTTCTCCGCAGGAACGTACTGCACGGGACGAACCTGGACAATGGCCATCCCCTGTCCGGCTAAATCAGCCTGATGAACAAACTCAACCAGCTCCGGGGGATATGGATGGAAAGAGGCGTAAATCTCAGGGTCAGGCTCAACGAAAGTTATATCCTCGTCTGAATACCCTATCTTCCTGGGTGGCTGGACCGGAAGGACATTGAACTCACCCGAGATCTCCTCCTGAGCAGTGCTCACGACCCGGATACCCTGCGTCGCCATCCCGGCCGGGAGTGCGATTCGTAGCTCCACTGACGGCAGCATCGGTTTCCCCAGTTCATCCGGATAAGAGCCGCACTTCAACCCCACCACATCATACCCCAAAAGCTTGTCAAACGTAAGATCATCCAGGGAGAATTCCGCCGTGTACCGGACTTCGGTTGCATCCTTTCCCTGCGAACTTACCTGAGCAGGTAATAAAAGCGCTACGACAAGAAACAGGATGGAAACTGCAGCAGAAAGCGCAAAGATTGGCTTGGATTTGTTCATACTCCGCTCCTTTCCTGTTAAGTTATTAGTTGATACGAAATAACGACCTCCGAACACCTTCAACACAAAACAAGTTCTCGGTGATTATGATATCCGTTTGTTCGGCAACCTTCCCTCAATCTCAAAGCCGAATTTTGGATGCGTAATTCCCTGAAAAACAGCCACCAGATACCAGAGAGAAGATTCTCACAATAACACAGAAAGATCTACTTCTTTCAAGCCGAGGTCAATGCAAAGTGATTATACAACCCATACTTAATTTACGAACATTTCACGATTTGTCAATGAGATTTTTGCGATGAAGAAGCGCTTAGTTGATTAGTCCCGGGTAAAGTGAGAAGTCTTCAGCGGGACTTTGGAGGGCCGAGGCAAATGAAAGGCACCAATGCTCTAAATCCCAAAGAAGCCTCACCTTCTTCCTCCTGCTGCTGTTTCGGCCCATTTTTGGGGCCGATTCATCTGCGGCGGCTCGGGCTCAGCATGAAAGTCTAACAACAAAAAGAGGCCGGATCGCTGGCCAGAGGGCCTTTGATCCGACCTCCGTTTTAGAATCGTTGCTCAGTAGGTTGGACTTTGCTTATGGAGGCGAGCAGGGCGGGTAACCATCTCTGTAAAGATAATTTATCATACAGACTACGTCTGCCACGTTAACCATGTCGTCCGCGTTACAGTCCGCAGCCTCAACCGGATCGGGCGGTGGGAAACCCCGGTACAGGTAACAGATCAGGTATACCGCGTCGCCTACGTCCACCACCCCGTCACCACCCGGAATGTTGATGTCGCCGCAGATGTAGTCCATGGTGGCTACCTGCTGGGAAGGGATGTAGTTGTGCTTGGTGACGGTCACCCACAGACTTCCGACCGTGGCCGGTGCCGGATTAAGGGTGATGTCCCCGTTGACATCCGTATATCCGGTCAGATAAACCTCGCCCTCTTTCCACAGACAAACATAAGCCGACTCCACGGGGGCATGAGTGGTCGAATCCTCGACGTGTACCGGGAAGGTTATTTTCCCCTTCAGGAGAGTGGAGGGGCAGTCCACGGCAAAACTGTCCGGCTCATCCGTCCAGATCGGCATCTCCGGCTCGCCCTGAAGATTGAATTCCCATTCGCAGTACTGCAGGGTAGAATTACTATTAGGGTAATGATTCTTGGCGTCTGCCAGGGTCTGACCCAGGTTTGTCTTGTTGCGGCCAAACAGAGAAACCCACCACTCCCGGTCCAACGTGTTGGAGAGACTGTTCCACTGGAACTGGTAGTACAATCCGTTGCGCGTATTGCCGTTGAACGCTACCGCTCCTTTGTTGTTGGTGCGGATGACGAAATACTCAGCGATACAGTCCTCGGCGTCCATGTGGTTGGGGTGACACCCGGGAGTCGTTATTATGGAAAGCTGATTGTAGTTGTTTATCTGATTCTGCACGTCCGAGCAGTCGATAAGCCAGTTGTGCTGATGCGAACCTGCGCCCATGACGGTGATGTTGCAGTGATCAGCATGATTCACCAGGTTCTGGCCGGCATTGAGAGCATCGATGAAATCCGCTTTATGATAAGAGGGCTGGCTATCGTATACCTTCGTCACGTTGAAGCGCGACGGAATGTAGTTGTCGTAGATGTCCTCCTTCAGATTCTCAACCGGCGTGGCATCGTCATAATCCATACCCAAAAGTAGAAGGTCTAAAGGATAGTCCGTCCGGGGGGGATCCTGTTCGTACTTTAAGACCTTGTATATGAAGGTATTGATTTCGAATTGGCTTTCTGCAGTAACCCTTCCCACAAAAACGTCATGAACCCAGTTGTCGTTGAAATCAGAGTAGTATTGGTCGCTGGGGATGCTTCCCTGGGAGTAGTTCCTGTATTGGAAAGGAACGGTCTCGTGCTCACCACCTAAAAGAAAATACATGGTTCCCCAGGTCGAGTTGGCGTCGATGATGAAGTTGCGAATCTTCTGCTGGTCGGTGCTCCCGCTGTAGTTGGCATAAATCCAGTCCACCGTGGCCACCGTAT
The DNA here is from genome assembly GCA_049643405.1 of Candidatus Zixiibacteriota bacterium. Classification (GTDB taxonomy): domain Bacteria; phylum Zixibacteria; class MSB-5A5; order MSB-5A5; family SM1-73; genus SM23-73-3. The sequence goes on from JBARPX010000265.1 coordinate 4,616, forward strand.
CCCTGACACCCTTCTGATTGTGCCACTCCACCAGCAGACCATACAATGGGGCATGCAGGGGGCCGGTGATGATCACGTGGTCAAAGGGGCCGCCCTCCAGTGCGGTCGACTTGTCCATCAAACCGGTGCGCAACTCGACAGCCTCAGGGTTTTGCACCAGATCCTTGACCATCACCTCATAGGTTCTCCTGCCTCTCTCCGAGGTGTTTGGCGAAAGGTAATGGCTGCACTCATATCCACCCACTCCCTGGATGACAAAACTGACGGAGGTGTAAAGGATAAGTTTCTTTTCTGCAGGAACCCATTGTACGGGATTGAGTTGAAGTATGGCCAGGCCTTGTCCGGCCAAATCGGCCTGACGGACAAACTCAACCAGCTCTAAAGGATAGGGCTGGCCGGAGGAATAAATCTGAGGGTCGGGTTCAACAAAAGCAATATCCTCCCCTGAATCACCTATCGTTCTGGGTGGCTGGACCGGAAGGACGTTAAACTCACCTGAGATCTCCTCCTGGACAGCCTCCGCAACCCGAATACTCTGGACCGCCATCCCCGCCGGCAGGGCCACCCGCAACTCGATCGACGGCAGCGCTGGCTTTCCAGGCTCGTCCGGGTAATGGCCGCTTTTCAGTCCCACCACATCATACCCCGCAAACTTGTCCAACGAGAGATTGCCTCTGGAGAATTCAGCCGTATAGTCTACCTGATAGGCGTCCTTTCCCTGGGAACCTGTCGGAGCAGGCGATAAGAGCGCGGCGGCGAGAAACACGATCCCAAAAGCAATAATCGATTTTGACCTGTTCATGCTTCGCTCCTTTTGTATTGTAACATTTCTTTGCAACGTAAAACAGAACCCCGTAGTTTTCGGATCGATATACCTCCTTTGCTGCAATCACATCTGTTCATTCGGCAGTCCCTCTCCCGACTTTAAAGCCGAATTTCGAACGAGATGCTCCCTGAGAAACAGCAACCGGTATCCCGGAGAGAAGATTCTTGTACTGAAACGGCAAAACATGCTTCTTTCAAGCTTAACTCAACCCAAACTGCTTTCTTGCTCTAAACGCAATTTATCACAATTTCTGCTTTTGTCAATGCTTTTTCAAGGATCCCCGGTAGGTTTTGTGCGACCTGTACTCTTTAAGCTCACCGGGTGGGTTATAACTACAAGCGGCATATAGTATTAGATGGGGCGGCGGCCAAAATGAATCTGAATCATGGACAGGAAGGCGCCGGCCCTGCTCTGAACAGGTAGTTTATAAGAAAGACCGCGTCCGCGACATCGACTAAATCATCGCAGTTGACATCGGCCGATTCAAGAGCATAAGGAGCGGGACCCGACCGGTAAAGATAGTTCATGGCAAAGACTAAGTCTCCAACGTTAACGTATCCATCCGAATTCAGGTCTCCCAACATGGAAGGGTGTATTCCGGTCACCATAAAGCTGCGGACCTGGTCGGACCACTTTTCCCCTCCACGGCTGTCCTTAGCTTTCACCTTCCAACGGTAAGTGCCATAGTCCATCGTCATTACATGTTCGCTCGCGGACAGATTACTCTCAATCGTCGTGGAATCGGGCGAGAAGTGGTAAGACGTGCTGACGTTAAGGTCATATCTGACCTCATCGGACGGGTCTGGATCGGTCGCATCCTCCCAGTCAAAAAAGACTCTGCGCGGCGTGAAGGCTTTATTCGGAGGAAATAGCAAAGAAAAAGGATCAGGTGGATCGTTCAGGATGAGGTCGTGGTACAGACTCTCGGCCGCCAGAACGTTGCGGACCAGGTCGGCGAAATCCAGGTTGGAGTAAAAGAGTCCGGGGTTGCTGGGGTCCGGATAGTTCAGTGGATCCACGTGGAAGCCCGCGCCTATCACGTAGGCAACCGCAAAGGTTAGGCTATCCCCGGGAGGGAGCTGGTCAAACGGCCCAAAGGAGAGCAGAAAACGGGTGTCGTAGCCGTCGGCTAAGTCGTCACACTCCGGGCTGGGATTTAACCATCCCTCTTCCGGATGATCATCTGGCCACGTACAGGAGTAAATCTGGTCGTAGTCGATTTCACCGTTGGACATGATGAAATACTTGGAAACGTCACCACCCGGAGTACCCAATGCGCCGTTAGGGAAGAGATTGCCCGAGCCGTAGGGATTCATGTTCTCCCATACGTCCAGGTTGGACGCTATCCACGGCCCCCAGTCTCTGGGATACCCCGTGAAGTTGGAAACCCACCAATTATAGGAAATCTGCAAATCGGGGTTGGGCGTACTCAGGACTTTCATTCCCAGAACACTGCGAGGACTGAATTCCGTCCAGACAACTTCTCCAGCTCTTCCATGACCGTCGTTGTCTGCTATCCACGCCACGTCGACCTCCCGAACATCTCCGGGAGAAACCTCATAATTCCTTAGGAAGCCGGTGATGTCATCCTGGGCACCGTAGGCACCATAAGGATTCTCGTCAATATGCAAAGCATCGCCGTCCACGTAGAATCCGATGCAGACCCCCGAAAGAAGACGGACGCCAATGTTCTCGATGGTGTATTCGACGATGATGAACTTGTCAGCCCCATCTGTACCCCAGGAATAACTTGTCTGAGTTACCCCCACGTTCAAGGGAACGTGTTTTCGATCGTCCCAGGGATCCCAGTTCCAGGGAGATAAGGGGATGTCGGCTGATGTATCGGTGTATTCCGCGATTATGTCTTGGCTGGATACGGCATGCGGCGAATAGCAGGGAACAGTCGGGAGAACGCTTCTTTCGTTGATCGCACCCTCCTCCCAGGCCTCCGGCCACAGTTCGTAGATATATTCCCAGCCGTCACAGGCTACGGTGGTGTAAGGGTAGTCGTTCACCATTGCTCCTATCCATATGCCTCCATGGAATAGGTATTCCAGGCCCGATCCGGCAGGGAACTCAAAGGACGGCGCTGGTAACTCCTCCCCGGGATCGGGGCTAAAACATCCGCCCAGTGATTCGTACAAATCCCTCATCTGACTCCCCACCAACCCCCAGTTGGTCATACTAATCTGCACATCCGGCAATCGATGGACCCTCTGCTGGGGATTCGGCAAAGCTGTCTTCGGGCTGTGAGTCGACTCAGCCTCTCTTTGACTCCCCCGTCCCGGTCCGGATCTGGCATAAGCATCGGCAAAGCTTAACATCGCCAGGATCGGCACGATCAAAGACAAGGCTACTGGGGTAATTCTTACTTCGGATAAGATCCGCATTTTGGCTTCTCCTCTCTTCGGCCCGTACCAGTCGAATGCTCCTCGGTCCGTTCATAGAACGCAACAGATACCAGCTCTGGATGCTAAATCTTCCCCTATCCCGTGTACGCGTTCTTCCGGCTGTGATCTATACTGCTAATATAGACCCCTGGCGCTGATTTGGCAAGCATTTTTACGCACGTTTGCGCCCACCACACCCTTGGACTCGCTCCTCTTCTCTAACCAGTGTCCCACCTATCAGTCCAGCGTTTCGCTATTTTCTCGAGGAATCCCGGAAGCAGGCGGTCACAAACAATTACGCCGGGTCAGGAGCTTCGAATGCTCCAGAATGCCCTTGATGTATCCCTAAGGCGGAATAACGAGTTCCTTCCTCACTTGGAGGCAAACACTTGGGGGAACTTGAAAAGGGTCCGCGGTGCTTCCGCGGATTTGGCGCACAGGTATTGAGACCATCGCAAGGCGACGAGGGAACGGATCATTGACCAGATATGGACGTCAGCCCAAGATTGAGACAGTCATATTCTTAATCTTTCATCGACTCCAAGAACTTTGCATTGTTTTTGGTCTTGCTGATGCGGTCAAGCAGAAACTCCATGGCCTCCACGGAATTCATCTCGTTTAGGAACCTCCGCAATATCCACACCTTCTTGAGATCCTCTGGAGACAGCAGGAGTTCTTCTTTTCTGGTGCCTGAGCGGTTGATGTCCATGGCCGGGAAGATACGGCGGTCGGAGAGCCTTCTGTCTAAAACCATCTCCATGTTGCCGGTTCCCTTGAACTCCTCGAAGATCACCTCATCCATCCTGCTGCCGGTCTCCACCAAAGCGGTGGCGATGATGGTCAAGCTTCCCCCATCCTCGATGTTTCTGGCGGCTCCGAAGAACCTCTTGGGTCCTTTCAGCGCGTTGGAATCCACTCCGCCGGAGAGTATCTTTCCGCTGTGAGGTACCACGGCGTTGTTTGCCCGGGCCAAGCGGGTGATGGAATCCAAGAGAATCAGCACGTGGCTTCCGTGCTCCACCAGTCTTTTGGACTTCTCCAGCACCATCTCCGCCACCTGGACGTGGCGGTCTGCCGGCTCGTCGAAGGTAGAGCTGATCACCTCACCTTTAACCGATCTTTTCATGTCGGTAACCTCCTCCGGCCTCTCATCGATCAACAGCACGATCAGCTTTATTTCCGGGTGGTTGGCGGTAACGCCGTGGGCAATCTTCTGAAGAAACATGGTCTTGCCCGCCTTGGGCGGAGAGACGATTAACCCCCGCTGTCCCCTGCCTATGGGAGCCATAAGATCCATAATCCGCATCGAGACTTCGTCAGCGGTTGTCTCCAGCTTTATCCTCTTCTCCGGATAGAGGGGAGTGAGGGCATCAAAGAGTACCTTGTGTTTCGCTACCTCGGGATTTTCAAAGTTGACCGCCTCTATCTTGAGCAAGGCAAAGTACTTCTCATTCTCCTTGGGAGGTCTCACCTGGCCGGAGATGGTGTCGCCGGTGCTCAGATCAAAACGCTTTATCTGGGACGGGGAGACGTATATGTCGTCCGGTCCCGGAAGGTAGTTGTAATCTGGTGATCGCAAAAAACCGTAACCTTCGTCCAGGATCTGCAGGACTCCTTCCGCGAAGATGAAACCGTCTTTTTCGGTTTTGGCTTCCAGTATCTTAAAGATCATTTCCTGCTTTCTTAAGCCGGACAGACCGGGGATTTCCAGATCCTCCGCTAAATCCAGAAGCTCTGTAACGGTCTTGCTTTTAAGTTCCACTATGTCCATTTTCTCACACCTTTCCTTTCGTGTTAAGACAGTTCTAATCAAACGATTTCTTTATTTGACAAGCTCGCAGTCACTATCCGTTTTCTGGTTTCATAAGAATTTCAAGAGAAGAAGGACAACGAAGATATCCCGAGGTTCTCTTTATGTTCTCAGCCGGTCCCCGTCGGCGCCGGGCCGTCCAAAAGGTCCACCGCCAAAGTTCCAGAGCCTGCAATATGACGCTATGTACACAACTTGTCGGATTGAATCTATCCTTTGGGTAAGACAAAAGATGGGGTTCGATCCTCAAAAACAAGTGAAACTAACCCTTGGACTTGACCTTCCTTTGTCTCGTGTTGGCCTTGTTATTAGTTATATCGACCTCCCCTTTCGAAGTTTTACCTCGTTATGGTCATCCGGATCGTACTTGAGATTGTCGTCATTTGGCGAACCTGCTCCCGAATCCACAGGTTACCGCCAGGCTGGGCGACACTGGTTTTACGTCTGGGTCATTCTTTCCCGCACCTCCCCAGAGATTCTCGCTGCGATTAGAGAGCCGGACCGCTAACGTTCCGAGGAACCGGGGGCTTTCGCCTTGGACCTTTTGGCAGCTATTGTCTCCTCAGTAACTTCCTCCATCTTTGCGTCCCCCCATAGACTCTCCAGTCCATAGAATTCTCTGACTTGGGGAAGAAATATATGTACGACCACGTCCACATAATCAAGGAGAATCCACCGACAGGCCTGATATCCTTCGCTGTGCCAGTAGTTTATTCCCCGCTGCCGCAGGTTTTCGGTGATCCAATCCGCGATAGCCTTGGCCTGAACGTCAACGCTGGCTGAACAGATTACGAAGAAATCGCAGACAGAGGAGAGTTTACGCAGGTCTAAGATTTTCACGTCAAGAGCTTTCTTCTCCAGGGCAAATTGGCCTGCCAGGCGTGCCAGTCTCCTGGGCGTTATCTTCAAAAGGTCTTTTTCCTCCTTTTTGCTGGCGGTTGTTGACTTGTTCGAAATTGGTTGAATGGCTATGTCTCTTCAGCTTGCCGGTAGGAGTTTTTCCCAATCGTCGCCTATCACAATGGTTAACGAGATCGCGTGGTAATTATTCTCCAGTTTCTTGCAAATCACCCTCCTCTGGTCAAAGCCCAGAGCTTCAGCGGCAAGCAGAGCGGTCTCGGACGGCGCGCCCTTTTCATTGCATCCCAGCCGATCGAGAATCAGGCTCTCCCGCGGCGCGGAGTCATCCAACTTCCCGATCTCCACGATCTGATATACGACATTGTGTACTCGCAACCCCTCCAGTTTTTCTGCCACCTTCTCGGCCACGCCTTCCTTTTGGAATCCATCAAGAATCTGAGTGCGAGCGAACACCAACTCTTTCTGCTCTTTAGCTTCAGGCTGACTCCATCTCTTGTACAACGAGAAGGCATATAATAGAAGGAGAATGGCCGCGAAAGCTATGGTAATCTCCAGCAACCGGGAGCCCAGATACGTCCGCCAACTTACTTTCTTTGGTCTTTTCCTGCGGTAATACCTGTAGACTTTTCTTCTTTTCTTCTTCTTGGACATCCGCCTTAAGATGCAACCCTTACTTAAGGAGCAGAGGAGACTTCTTTAAGTTTCTGTGTTAGATTTGAAAAGTTTGATCGGGAAAAACTGTCATCGGGTCTATTGGACCCTGCGGATGAGTAAAATCTTACCTCTCCCGCTCCCGCCAGAAATTTTCGTTTCCCAGGCCATATGCGGGAGGAAGGGTTATAACGTTTATCCACAGGGAAAAGCTGCTGCTTGGTCTATAGTGCAACTGAAAGTTGGGCAAAATCCTGTTTTTTACCGTCAGAGCATCCCGCCGGAACACTGAGAGGGGCTGGTGCAAATAATTCAGACTCAGGGCCACGCTCAAGGGATTCGACAGTTGGTATTTCAGGGTTGTGGTGTATATGCCAAAGCTCCCGCTGGCTCTCCCGTTGGAGAAGTAGGAAAACGAGTAACTGTGATTCATCTTTAGTCTTTGGGGATCAAGGAGGCTGAAATTCTTAGAGTTCGATTTGAAACCCAAAAGATTCTTATCCTGAGAGTTTATGTCAGAGGCCTGAGCTGAAGACAAAAGTAGACAAAACATCAAGGCAACCACTGAAAGTAGGAACTTTTTATTCGCCTGTCTCATCCGAATTACCTCCGTTTGACCGATCTGCAAGAAGGAATATAGAACCTTCCTCAAAGTCTGTCAATGCTTTTCTCTCGGGAACCTTTGAAAAACTTCCGAAGGCAAAAAAGCCCTCCCTGATCGGGCATAAGAACATACGCCTAAGGCGCGGCCGTCGTTTGGTCAAACCCACGAGCCAGAAGGAGCCTCTCCATTTCCTTAAGCTCCTCCTGGGAGTTTATCCCCAGGGTTTCTTTAGGATCGGCTACCACCACTCCGCACACTGGAGATTTGCCTTCTTGCAGGAGCTTCAGGGTATCGGTCAGGTAGTATTCTCCTTGTTCGTTATCGTTGGTGACCTTCCCCAATGCCGAAAACAGGGAGGCTCTGTCAAAGCAAAAGGTGCCGGTATTGATCTCCCTTATTCTCTTCTGATCGGCATCAGTGTCCTTCTCCTCCACGATTTCCTGCACCAATCCCGTTTCGTCTCTGACTATTCTTCCATACCCGGCGGGATCATCCAGGATGGCGGTCAAAACCGTGGCCGAAGCTCTCTTTTTCCTATGTTCGTCAAGGAGCGTTTTCAAAGTACCCGACCTCAGCAGGGGAACGTCGCCGGATAGAATCAGCACGTCACCCTGGAAATTGGACAGCAGTTCTTCAGTCTGCAGAACCGCGTGTCCGGTTCCCAATTGCTCCTTTTGAACTACGAACTCAAGTTCCAGATGTTTCAGCGCGTCTTTGGCTTGCTCCCACCTGTGCCCTACTACCAGGAGAATCCTCTCGGCCCCTATCTCTTTGGCGGTGTTAACAACGTATTCCACCATCGGCTTTCCACCCAATTTGTGGAGCACCTTGGGCAGATCAGACTTCATCCTCGTCCCCTTGCCCGCAGCCATTATGACCGCTGCTGTTGGTTTAGAATGCGTCACCATTCGTCGCGAAGGTAACCCGGTATTTCAGTCCATTCTAACCTGAGCCTGCCGGGTAGTTACTTCTTTTGGGTGATCTTATTCTTGTCGTCGACGTAGATTACCTTGGGCTGGTATTTTTTCGCTTCCTCGAATTCCAGGTGGCAATAGGAGATGACTATCAGCAGGTCCCCCACCTGTCCCAATCTTGCCGCCGGACCATTCAAGCAGATGGTTCCGGAATCCTCCTCCCCCACGAAGACATAGGTCTCGAATCTGGCACCGTTGTTGAGATTTACCACCTGAACCTTCTCGTTGGCGAGAATGTTCGCCTCCTCCAAGAGCCTCTTGTCGATGGTTATGCTCCCCTCATAATTCAGATTGGCCCCGGTGATCCTAGCTCGATGGATCTTGGATTTGTAGAGTGTTACCAACATGATAGCTTCTGTGAAAATAAATGCTGCAAGAGAGTTTTGTCCGTTAAATCCGTCCAGACGGACGCCCGTCTGGGCGTTCCATCCGTTGACAGCCTCGGTTCTCTTGCAAATTAACGTGAATATGCGCCAGAGACAAGCGTTTTTCTGTGACCCAGTTCCTTATTGCTTTTACGTCGAGTTCCCCCGCCTCTTTGAGCAGATTTACTGAAACCTAAGATACGGGTATTTGTTGCGTTGGGATTGCAGAATCCCGATGGAACAAAAAGGCTCAATTCACTTTCACTTTGATATTATCTATTAACCTTGCCTTTCCGAAGCGAACAGCCAGGGAGATAAGAACCTGGCTCTTCAACCTGTTCAAGGGCTCCAGGGTTCGGGCGTCGGTAATGGCAATGTAGTCCAACTCAGCTGAAGGTTGCCTGCTTATCAGACCCCTCATCCGAGAGGCGATCCGGCTTACGCTTCTCTCTCCGCCGCTGATCAGCCTTTTTGCCTCACGCAGAGACTCGTAGAGAGCCGCCGCCTGTTTTCTCTCCTCTTCAGAGAGATATCTGTTCCGCGAGCTTAAGGCCAGTCCATCCTTTTCCCTGATGGTGGGAGCGATAATCATCTTTATCCCGTAATTCAGATCATCCACCATCTTCTTCAAAACCACCGCCTGCTGCGCGTCCTTCTGGCCGAACACCGCGATATCGGGCTGAACGATGTTAAAGAGTTTTGCCACGATGGTCGTCACCCCTCGAAAATGGGTCGGCCTGGTTTGCCCTTCTAATTTGCCTGTGATTCTATCCACGGCCACATGAGTCAGGTAGCCTTCCGGGTACATATCCTTCATTCGGGGAGCGAAAACAAAATCACATCCTTCCTCCTCCAGCAGCAGTTTGTCCCTTTTGAAATCTCTGGGGTAGCTTTTGAGATCCTCGCCCGGCCCAAACTGAGTGGGATTGACAAATACACTCACCACCAGAACGTCAGATCTCTTTTTGGCAATCCGAACCAGGCTGAGGTGGCCTTCATGCAGATAGCCCATGGTGGGAACGAGACCTATGGACTTCCCTTTCCGTCGGAGCTCCCCGCAGATTCTCTGCATCGTCTTGGGTAATTTTACTAACTGCATCGACAAAGAAATTAAGAATTCAAAGTGAAAAATTCAAAATTGGCTCCGTAAGCCAACAGCAAAGAGAAATGTGGCAGACTGGAAAAAGCAGCAGACGAATTGGAGTGTTCGCCTTCCTTCGGCAAGCTCTCCTCGAGTCTGAGCGACCTCGGAGTCGAAGACAGGACGGTGACAGTTCGGTTTCGCTCACTGTCCCTGAGCAAGGCCGAAGGGAGCAAAGTCGAACCGTCAGGCGGACCGCATGAAGTGCTTCTGTCATGCGCCGGATTCGTTATTTTGACGTATGAACTTTGAATTTTGAATTGAAATTTTGAATTTTCTTCAGTAGGTTTCTTCCTCCGACGGGAATTTCCCGGATTTCACGTCATCTAAGAAGTTCTTGCAGGCCTTCCTTATCTCCTTTCCCAACTCCGCATATCGTCTCACGAACTTGGGCTTGAAATCCTCAAACAGACCCAGGACGTCGTTTACCACCAGAACCTGACCGTCGCATTCGACTCCTGCCCCGATCCCGATTGTGGGGACTCCGGCGGCGCGAGTGATCTCTTCAGCCAGAGCCTTGGGAATTGATTCTAAGAGGATCGAAAAACACCCGATTTCCTCCAGTACCCTGGCGCTTTCGATCAGGTAGTTTCTCTCCTCCTCTGATTTTCCCCGCACCACGTACCCGCCGAACCTGTTGATGGACTGGGGGGTCAGCCCGATATGCCCCATCACCGGGATGCCTACTTCGATTATCCTCTTTATGGTGTCAGCCATCTCCAGCCCGCCTTCGATCTTGACCGCATCGGCTCCGCCCTCTTTAAGGAAACGCCCGGCATTGAGAATGGCCTCCCCGGTGCTGGCTTGGTAGGAGAGAAATGGCATGTCGGCAAGCACCAGTGCTCTTTTCACCGAAGAGCTCACTGCCCTGGTGTGATATATCATCTGATCCATGGTGATGGAAAGGGTATTGGGAGAGCCGTAGAATACCATGTTCACCGAATCCCCCACCAGAACCACATCTACCCCGATTTGATCTAAGATGCGGGCGGTGAAGAAATCGTAGGCGGTAAGGACGGCTATCTTTTCCCCTCTCTGCTTGAGCTTCTTAAAGCTCTTTACAGTGATCTTGTCTTCACGCATCTTGCGGATCTCCGTATGGTGAAGGACGGGAAGCCGGGTTCATCTTCCCCCCAGGGATACGTAGTATTTGGTGCCCGCAATGGGAGCGTCTAACAGGTCCAAAAGATCCGCAAAGTCCTTCTCATTATGGACAAAATCTATGCTATCCGTGTTCACCACCAGAAGAGGCGTCTTGCCGTAGTGAAAGAAGTAATGGTTATAGGCCTCGTTCAATGTCTTGACGTAATCTAAGTCGATGTTCTTCTCGTAAGAACGGCCGCGTTCTTTTATTCGTCTCAACAATACCTCCGAGGAGGTCTGTAGATATATGACCAGATCCGGTCTGGGGACGTCTTTTTCCAGGATGGAAAGAAGTTTCTCGTAGAGATAAAGCTCCCTCTGGTCCAAAGCAACCGAAGCAAATATCCTGTCCTTATCAAAGAAGTAATCTGAGACCGTCTTTTTGTGAAAGAGGTCGGTGGAAAAAAGCTCCTGCTGCTGCCGATGCCTGGAGAGCAGAAAAAATAGCTGGGTCTGGAAGGCGTATCTTCTTCTATCCTTGTAGAAGTCGGGGAGAAACGGATTTTCCTCCGTCTCCTCCAGGATCAGTCTGGCGCTCATCTTCTGTGCTAATATCCTGGCCAGGCTGGTCTTTCCCGCCCCGATGGCACCTTCTATGTTGATATAGTTGACCTCAGCCATTTCCAATTTTTCACTCGTCGTAACGGTTCTGGACGCTTGACAAATATAATGGGCAATCAACCCACTTGCAAAGAGAATTCATACTTTTTCCGGGTACGGCCTCACCCCAGACCCATCCCGGCAACATACCAAAAGCTCCTCAATGTTCTTTTTCAGCCGGGGATGCAGAAGCTTGGGTGCAATCTGCGCCAGAGGCACTAAAACGAATCTTCTTTCGTGCATCCGGGGATGCGGTATGGTAAGCCTTTCTGAGTCCACCATTTGGTTGTCATAAAGCAAAATGTCCACATCGATGTTTCTGGGGCCCGATTTCTTTCCTCTTGTCCTTCCCATCTCATCTTCGATAGACAAGAGGCGCTCCAACAAGGGAAACGACTCGAGAGACGTTTGAACCTGGACAACCAGATTCAGAAACCACCCTTGACCTTCATATCCGACCGGCTGTGTCTCGTACACAGGAGAGATTTTTTTCACCGCGATTTCATCTGATCCTTCGATCTTCTCAACCGCTCTCTTTAGATTCTCCAGCCTGTCTCCCAAATTCGACCCCAGACTTAGAAAAGCAGTTGGCAAAGCGTCCCTTCGCAGTTCGTCATAGTTCATCCGTTATTCGTCATGACTCATTGGATTGGGTGCTGCTGAACGCCCTCTTAATCTCCACCTCGATATGGTCCAGGTTTCCCGGAACCGGAGGGATCTTCTTTCGCACCCGCACCGTCACCTCTTTGGGCTCGAATTTCTTGAGGATCTCCTCCGCCAGCCTTACCGCGATTGTCTCCAGAAGAGAAAACCTGTCTTGCGCCACCAGTTCCTCCACCGTGCGGTAGACTTCGGTGTAGTTCACCGTATCCTGAAGTCTGTCGCTGGCGGCGGCTTTGTCCATGTCTACCGCCAGCTCGATGTCGACCTCAAACCTTCTGCCAGTCTGCCTCTCTGCTGCGGATACGCCATGATACCCGTAAAAGGTCATGTTATGTAATCTGATAACGCCCATATTAATCAAGCTCAACAGATCAAAGCTTCAATAACTGATGACTAATGATGGATGACGAAGGGTCAGTAGCTTCTTGCGATTCGTCATTCGTCATTGATCATTCGCCATGCATCATCGTTCATCCGTCATCCGTCATGACTTATATGATTTCGGCCTATACTTTCTTTGCCACACGTGAGAATGCTTCTCCATTCTCTCCACGGCCTTCTGAATCTGGCCCGCGGGGAGGTTTAGAGCTATCCGGATATGACCCTCACCGTATTCACCAAACCCAAAACCCGGGCAGACCAGAACGCCCGTCTTCCTCAAGAGCATGCGGAAGAATCCCACCGAAGAGTATTTTCCCGGCACCTTAGCCCACACGAAAGGTCCTGCCTTCGGCTTTCTTGCCTTCCAGCCTAACTGCAAAAGACCCTTCATCAGGGCGTCTTTTCTGGCTGCGAACTCCTCGTTATTCTTTTGTGCAATCCGTGGATAGTTTTTAAGAATCTCCAGACCCATAAGCACGGACGCCTTTGAGACCTTAGCTCCCAGCGCCTCCTGCACCGATTCCACCTGGGAGATTATCCCTCTATCGCCCACTAAGAAGCCAAACTCGACACCGGTCAAACCGAAAAAGGAAAATATCTCCACCGCCAGCTTTCGGGCGCCCTTAGTCTGCAGAAGAGCGACGGGGACGTGATCTGCGTAACATATCTCGTTCCCGGAGACGTCATTTATCACCAGGATATTCCTCTTGGCCGACCACTCCACCAACTCGCGAAAGAATCCGGAATCTGCCACAGATGAGGTGGGGTTGTCAGGATAATTCAGAAACATGATCTTTGGCAAAACGCTTAGTCGCCGGGAGAGAAAGAGAGAACTCAGGTTTGGAAGATAATCGTTTCTTTCCAGAAGGGGAAAGGTTTCTATCCTGGCTCCCGCCAGGACAGCGGCGATTTTATGTGTCGGCTCGCCCGGATCGGGAAAGGCCACCACCTCGCCGGGGTTAATCAAACCAAGGAGGAGATGATATACGGCCCTCTTTTCGCCAAAGAAGGGGAGTATCTCCTTTTCCGACCTGATCTTCAGATCGTATCTTTGCTGCAACCACTTCCTTATCTCGCTTTTGAGCTTTTCAAGTACTTCTGAGTCGGAAGGAGCAAACACTGAACTTGCCTCGATCGACCCGGCGAAAAAATCTCTCAGCGAGGGATCCGGACTCAATTCCCCCAGGTCGATCACCTCCACTCCTCTTCGTGTCAGGCCCTGCTTGATCCTCTTGGCCTCCACGAAAGGAGTGGGGGGAAGCTTCTGCAGCCTCTCTGCTTTTTCTATTATCACCTTCTTGATCATGCCGAAAGACCGCTCCGGAAATAGTTGTTTTTCCCTTCAGTACAATGAGAAAATATACACCTCTTGGTATCTCATGGCAAGGAAAAAGCGTGACGCAGGATTGGGGGAATTCAGAGGCCGGTTGGACTCGTGCCTGGCAAGCCTGGTTTACGGGCCTGCGGCCGCGTCCTGCTCCTGATTGGTATCTTGCTGACCTCCAGCAGGCTGCGGCTGCCTTTGTTTGTAAAGCCTGCTTAAGGCTAAGGCAATAAACAGAAGCAGAAAGGGATAAATGGGAACCAGCAAACGTGAGTCATGGCTGTCCAGTGGGTCTACCGACACGGACGAGCAGATGGCCAGCATCATCCCACTGTAGACAAGGACGTGCAGGGCCACGCCCCACCATAGAAGGACCGTTCTATAGTCACGCCGCCGGAAGATCTCCAGAACCAATCCCAGCAGCAATACGAACATCCCGATCGGTGCCAGATCACGGGAGCAAACCTTTAGAAACTCGGCAGCCTGATACAGAAAACCGTTTGGGGCGGGCGCTGTCATTCGATCAATCCCCAAATACAGCAGCCCGGGAGAACAGGCTATCAGGACCCAGGGAATTGCCCTAATCAGTTGTTTTGGCTTCCGGGCGGTGAGAACTAATATCAGACATCCGCTCAAAACCAGCGAAACGCCTATGAACCGAGTGAAAAGCGCCAATGCAGCCAGAAGCGCACTGAGAATCAGCCAAATGACGTTTCTTCTCTCTGTATATAGAAAGAGCGCCAGCAAACAGAAGACGGAGATGGGCAAAAAGAGGGTTTCAGACCAGGCCCAGGTGAAGATTCTGACCAGCGGGGAGAAGATTAGCGTCAAACCTGCCGCTATGTGAGCTGCAAAACTGCCTCCCAAATGCCAACCAAAGAGAAACATGCCCATCACGGTCAGCGCGAATCCGAAAACGGAAACGTGACTGGCCCAAAGGATTCTCCGCACCCGGAATTCCGGTCTGGCCCTTCGATCCTCCTCATCCAGGACACCGCCCGTAAGAAACTGGGCTGAGGCTAGAACCAGAGAGTAAAACGGGGCGTGGTGGGGAAAGATGTGATCGAGCGCAGCCCCGAATTCCCCGTGGTAAAACAGGTCACCTGCGACCAGGTAGCCGGTGGAGTCACATGAGACGTTTATGCCCCGGGCGGTCAAGAACACCATCAGCAGAATCGCCAAAGAGATGTAGATGAAAACCCACTTCATCTATCAAAGTCCTCCGGTCAACGGAAACGCGGTGGGTTACCTTCTGAAATATAGTTGATCAGGTGGAGATCTGCAACTAAATTCGCGGAAATCGAATACGTTGGTGTTACCAGCAGTCTGGCGGTGGGCCATCTCTGAAAAGATAGTTTATCAAAAAGATCACGTCACCGACGTTAACGACACCGTTGCAGTTGCAGTCTCCAACTGTCAGCGGGTCAGGCGCGGGGCCTCCCTTGTACAGAAAGTTTATCAAATAAACCAGATCACCCAGGTCGATTATGCCGTCTGTATTCGCGTCACCGCGCCAGAGACCGGTCTGAAGGTACTTCACCGTCACGAAATCTTCCCGCGATCCGCTGTTCCTGCTGGTCCCTGTAACGTAGACATTGCCATAGTCATCCACCGCTATGGCAGAGGCCACATCCGGACCATCGTCCGGCCCGTTGTATCGTCTCACCCAGAGCTCTCGTCCCGAGGAATCGTACTTCACTGTAGCGTAATCATGACCCACCCCAAGCCAATCGCTTGTTCCGGCCACGTATAAGTTGCCAGCATCATCCATGGCCATGGCGCAGGCATGCTCCACTCCGTTTGCCGGACAGTCGAACCTTCTCACCCAGGAAGTGTCCCCGTTTGGAGAGTACTTTATCGTGAGATAGTCGCAATCGGTCTGGGTTATCCAACTGCTTCCGGTCACATACACATTGCCCCACTCATCCATCACCACCGCAACCGCTGAGTCCAGAAGGTGTCCGGGACCGTCGTATCGTCTGACCCAGGCAGTACCTCCGTTCGGGTAGTACTTGATAGTGGCGTAGTCATAGTCTGTCCCGTTCCAGCTCCATCCGGTGACACCCACATTTCCGGAACCATCCACGTCTATTGAAACAGCCTCGTCCCGAAGGTATGCCGGTCCGTCGTACCTTCTCACCCAGGCGGTGTCTCCGTTCGCATAGTACCCTATGGTGGCATAGTCCTCGAACGCTTCCCGGCTCTTGCTTGCCCCGGTCACGTAGACATTCCCAAAGTCGTCCACCTCTATGGCCTTGGCTATGTCATTGGAGGACCCGGGTCCATCGTATCTTCTCACCCAGGCGGTATCTCCTCCGGGATGGTACTTTATGGTGACGTAATTGCTGTTAGAACCGGAGTAGGTCGCAGTATCATAGGAGCAGCCGGTAGTATACACGTAGCCGGAGTCATCCACAGTGATGGCATAGGCATAATCCCCTAGGCCGGCTGGCCCGTCATATCTCCTCACCCAGCTGGTGTCTCCATCGGGATGGTATTTGATGGTGGTAAAATCATCGCGCGTCGTGCTGTCCCAGGTACTGCCCGTCACGTAGACGTTTGACCAGTTGTCCACCGCAGTTCCAGAAACGATATCCCAGCCATCTCCCGGCCCATTGTAGATTCTTACCCAGGCAGTATCGCCGTTGGGGTAATATTTCATCGTGGCATAATCGAAGGAGAACGTGCTGTCGGAAACTTCCCCGGTCACATAGACATTGCCAGAACCATCTACGGCTATGGCTTCGGCGAAGTCATACCCGCCTTCCCCGTCGTATGTCCGTACCCAAGCGGTATCCACAATCATTTCCGCTAAAGCGGACAAAGCCCAGAATAGCGATAGTAAAGTCAGAACTGCCACTACAAATACCCGCCGCTCTGGCACGCAAACCTCCTACTCCAAGATTGAAAATGACAACGTCATCTCATCTTGATATATCTTGAAATACACTGAAGCTCTATCTGTAAAATAACGACTTTTCCTGTGCTGGCAACAAAAATCTGCCTGATCACATGGTGTTTGGAGTATCTGCCTTTAGGCAGATCTGTTTGTCGCTCGCTGGGAATGTCCCTATGGATCTGTGGATTATCATCCCCAGCCAACCTCGCTCGCGGATGACGGAGACCCCCAGACGGGCCCCCTGCCCAGACGGGCACGTCCGTGCAAGCCTGTAGGGCGTCCGGGCGTCTGGGATAACATCCGCGAGGAGCACCTAACACGCTTGACCAACATAACCGCTCTTGGGAGAAGAACCAGAACCTAACTTAAGTTAGGTTCTGGTTCCACATACATCAACGAGACCGATTTTGGAGTGTCTGCCTTTAGGCAGACGCTTGACTTTGTGGAAGGCTAAAGCTCATTTGATTCAACTGACCTTCCGTTGCATCCATCTGTTTAATCCGCTCAATCCGTTGACCGCTTTAATCGTGACGCGGGCATCCAACACCTGCCCCAACACGAGATGAAGTCTGCTCTGCTCGCTGGGGATGTCCCTACGGATCTGTGGATTATCATCCCCAGCCAACCTTGCTCGCGGATGGCCACATACACCAGGGGCGTTGAAGACGAGGCGGGATCAATTCCCGCCTCTATGGTTTTCTGTGGGGGTCGCATTTATGCGACCCGGGCGTTACAGAGGCCGCCGGGATTGTATCCCGGCGAGCAAAGATGGTTGACCGGGGATATGTCTTAAGTTTCTCTGAGAGGTGGGATGGCCTTGCCCATCTTGGTGTCCTCTTCGGAGGAGAAAAACATGTAATACATAACGCTGGAGATAAAATACAGTCCGATGGTGATCAGAAGCGGCGGAGTGAAGGAGTAAGCTTCTATCAACTTACCACCCAGGTTGGCGCTGACCGCCCAGGAGCCGGTCCAGGAGAGCATCAGCAGAGCGTTGGTCAGGGCTTGTTCCTTCTCCTTCACCTTCTCCATGGCGAAATTGGTGGAGATGGGCTGGCCCATGTTCATCAGCGACGCACGGAACACGAAGGCAAACACCGCCGCAGGCAGATAATATGTGAAGGCCAAAATCAGCATGAAGGGGATGGAGGCCAACTGGGTAAATACCACCGTCTTGATCATCCCGAATCTTTTGGAGAGAACCGGGCCGCTTAAGATGCCTCCCAGCATGGCGATCTGCTGAATGGCAAAATAGGTTCCAATGGTGCCGGCTGGAACACCGAACCTGTCCCGAAAGTACAGGTTCAAAAAAGGAATCACAAATCCCGCTCCCAAGCCCACGATGAAGAAGGGAAAACAGAGTTTGAAGAGCAGAACGCCCCTTTCGGCCAGAAGCTTCTTGCTCCAGGCCGGCGAGGCCTTCGACGAGTCCTCGAGCCTCTCCTCCCGCTTTATCATCAGGAACGGGATTACGGACAAGAAACCCGTGCCGACCGACACATAGAGAGCATAGCGGAAGGCTACAGCTCCGGAGACGCCCAGGCTGGAAAACAGCCCGGGAAGCTGCCCCCCACCCAGGCTGCCGACGATTCCTGCAACTAAGTAGATGCCGAAGTGTAGGCTGAAAAGATAGGTTCTCTCCTTGGGGGTGCTGCTGCGCATCATGAAGGGAGCTGCGGCCACCCGCGCCACGGTGGCGCTCATTCCCAAAAGCAGGCTGGCCGCAAGCAGTTGCGAACGAACCACCAGGGTCGCCTGCAGAAGGTAGAAGAAGCCGGCCAGTACCACCGAGTAGACCAGAATCTTCTTGATCGACACTCTGGGTATGATCAGAGCCGCGGGAACCGAGACTATGGCCATTCCCAGGGCGGTGAAAGAGAGCACCTGTCCGATCAAATCTTCGGAAAAGCCGAGTTCCTTAAAATAGAGATTCAGAAGCACCCAGAAGACGGCCCAGTTAATGCCTGCGAAGAATATGCCTATCAAAAACAGACGGGCGTTTCTGGAGAGGAGCTTCAGATGCCCCCAGTAGTCGGTGATGACGTTAACCGCTCTTTGTGTGATTCCGAGATCCGTAGAATTTCTCTTCACAATCTGTATATACTCAAAAAAAGGTGAAAAAGTTGTGCAGCACCGGCGGTTTCCAGCTTGGCGATGCGCGCCACAGTTGCAGCCAGCCCGGCTAAAATAAACCAGCGCCTGGCGTCTGTCAAGGTGCAATGCTCAAGCGATCTGGGAGAATTTAATCTGCTTGACAGACGAACGGGAGTCAAGTAGCTTTACCTGGGTAGTGGGACTTGCCGTCCGGCAGTGCTGGCGCCAGAGTCATGAAGCGACCGGACCAGACTCCGATCATCCTCTGCCATGAGTCGCAGGAGGACCAAGAATGAAGATTGCCATCATCTACAATCGAGGTAGTGACAAGGTCATCAACCTGTTCGGTATCCCGAACAAGGAGATCATCGGCCTGCAGACCATAAAGCGCATTGCCGATGGCCTGAAAAAGGGCGGCCACGTCGTGCGTTCCTTTGAAGGAGGCAAGGATTTAGTCGACCACCTGGAGGATTTCATGCCGCGGGTTCTCAAGGGAGAGCGGCCCGGAATGGCATTCAACATCTCCTATGGTATCCAGGGACAGGCCCGCTATACCCATGTGCCTAGCATACTGGAGATGGTGGGCATTCCCTATGTCGGGTCTGGGCCGTTGGCGCATTCCCTGGCGTTAGATAAGGTGGTAGCCAAGATGATTTTTCGGCAGCATGGCATCCCCACTCCCGATTTTGCGGTGTTGGACGCCCCGGGTTTTGAAGCGCCCGGCTTGAGGTACCCGCTGATTGTTAAGCCCAAGAACGAGGCGGTATCGTTCGGCCTGAGGATCGTCACCAGCGAGAGAGAGCTGCGGGAGGCGGCCGGTTTTATCTTTCAGGCATATTATCAACCTGTCTTAGTCGAGCAATATATCGAAGGACGGGAGATAAACGTGGGATTGCTGGGAAACAATCCGCCGGAGGTACTTCCACCGGTCGAGCTTGTGTTTAGCGGCGGCGGGCCCGCGATATATACTTATGAAGACAAGACCCGCACCTCCGGCCGCGCCATTGATTTCAGATGTCCCGCTCCGCTTGACGGAGGCCTGACCGAGAGCGCCCAGAATCTGGCGCGTAAGGTTTTCAGCGCGCTCGGCTGCCAAGATTGTGCCCGGGTCGATATGCGCCTCGACACGCACGGAAATTTCCACGTGCTGGAGTTGAACAGCCTTCCCAGCTTAGGCGAGCACGGCTCGTATACCATCGCTGCCGAGCATGCAGGGCTGGATTTCCCAAAACTCGTCTGCAGGCTGGTCGAGGTTGCCTCAGCCAGGTACTTCGGCACTCCCAGTCCACCCCAGATATCCACTGGAAAGGGTGATCTGGGGCAGCAGGTGTTTTCATACCTGGTTGAGCGCCGCGATCGGATGGAGAAACGGCTTCAGGAATGGGTGTCTGTCTCAAGCCGCACATCCGATCCAACTGGAATCCAGGAGATGAGCAAGAGGGTCATGGCGCTGGCGACCGAGCTTAAGCTTCAACCTGTCAGCGAATTGACGGATGAGCGGGCCGTATGGACGTGGCAGAGCCGCAGCGGCCTTAAAGGTGGGACGCTGCTGATCTCGCATCTGGATGTGCCTCTGGATGAGGGTTCTTCGGCCCACAGCTTCAGGCGTGACCCGGAGTGGCTCTACGGCGAGGGGATCGGCGTCTCCAGGGCTCCTTTGGTTATGCTCGAGTTTGCACTCAGAGCCTTGAGAAGTGCCCGCCGTCTGCAAAACATACCGCTTGGCGCGCTGTTTTACGCTGACGAGGGCAGAGAATGTCGCTACAGTCGCGAGTTAATCAAAAAAGCTTCAACCCAAGCTAAGCAAGTGCTGGTTCTGCGACCCGGAACCCCGGAAAACCACCTGACCGTGCAACGCCGCGGCTGGAGGAAGTATCGTTTGATTATAGAGGAGACTCCCCGCCGCCTGGGAAAAGCCTATAAAACGCGTGGAGTGTTGCAATGGACCTATTCCAAGCTGGACGAGATGGGGAAGCTCTCCTCCAAAGAAGACCGGGTTGCGGTGGACGTATCTCAGTTCAGAACGGAGGCCTTTCCGCAACTTCTGCCCCATCGCGCCATCGCCACCCTGTTGGTCAGTTTCCTGGACACGCGAAGGGCGGATTCTGTTGAGCAGAACATACGCAGCATTCTCTCTACCAAAGGATACCGCTGGAATTTGGAGCTGGTCTCCGACCGTCCTTCCATGAAGAAGCGTAAGGTGAACGATCGGCTGGTTCGTTCACTTAAAGAAGTCGCGCAAGAATGGGAGATCCCCCTTACCACCGAATCCTCGTTATACGCCTCTGTGGCCGGCTTGGTATCGGGACCGACCAGTGTCGTGTGCGGCCTTGGACCGGTCACACGCAATGTTGACACACCACAGGAGTCGGTGCAGAGGATCAGCCTGGTTCAGCGAACGCTTCTGCTGACCCAGTTCCTTGCCCAACAGTTTAAAAGCAGGGTAAGCTAATATGCTTGGGGAAATGGAGATCGATCCCGAACTGGTGGAGTTGACCAGTCCCCGGATCAGGAAACCGCAGCGCGTTTCCGTTTCACGCTTCGGCATGGTCTCATCCCAGCATTATAATGCCACCGAGGCGGGCGTGGAGATGCTGGCCAGAGGCGGTAATGCGGTGGATGCAGCGGTTGCCACGGCGCTTGCGCTGGGAGTCTGCGAGCCTTCTGCTTCCGGACTGGGCGGCCAGACCATGATGTTGATCCACGTAGCCCACACCCGGAGAACAATTGCCCTGGACGGCTCCTCTAATGCGCCGCACCGCGCCACCCCGGGCAGTCTGTCCAAGGAGGAGCTTCGTCGAGGTTACCGGGCCGCCACGGTGCCCAGCACGCCTCGTACCTTAGCCTATGCGCTGGAGCAATACGGTACCCTGCCCTGGGCCCAGATTCTTCAGCCCGCCGTACGCTTGGCTGAGGAGGGCATGAAGACCACAGAACTGCAGCGGGCGCTCGAAAAACGCGCATATCAGCATTTGCTGGAAGGTACCGCTGGCAAGTTCTTCCTGAAGGACGGCCGAAGGCCGCACCGGGTGGGTGAGCGGTTTCGACAGCCCGTTCTGGCGGAAACGCTTAAGCGACTGGCAAAGAAGGGAGTGGACGACTTCTATACCGGCAGAATTGCTCACCTTATTCACCGTGATATGGTGCGTAACCAGGGACTCATTCGCAAAGATGACCTGGCCCAGGTTCTTCCTCCCATTGAACGCCGACCGGTTGCTTGCTGGTTCGATGGTCTAAGAGTCATGACTTTCCCCCCTCCCGGAGCTGGGCGAACTCTGATCGAGATGCTCCACATAATCAGCCAGTTCCCGAAAAAGTATCGCAATCCAGACAG
Source organism: Candidatus Zixiibacteriota bacterium (assembly GCA_049643405.1). Classification (GTDB taxonomy): domain Bacteria; phylum Zixibacteria; class MSB-5A5; order MSB-5A5; family SM1-73; genus SM23-73-3. The sequence continues at coordinate 26,676 of JBARPX010000265.1, forward strand.
GCCCAAGGGCGCTCTTATGCTGGCCAGGGTAATGCAGCAGGCATACCGGGATCGTCGCGACCGGCCTTACGATCCCACCTTCTACGCTCAAGTGTCTGACCGTAAGATGCTGAGCGCGGATTACGCCAAAAGAATGGCTCGCCGTATTCGCACACAGGGCGATACTACCCACCTATCCGTCATGGACCACTTCGGCAATGCCGTGGGTTTGACTCAATCCATTGAGCGCGTATATGGATCCTGTTGTGCTGCGGAAGAGCTGGGATTTCTCTACAACAACTACCTAAGGGCCTTTGAACACGAGGATATCGCTCACCCCTATTACCTCCGTCCCAATGCCGTCCCCTGGGCCAGCGTTGCCCCCACCATAGTTTTCAAAGGAAGAAAACCTTGGCTGGTCATCGGCTCCCCTGGCAGCGAAAGAATCACCTCTTCGATCTTTCAGGTGGTACTCCGATTGTTTCGACAATCACCTCTCGATGCAGTAAACTCTCCACGCTTGCACTGCAACCTGGGCGGCAGAGTCTCCCTTGAGGCATCTCGAATGTCAGACGAGATCCCAGCCGTTCTGGAGAGAAACGGCTTCACCGTTGACCCGCGCGACCCCTATTCATTCTACTTAGGCTGCGTCCAGCTGGTAATCCGGGAAGGTGAATCGTTCATCGGGGTTGCCGACCCACGCCGTGACGGCGCTGCGGGAGGCCCGAGCCTGTGACTCTTCCCCTCCTGATATCAGTTCCACACGCCGGGCTGAAAGTGCCCCCGGAGGTCAAGGAACTTTGCGCCCTTACCGAGGAGCAAATCGTCGAGGACGGCGACGAAGGGGCAGCCGAGATCTACTCTCTCCAGGAGGAGGTAGCTTCATTCGTCACTACTCACATTGCCAGGGCGATTGTCGATTTGAATCGGGCAGAAGACGACCGGCGAGCCGACGGAGTGGTAAAAACGCACACTATCTGGGAAGTTCCGGTCTACCGTGAACCGCTGTCAGATGAATCGGTGGAGACTCTTTTGGCTAGGTACCACCGACCCTACCATCAGCAGTTGAGCACTTTAGCAAAAAAGGCAAAGTTAGGTGTGGATTGTCATACCATGGCTGCAATCGGCCCACCGGTTGCATCTGATGCCGGAAAACGGCGACCCCTCCTCTGTCTGAGTAACGGCGACGGAACCTGCCCGGATACGTGGCTGAAACAGTTGGCCGAGAGCTTCGAGCGTGCCTTTCAGATCGAGGTGTCCACAAACTTCCCGTTTAAGGGTGGCCACGTTATCCGCTCCCACGCGCACGAGCTTGCTTGGGTCCAAGTGGAATTATCGCGGGCACCATTCCTCAGCAACGATCAGAAACGATCCTGTATATTTAAAGCCCTGACAGGGTGGTGTGAGTTTTCGGGCGTCTGAGACGGCGATCAGCTAAGATCGATTATTGCGGTAGTGGGAATCCGCTCAGAGAGAGCAAAGGTATTCGTGGATGGATCTTGCAGCTTTGCGGCCGGCGCCCATGGCTAGGATAACGGTGGCGGCACCGGTGACCACGTCCCCTCCGGCCCATACTCTATCCCGGGAGGTCTTGCCGGTCTCCTCATCCGCAACGATGTTCCCCCTCTTACCGACTTCCAACCCGGGAGTGGTGGCGGGAACCAGCGGGTTGGGGCTGTTGCCGATGGCGCATACAACTGCGTCCATGGGGACTTTATATTCGGAACCTTCTATGGGAACGGGTCGTCTTCTTCCGGAGTCATCTGGCTCACCCAATTCCATCTTCAGACATTCGATCTCCTTCAACCACCCATTCTCATCCCCGATATATTTGATGGGAAGAGTCAAGAAATCGAAGATCACCCCCTCCTCTTCAGCATTCTCTATCTCCTCCAAACGTGCCGGCAGCTCCTGCCTGGATCTCCGGTAGATGATCCTGCTCTCCGCTCCCAACCTGAGGGCAGTCCTGGCGCAGTCCATGGCCACGTTTCCCCCGCCCATGACCGCCACCCTCTTATGATTCTTTATGGGCGTATGATACTCGGGAAAGAGGAAGCCCTTCATCAGGTTCATCCTGGTGAGGTATTCGTTGGCCGAGTAGACGCCGTTTAGGTTCTCACCGGGAACGTCCATAAACCAGGGAAGCCCAGCGCCCGAGCCGATGAACATGGCGTCATATTCCTCCAGAAGGCTATCCACTGTTCTGGTCTTGCCGACGACATAGTCAGTCACCACATCCACGCCCAATTTCTGGAGATACTCGACTTCCCGGTGCACGATGACCTTGGGAAGCCTGAACTCGGGGATGCCGTAAATTAAGACCCCTCCCACCTCATGCAACGCCTCGAAGATAGTCACCTGGTGTCCCAGCTTTATCAAATCGCCAGCCACGGTTAGCCCTGCAGGTCCTCCTCCTACCACCGCAACCTTTCTTCCGGTAGAACGTGGAATCTTGGGCATTTCAGGCTCTCCTTGCTGGCCCTCCCAGTCTGCCAGGAAACGTTCCAGCCTGCCCACCGCGATCTGCCCGCCCTTTTTCACCAGAACGCATACCTCTTCACACTGCTCCTCCTGGGGGCAGACCCGGCCGCACATGGCAGGAAGACAGTTCTTATCCTTCAAAATCCTGGTTCCGGTGGCGAAGTCTCCTTCTGCAATGCACTTGATGAATCCGGGAATGTCTATCTCCACCGGGCACCGGGCGACGCACTTGGGCTTTTTGCACTGCAGGCATCGCTTTGCTTCTTCCATTGCGGTTTCCGGGGAATATCCCAGCGCCACTTCAATGAAATTGTGCCTCCTCACCTCGGGCGGCTGCTTGGGCATATCCCTTCTGTTCAAATCCAGCATCTTCTTCTGTGGCTCAGGCATAACAGAATTCCCGTTCAGTCTGTCATTGCGAGGAGACCCCCTTACGGGGGCCGACGAAGCAATCTCATCAAATTCTGACCGGCCGGAGATTGCTTCGTCCCGATTTCATCGGGACTCGCAATGACGAGTCGTCTATGGACTACTCAGACGATGTGATAACATGTTCTTCACACCGGCTCGTCCTTAAGGGAATCACTTCCTCTCGCATATACGTTTTACGTCGCTGCAAAAGTTCCTTCCAGTCGACCTCGTGCCCATCGAAATCCGGGCCGTGCACGCAGGCGAATTTCGTAGTCTTTCCGACCGTCACACGGCACACCCCGCACATCCCCGTGCCGTCGATCATAATCGGATTCAAGCTGACTATGGTCTTTATGCCCAGGGGCCGGCTCATATCCGATCCTCTTTTCAGAAGGAAGGTACACCCGTTGATGATGACCCGATCCACCGGCTCATCAGAAGATTTTATGATCTCGGTAAGCCTTCCCACATGTCCTTTGTGGCCTTTGGTTCCGTCCCGGGTGATGCAGATGAACTTGTCAGACACTTCCTTGAGCTTATCCTCCCAGAAGAGAAGATATGAACTTCTGGCCTCGATGACCGTGATAACCTTGTTCCCTTTCTCTTTCAGCGCCCGGGCGATGGGGAAGATGCTTCCTATCCCGTAGCATCCACCGAGACAGAGAACCGTGCCGAACTTTTCGATCTCCGTAGGATTGCCCAGAGGTCCCACCACGGTAGGAATGCTGGTTCCGGCTTCAAGTGATGCTAACCTGTCGGTGGTGCTGCCGATATTCTTCACCACAACCATTACCGTCCCCGCTTCGGCGTCCCAGTCAGCGATTGAAAGAGGTATCCTTTCACCCCCATCCTCGGCTCGCACGATCACGAATTGACCCGGCTTCATCTGGCGGGCAACCTCAGGCGCCTCCAGCGTCAGCAGGTGCATGTTGGGCACGATCATCCGGTTTTCGATCAACTTAAACATTCTTCTTCCTTATTCTCACCCGATGGGGATTGGATCCCACCGATTCGCCCTGGCGCAGGGTCACGTGCAAGGTCCCTTTCGGCTGTTCGCTGACGATTCTTACAGGCCAGGTCTTCTCGAAGTTAGCCGACCTTACCAGCACCTTATCGCCATCGGCGATCCTGGCCTTTTTGGCATCATCTGAGCTCATGCTCAAGACTCCCTCGGGAAACAGCATCCTGGCTCCCTCCACCCAGGTCGACAGCGGGAACCCGCGGTGCGTATGTTCGACCACTGCAGTGTTAAGAAGAAACGGAAAGCTCTTATCTGCCTTCTTCATCCTCTTGAGCTTGGCCGCGGGAACGGTCAAATCCACTTCGCATGTCAGGAGGGTGGGTTTACGGGAAGGCCTGTCGAAGTTCCCGAATCCCTTCACCAAACCGGAGATCTCCTTATGAACCTGGCACGCGCTGGAGAAATCAAAGCCTTTTTTTTCCATCTTCCGGGCTATCCGGCAGAGTATCTCCCAGTCGGGCAGGGCCTCACCCGGAGGATCAGCGGCTTTTCGAACCCGCTGAACTCGTCCCGCTCCATTCATGAAAGTTCCGTCAATCTCTGCGAATGCTGCCGAAGCTAAGGCCAGATCAGCTGCCTGCCAGCGATCAGGCGGATACATGTTCTGAACGATCAAAAACTCAGACTCAAAAAGAGCGTCTGCCGGAACCTCTCCCACCAGGTAAAGCACTTTCAGCTTCTTCTTGGGCACAAAGATCTCCCGGCTCAATCGAGAGGTGAAGTAAGGCACGTCCGCCCGCCATTTCCTCTTCAGCTCCTCGATCCTCTTTTTCTTTCCGGAGGAGAGTCCGCCCGGCAAAAGTTCGGGGTAGGTCCCCATAAGAATGGAACCGAATAAGTTGTTCTGAGCCGGCAGCGGCAAAACACCCGCCCCGATATTCCGGGCTAATTTCTCTATACTCTCCAGAAGCTGTGGACTCCCGTCATATTGCATGAATTCGGAACCCACCAGGATTACAGGGTCAGATGCTCCTTTCAGCATTTGAGCGGCATCTTCCAACTCGCCGTCAAGGCCTTTTACCCCTGTCCTCGACCCGGTTCGTGACGCCCTTGCATTCTTCCGAGTCGCCATAACCAGGGAATCGAGCAGAGTAACTTCCGTGCCGGAAGTCGGCTGGATCCATTTCTCCGCGATCACCGAGAGGCTGTGGTGCCGCGGGCTGACGGTGATGACCTTGGCTCCTCTGGCAATTGCTTTTCGCAGCTCCACACCCACCACCGATCGGCTGAACCTTGTGTCCAGCCCGACACAGAGGATGGTTGAAGCCTTTCGAAGGTCGGAGAGCGGGACAGACATCTGCATCAGGTTAAGGTAGGCGTTGAAGCCGGGTCCATAGAATGATCTCGAAGTCGTATCCACGTTGTGTGAACCCATAACAACCCGGGCGAATTTTCCGGCCACGTACAAATCCTCGTTAGAGCAGTTGGGTGAGACCAGCATGCCGAACTCCTTAGCAGAACATGCCGAGAGTTTCTCAACTGCCAGGTCAACCGCCTCGTCCCAGGAGAGTTCCCTTCTGGTGTTGTCTTGAGTTCTATACGGTCGCCTCAAGCGCTGGTGATTATTCACCACCTCGGCAACGCAGAACCTCCCCTTGACGCAAAGCTGTCCATTATTTATCAAAGTATCCTGCTCCGGCAGGCTGCCGACGATCTCGTTTCCCTTTACCTGCAAGCGAATCTGGCATCCTACGCCGCAGAAGGGGCAGGTGGTGACCTGTTCCCGTTCGGGCTTGCCCTCCCATTTGCTCACCTTCTCCGAGAGAGCCCCGGTGGGACATACCGAGACGCATGCCCCGCAGAATTCGCAGCCGGCTTCCAGGTGGGTCCGCTGGTAAGCCGGACCGATTACCGTATAACGTCCCCGCTGCTTGAAAGCCAGGGTGTTGGCAGTGCGAATCTCCTGGCACATTCGGATGCATCTTCCGCATAGGATGCACAGGTTATAATCCCGGTCGTAAAAGGGATCATCCTTTTCCACCCGCAGCCCGCGGTAGTATACCGGGTAGCCGATCTCTTTGATCTCCATCTTCTCCACAACGTCCTGCAGTTCACAGGCCCTATCATTAGGACAATAACGGCACCCCGTGGTCACGCCCGCCTTGCGGACGGTGCCCATGTATTCCTTACACTCGTCGCTCTCCTCGCAGATCAGGCAGCTGGAGGTGTGCTCGCTTAAGATCAGCTGCAGAATCTCCTTCCTCTCCGCCTGAACCTGGGCGGTGTGAGTTCTTATGATCATCCCCTCTTGCGCCGGTGTGGTGCAAGCCGTGGGGAGACCCCGCATCCCCTCCACCTCCACAATGCACATCCGGCAGCCTCCAAAGGGAGTCAGATCCTTATGGGCACACAGCGTGGGGATGTAGATGTCGTTCTGCTCCGCAGCCTCAAGGATGGTCAGCCCTTTTTTTACCTTGAAACGCCTGTTGTCGATGGTGATGCCGACCGTCTCACTCGGCTTGCTCATCGGCGGTTCTCCGTTTGGATCTGATGATGATGGCGTCGCCGGCTATGGCGTCGAAGCGGCAGATCTCATAGCAGGCTCGGCACTTTATACACTTGGACGGATCCAGGTTATGCGGTTCCGCCCTGGGTCCGGTTATGGCGCCGGTGGGGCAGACGCTCACGCAGCGCTGGCATCCGGTACATTTCTCCGGGATTACCCGGTATTCGATGAGCTCGTTGCACACGGTGGCCGGACAGTGTTTCTCCTTAACGTGTAGCAGGTACTCCGGCCGGAAGTAACGCAGGGTGGTCAAAACCGGATTGGGAGCGGTCTGGCCCAAGCCGCAGAGCGATCCTCTTTTCACCGTCTCCCCTAAAGCTTCAAGCTTGGGCAGATCTTCCGGCTCTCCTTCTCCCCTGGTGATCCTCTCCAAAATCTCCACCATATGCCTGCTTCCCACCCGGCAGGGAGAGCATTTGCCGCAGGATTCCTTCTGGGTAAAGTCGAGGAAATAGCGGGCCACGTCCACCACACAGGTGTCCTCGTCCATCACGATCAGGCCGCCGGATCCCATAATGGAACCGGCCGCGTCCAGGGATTCATAATCTATGGGCGTGTCTAAGAATTCCTCGGAGAGACATCCTCCGGAGGGACCACCTGTCTGAACCGCCTTGAAGGGTTTTGCCGAACCGCCCCCTATGTCGAATATGATCTTCCTCAGCGTCATTCCCAGCGGCACCTCGATCAAGCCCGAGCGACGTATCTTTCCCACCAGGGAGAAGGTCTTGGTGCCCTGGTTCCCCTGGGTGCCGTACTGTTTATACCATCCCGCTCCGTTTCTCAGGATATTGGGGAGGGTTCCCAGGGTCTCCACGTTATTGATGATGGTGGGCTTTCCGTTCAGGCCCGATACCGCCGGAAACGGTGGTCGGGACCTGGGCATGCCGCGTTTACCTTCAATAGAACCTATAAGCGCGGTCTCCTCGCCGCAGACGAAGGCACCCGCCCCTTCCTTTATGGTTATGTCAAAGTCGAAGCCTGAGTTCTGAATGTTCTTGCCCAAGAAGCCGTAATCGGTCATTTGGGCAATGGCTTTTCTTAAACGAGCGATGGCCAGGGGGTATTCCGCCCTTATGTAAATGTATCCATGCGAAGCGCCGATGGTGTATGCGGCGATCAGCATCCCTTCGAGAACCGAGTGTGGATCGCCTTCAATCAGGGAGCGGTTCATGAACGCTCCCGGGTCGCCCTCATCCGCATTACAGATCATGTATTTGGTCTTACCCGGAGCACTCCGGCATATCTCCCACTTCTTGTAGGTGGGGAACCCCGCTCCCCCTCTCCCCCGAAGCCCGGCCTCCTTAACCTCCTCGATTACCGCCCGGGGGCCTTTGCTGAAAGCATTCATGATGCCTTCGTATCCCTCGTTTGCTATGTAGTGGTCGATCTCCTCCGGATCGATAAACCCGCAGTTTCTGAGCACCACTCTGACCTGTGGTTTCAGCATGGGGAGATCGAAGAACCTGGGAATCCCGTTGCCCGACTGCCACTCCTCCTCTCCGAAATGCCCCACGGCGAACTGTAGGAACGGGTCACCTTTCTTCAGGTAGGATTCTATCACTCGCTTGGCCTTGTGCTGGTTCATATTGGCGTAGCTTATTCGCGGCTGACCCGGCACCGTGACATCCATCAGAGGTTCTAAGTAACAGGGACCGATGCAACCCACCCGGACGATCTTGGCCTTCAGCCGGTTCTTTTTCAAAGTCTCCCGGACGGACCCAAGGACCTCCATAGCGCCGGCAGCCAGGCCGCAGGAGGCGGTGCCGATGTAGATTACCGGGATCTTGCTGGCCTTCAGAGAGTCCCACTTCTTTTCGGCCTGTTTTCTTTTCTTCTCGAAATCACTCATACTTATCCAAAATCTCCTTCAAACGAATCACCGTCATCCGGCTGTAGATGTCGTCGTTGACCTGAATCACGGGCGCCAGGGCGCAGCATCCCAGGCAAGCCACTCTCTCTAAGTCGTATCGCCGGTCTTTGGTGGTTCCACCCGGCTTGACGTCGAGCTCCCTCTCCACCGCGTCACAGAGGATCTGCCCTCCCTTCACGTGACAGGCTGTCCCTAAACAGACCTTGATCGAGTTTCTGCCGGGCGCGGTGAAGCGAAACTGTGAATAGAACGAAGCCACGCCGAAGATCTGGTTTTCCGAGATCTTTAAGTATCGCGAGATGCGATTAACCGCCTCTTTGGGGATGAATCCAAACTTCTCCTGAGTCTTCTGCAGGATCGGAATCAGGTCGCCCTCGTCGCCTCTGAACTCGGAGAATATGCGGGCGTAACGCTCCGCCTTCTTTGAGCCGCCTGCGCTCCTCTTTCGAACGGTCCGCTTTTTCGTCATTCCTCACCCTTCTGTGCAAGGAAGATGCAATCGGTGATCTCCACCTCTCCCCTGACGAAATCCTCGGCAAAGGCCATACAGGTGGGTGCTCCGCAGCAGCCGCAGTCGGTTTGGCGAAGCTTCTGGTAGACCCTCTCCCTTTCCTTCATTCTCTTAATGGAGGTCTCCAAGTCGGTGTCGAAGTATTTGGTGGGACGAGGCAGAATCGGATTTTCCAGGAAATAGTACCCTTCTTTGAGCTTTCGGTTGATATCCTCATCATCGACTTTTATGCGGTCTTCATACCTGGCTCTTTGCTTTATGCTGTTGGCCCGCGCGACATAAGGGTTTTCCACGTTAAGGGTTCCACCGATGCAACCCAACATACAAGCCATGGCTTCCACGAAATCGACGTTCCGTAGGCGTGAATTCTCGATATCATCCAGTGTCTGCATCACGTGATCCAATCCGGAAACGGCCAGCCAGTTTTCCATCTCCACCGCCCTGACCATGCCTCCCAGCGTGGCCCAACCCGCGTTGAAGGCAAAATCCTTCGGCACCTGGCGCAAATCGAAGGTTTCCTTTATGGTTACGACCTGAGGGAGCAGAATGGAATACACGTCCTGGATGGAAACGGCTCCGTCGAACCAGGACCTGGCCTTTTCAGCCGGCTGCTTGATGGAGACGATCTTTGCCGGGCAGGGAGCTATGTAGATTATCCCGATGTCCTCCGGCTTGAGTCCCAACTTAGTCGGCCGATTTTTCCTGATCTCCCGCGCCGTCACCTCTCGGGGCACGTCCATCGGCACCACCAGTTCGACTAAATCAGGATACCTAACCTGGATCAGCCTGAGCATGGCGGGGCAGTGAGAGGATATGAGGGGCAGCCGGCCCTTATAGTTCTCCATATGCTTGACCAGAGCCCGGACCAAGGCGGCCGATGAGGCGCCCACGTCCACGACCTCATCGAAACCGAGCTTTTTCAAGGCCAGGTGAATGACGTAGGGATGGACGTTCGAGTCGAATTGGGAATAGAGCACCGGCGAAGGTACCACCACCTTATGCTTGAAATGAGCTATCTCCCCTACCGGATCGGCGATGGGGACGATGGCCCCGGCGGGACACACCGAGATGCAGCTGCCGCAATCGACGCACAACTCCTCGGATATGACCGCCTTGCCTCCTCTCACCCGGATGGCCTGGGTGGGGCAGTGGCGCATGCAGTTCATGTGTCCGCGACACTTCTCCAGAACGACTTTATGAGCGTGATAATACTGGATCACTCTCTTTACTGCTCCTTTAGAAAGTCAAACGTCAGATGAAAAATCTCATCAGCAGCTTGGTTCCTTTTCCAACCTCACTTTCAATCTCAATGTCGTCCGAGTTCTTCTTTATGTTGGGCAGTCCCATTCCCGAACCGAATCCCATGGCTCTCATCTCCTCGGTGGCGGTGGTGAATCCCTCCTCCATGGCCAGATTCACGTCCGGGATGCCCTTCCCTTCATCCTGAATCAGCACCTCAATAGTGCTGGGACTGACCGAGAGGTTAACCTTTGCCCTTTCGGCGTGCATGACCACGTTCATCTCCCCTTCGTAGGTGGAGATGGCGACCCTTCGGACCAGCTTGGGATCTAATCCGATCTTCTTCAGTATCGACTTGACTTGGGTGGACGCCATGCCGGCGTTGGCGAAATCGTTCCCCTGAATGGAGAACTGGTGAATAAGCAACATCTCCTGAATCTTGTTCGCAAACGAATTAGTCATTGGAGCCCCGGATTTCCCCTCCCTTCTGGACCTATCTATCCTCACGCAGGCATCGTACATGTCCATCTCGGTGGATAGCAGAACCAGGTCGTTCTCCTTGGCGAATTCCTTGGACCCGTCCTTGGGGACCTTGCCCCGCACGAAGACAACCCCTTTAAACTCCGCCATGTGGGCGGAGATGACCGCCTGCTGGCTTGCCAGCCCGGTAAACAGAATGGAATTGGACCTGCCGAAGGCCAAGACGTCGCTCATCAGATCAGAAGCATATACCCGCTCGACCGCGGT